>JAJDEI010000266.1 GCA_029259845.1 Planctomycetaceae bacterium | reverse complement strand
CGCGCCGTCGCTCGGAGGCCCTCCGGCTCCTGCCCTCGGTGGACCGCCCCCCCCCCCCCCCCCCCCCGCGCCCCCCCCCCCCCCCCCCCCCCCCCGCCCCCCCCCCCCCCCCCCCCCCCCCCCCCCCCCCCCCCACGGTAGGATTCCGATGGGTCCGGTTCTGCGGAGTGAGTCATGAAACTCCCTTTCGCGTTAGTGCTGTTGGCGACGGCTGTGGTGGCCGGGGTTTCGGTCTTCACGCGGGCGGATGCCCCGGCTGCACGAATCCATCTTCCCACCTACCCCATCCACTTGGGGAGCGGTCTGCCGAATGAGAGCATCAGCGGCAGCTTCGAGATCACAAATCCCGGGACCGCACCACTGGAGTTTGAGATCACGCCGTCATGTGCCTGCTCAAATGTGACGCCGCAATCCGGTGCCGTCGAGCCGCACCGCAGCGTGATGGTCTCGCTTTCCGTCACGCTTCCTAACGCGTTCGACTCACCACGGGATGTGGTGTTGCAGATCGCTTCGTCGGACCCGTACCGGCCATCAGCGGCCGTTTCGGTTTTCGCGGATTGCCCGCTGCCGTTCTCCGTATTGCCGGCCGCGCTGAATTTCGGGACGCTCTCTACGGGAGAGACACTGCCGACGAAGCAAGTCGTGCTCGGGCCGCTTGCCCTGGAAGAGGGTGAATCCGCGCCGGCTGCGGCTCCCGGTTTCCAATGGCGCCTCGACCGCTCGACGTTTGACGTGAGTGAGCAGCGGACACAAGATGGCGAATTGACCTTGAACATCACGCCTCGTCGATACGATGAGGCCATTCTGCTCACGGACAACCTGCGAGTCAGTGACGGCGAACACGAAATCGTGGTCCCGCTTTCCGCGCGATATGCGCCAGCCATCCTCATCGCCCCCCGGCGAATTCCGCTGCCCGCGAAGCAGGCGGCGGACGAGCCGCTCGTGTATCGGCTGATCGCCTTCAGCCCTGCCGGCAAGGATCTGGGGGATCTCCTGCGTGTCGATGCGCCGGATGGCGTGGAGGTTGTCGAACTGAACGAGCCGACGGCCCGCTCGCATCGCAAACAACTGCAACTGACCGTTTCTGGTGAGGACTCGCTGCCCAATGAACCGGCAGCCATTTCTCTCTCGTTCACGAACCTGGATGTGTCCGCTGAGGTGACCCTACTCCCGGCGCGGCAACTCACCGACTGAATCGGCAGCACCGAGTTTCAAGGAGATAAAGATGGTACGAGAATCAAAGTTCTTCGGATGGGCAATTGCGGTGACTCTGGGCTTGGCACTCGCGATCGTCAGCCCTGTTGCAACGCAGGCTGCTGCGACCGCGACGATTAATGACGGGGAGTGTGTGACCGTCTCGAACCATGACCCGTGCAAGAGTGGAGATTGTTATCTTTCTATCGACAGTTCACTCGCCGTGTGCGTGGCGGTCAAATGTGCGACCAATAATGGCTGGACGGTCCCGGTCAACCACAAATGGTGCAGGCATAAAGGTACCGGCTCAACCTGCAGCGTCACCACGTCGAATGACAAAGTTGTCTGTACACTAAGCTGCAATAACTGGGAATGCGATTATCCCAGCACGCGGTGCAAGACTAACAAGCCGAACAGCGCCAATTCCTGCCGCTGCACCGGCCAAAACGATGGCACGACCAAAACGATCCGCGCCTATACGATTTGCACGTGAGTGAACGACTGATGGCGATGTACGAAGACACCCTGTGGCCACGGGCGCAACGGTTCGCCTTGTGGAGTGTGGCCATCTTCCTGGCAATACGGCTGACAAGTGACTGTTCACTCGTGGCGGAGGACGTCCCCCCGCCCGACCCGGCCGCCACGGGGAGCCGAACGGAGTCCGGCGACCAAAATGTCCTGCCTCTGGAGATGGATGACCTGATCGCCAACGTCGCGGCGAATGAGGCGCTCTACGAAAACATCGAGCTCGTTCTGGCCTATGAATACCTGTTCAACAAGGAGCGCGCGCTCATGGACGGCGAAGTCACGCACATCCATTCAGATCGCCGGTTCATCCTTCAGAATGAACTGGCATATTTCGAGGATCATTACCACGATACGTGGTTCCGCCAGGAAGAGGGATACGCCGACTCTGACGTCAAACGCATGCAAGGGTTTGACGGCGAGGTGACGCGGCTCGTCCAGGGCGAGAAGATTGCCAATGTAATCGACGGCCGTCAGATCGAACCTGCCGTTTATCAGCCGCATGGATTGATGTCCCTCATTTCTGATTCGTTAAACGGACGGCGCATGTCGGAATTCCTTGCTGCCGGGCCCTGGGAAGACCATACGCTCAAGAACTCGATCGTCGGCAGGAGTGTCGTTGACGGGATCGAATGCGTGCAGGTGCGCTCCGAATGGTGGTTCGAAGGAGACGAGCAGCCGTACATCACCGAGGAGTTTGACTTCGCACCCAGCCGCAACTATATCCCGCTCAGAATCGTCGAATACCGGAGCAGCATCACAAGCGAGCATCCCAAAGGGAGCGGTATTGCCCGCGAATCGACGGAGATCGGACCCGGAATGTGGTTTCCAATGCGTGTTGCGTTCGTGTCGTATCGCGGGTCGACGCTCCGCGACGACGAGCCGCAGTTGGCGTTTCGTGAAACATACCAATTCTCGAAAGTCGAACTGGACCCGTCGTATCCGATCTCGCAGTTTCGCGACATCCCGTTTCCGGAGGCAGCCGCCGTCTATCATGTCAACTCCGAGGGCGAGATCACCAAGAGCTACCAGAAGAACCCCCACAATCCCGAGGGCAGCGAACCCCGCAACTTCACATGGCTTCTGGTTGTCAACGGTCTCGCCCTCTTGGCATTCGCTGTCTGGATGCTTCTGCGGAGGAAGCAGCACCTAACTCCGCACACGGAGCGGCCAAACTAGACCCATCGCCTCAACTGGCGGCAGATTTTCTGCTGAATCCGTTTCGCCTATTCATCTTCCGGAAAATCGTCCGGTTCTTCAGCCGCCGGTTCATTCTTTTCCGGTCGCGGGATTGCGGTCGGGCGGACGACGTTAAAGACCAGTTCGGGGGTCTTGCGGCGGTTGATGGAGGCGGCGACTTCAGACCGCAGCTTGCCGCTGACTGCCGCCAGCTTACTGAGAATGACCTCGGTCGGTGTCGTGTCGTCTTTGTCGAGGACGGCGACTGTCACCAGCAACCGCGAGGAGTCCGGCGCCGGGTCGACGCTTTCGACGGACAAGCTGCGCAGAGCGTCGTCGTCACACTCGCCGGAGAGCACGTAGCTCAGCGTGTGCGACACCTGCCGGCAAAGCTGATGGGCTTTGCGATTCGACCGTCCCTGCGAACGGCGGTCAAAGAACTTGCGCGGATCAACCGCGTCATCCGGCCCCATCTGGCCGCACAGATCCTGGGGAAGCGAGCGTCGTTTGCGTTTGGACGACATCGTGTTGAATACCGAATTTCGAGATCAGAATGACGAAGGAACTCCGAGTGATCTAAGCCCGAAGGTGTTGTGCGCACGGAGTTTCGTACTTCGGGCTTCCTTCGTCATTCGGCCTTCGAGTTCGAGTTTACTGGACGGTCTCGCTTTTCTCACCAGACACGGCAATCGTAGATCGACGGGTGGCGGGGGCGCTGTGGTGAATGGAACAACGCCCTCCTCCGATCCGGGGCCGAGAACGATTCCCCAAACGGCGACACGGCCCCCGTGATCGGCGCTGCGAAACCACCGGACGCTCTTCGCTCGCCCCCGCCACCCGTCCGGACACCGGAAACGCGGATCGGTTCGCCTGACGCTGCCTCCCCTCACGTTCACCTCTTGGCACGGGCCGAACGGACTTTGGCGGCGATGCGGTTCAGGACCAGTTGGGCCCGCTGGACGCCGTCGCGGGCGGCGGAGGCGTACGTGCTCTGCATTTGGACCAGGAGATTCTGGGTGGTTTTGCGGTGTTGCTCGAAGGCAAGCTGTTCGGCGTCCATGCCGGGGAACGGACGGCGGGGTTCGACGAACTCACGATAAACTTGCTCGAACCGCCGACGGCTCCCGGCCGAACTGGTCACGCCGATATCGTGGGCGCGGATGTACTTGGAAACCTGGGCCAGCGCCTCGCGAAGCCAGCGGCGCGTGTCCTGCCACGCTTTCTTGTCGAGATTGTCTGCGTACAGACGCTCATCGGAGCCGAGGTCGCGGTTGAGCGACTGGAGCGTTCCCTGGATGCCGCCCAACTGGCGCCGCACGGCATCGAGCTGGCGCTCGATCTGAATGATGGATCGCCAGTCTGCATCGATCGCTTCCAGCGTGTTGAGCGAGCCGCCGCTTGCCGCGGGTGAGACCGGCCCAACCGGCGCCTGTGCGACCTGGACCTGTGCGACCGGTAGCGGCGTCGCCGGGGGGACGGCGCTCATCGGCAGTATCGGCACGGGACCGGCAACGGGCACGAGCATGTGAAAGGCGATGCCCGCCGGTCCGGGGAACGGCAGCGGCTGGTCGAGCAACGGATTGGCCCCGCCCTGACCCTCACAGGTGACCCCCTGGACAGTCCACGAGTATGCCTGTGCGGCATCAATTCCGACCGCCGCCAGCAATCGGCGCGGCGTGATCAAAGCTCCGAACGCGCGGAATGCATCGTCCGGAATCTGGTAGACGGCATCCTGCGGTGCCGCGTACGGTTTGAACCAAACCCACACCGGACACGACGGAACGTCCGGAATGACAACCGGCTCCCAAGCCACCGAAGGCTGTCGACCCGCGAAGCTCACCATTCACACGCTCCGATGACACGACGTTCACCGCCACTGTCATGATGACGAATTCCGGTCGAATTAACGAGTCCCCAGGAGACTGCGCTGCCAAACGTGAAACCGAGAGTCTCTCCGGAAACTTAAGTCGCGTCTCACCGGGAGGGCGAGGCGCCCGCCGAGCCGCGACGTGACGATTCGGCCACCATTGTAGCCATTTGCTCTCCTGCGGGGGCCGATCCCCGTGAGCCGGTTCCGGGGGCCGACCCCGCCTGCTCCGCTCGCGGCTCGGCGGGAGCCGAGGCCTTTGGTTTAGGCACATCTTGTACGTTTTTTGAGTGCGTGTGTTCCATCGGGCATGGCCCGCAGGGGGGGCCGGCCTCGCCAGGGGACCACGGCAATCGCACGTCGGACCATCACGTGATCACACACTTGT
>JAJDEI010000265.1 GCA_029259845.1 Planctomycetaceae bacterium | reverse complement strand
CGTGGAGACGCTGCTGAGCGTGATCGAAACCTGTCGCCAGCAGAACCGTAACGTCTTCACCTTCGTCACCGACGCCGTCAAAGCCCACTTCGCCAGCCAACCACCCCCCACCCTGCTATCCGGGGTGTGAACGGTTACCATCCATTTCGAAACCCAACCAACCCTGCCGATTCAAGAGACTGCACTGTCCCCGCAACCTGAAGCACCCCAGTGGATGGCTTCGTTCAGCTAACGGACGACGGTTTGACTTCTATTGTGTTTTCAGCGAGAGGAAGAAATGCCGCAGGCGAGTTGCTTCGCATTGGCGACGCACCAGTGGTAGGCGGCACGGGGCTGCGATTGCTTGGACAGCAACGAACCTTGAGTCAGAATCTCGGGCGTGCATTCGGACTAAATACTGTCGAAGTAGGTGGGGGTGCATTCCTTAATCGAAGTCTCGAAAGCACACTGCGAAACCGGGGTTTTGAATCACGGAGCATATTCATTCAAGAGTTCAACGAAACGCTGGAAACTCTTTCTCGTAACTTCCCCATTCGTTAGTACAACCAGTCATGAATGATTCGAATCATTTTGAGTATGCAGAGTTGTCAGCGAAGTATGCTGGCCTCTCGAAAGCTGGAGTCAGCCCAACGGATTTCTACTCACAGCTTCATAGTGATGGTGTTAGCAACATGAATATCTTCTTGCTTCTGCGTGACCAGTATTCCCTTGGTCTAAACGAATGCAGGGCAGTAGCGATGGAGGCAGAGAAGTTGATCAACAAACCTGAGTGACGTAGGGCCGGCTGTGCCCGCCGCGATGATGGGATCGGCCCGCAATCGCCGTTCGAGCGGCATTTCGGTGACATCCATTACAATCCCGCAAAGCACGGGCTTGTCCGCTGTCCCCATGAATGGCCTTGGTCGACATTCCATCGCTCGGTCCGGGCCGGAGTCTATCCACCACATTGGGCCTGCTGGCAAGACGCGGCCCAGCGGCTGAAATTCGCGGACATCAAAAACACGATTGGCGAACCCTGACGAAGCGTGGCCGGCAAAGCCGGCCCTACCTGGCTTTCCGGGACGGATTCAATCGGTAACAGTCATAGAATACAAACGGGACACAATGCCAAGCATGACCTGTAGCTGCGGGCACGTATTTAGTACGAGTTCATTTCCAAACAAGAATGCCGGGTGCCCGGTGCCGTGCTTGCATCGCGGAGCAGGGCAAGCATGCGTGGGGTGACGGGCAAACACGGGGGACGCCAACCCCCTCGCTGCGCCGCAGCAGTGGAGCGGGCTGTTCGGCGACGCGGCGACCGGCCTGTCCGACGCCCAAGCGCGCGGCTGGTACGACCCGCAAATCGGCCGCTACCTGACCGACGCCGGCGGCATCAACGGCGACCGAGCCTTCGGCAACCAACCCGCCAACGTCGCCACCACGTCCATCAACTGGCGGACCCACTCGGCTGCCTCGCGGAAATCCGGCCGCACCCGGCGAATGCAGTCGGCCAGCGTGCGGCCCTCAATGTACTCGGACGCAATGTAATATTCCCCGTCCGCCTGTCCGCACTCGTAGACGGCGACGATATTGGGGTGCCGCAAGGTGGCGGCCGCTTTGGCTTCTGTCAAAAAACGCCGAACCTTCTTGCGGTCTTCGACCCCAAATTTGGGCACCTTCAGGGCGAGCTACCGGTCCAACTGTGGATCGTAGGCCCGGTAGACCCGTCCGAAGCCTCCATGTCCGAGCAGCGCCTTCCATTCAAAACGCCCGGTCCGGCCCATCGTCGGTTCGCTGTCGGGCCGGTAGCGCGCGGATGCGGAGGATGGCTCGCCATTGTCGTCCTGGGACAACGGACTTGTCTCTTCGAGTGAGACGGCCGCGGACGCCTCTCCAGAGAGCAGAACGGACGACAGGACGAAACGTTGCTCGCAGCGGGGGCAGCGGACGTTACGTCCGATCAAAGTCTCATCCACCTTGAGCGTCTGATTGCAGTGCGGACATTTTGATCGAATCCGTGCAGCCAAAGTCGTTCCGCCTCAAATAATCATGCCCCGCTGCGATTCGCCGCCGGCCTCGTGTTATCCGCGTCTCCGTTTCGAGAACGGCAAAAGCGCCTGTTTCATCTCCTCTGCCGATGAAAACCGGTTCAGCGGGTCCTTGGCGAGGGCCCGCGCCACAATCGCCGCTACTTCGGCCGGAGCTTGCGGACAACGCTCACGCAAGGGGGGCGGGTCCTCCTCAAGAATCGCCATGATCTGTTTTTGACCGGTCGCAAAATCGAACGGAGGCTTGCCGCACAGATACTCGTACAAGGTTGCGCCCACCGCGTAGATGTCGCTGGCAGGTTTCGCGTATCGGGAGTCGATGACCTGCTCTGGGGGGATATAGCGAAGCGTGCCGCGGATGTCCCCTTCGAGAGTCATCCCGCTGAACCCGGCGTTCATGTAATTCTTGGAGAGCCCGAAGTCTGCCAATTTTATGCGAAGCTTTTGCTGAGGCTGGTAAACAAGGATGTTCGACGGCTTGATGTCCCGGTGAACCAGCGAGCGTGTGTGGGCGTAACTGAGCGCTTCGAGCACTTGGCAGGCCATGGCACAACAGATGCGAATCCGGGACGGCTCCGATTGTGTCCTGAGAATCCCTTCAAGATCGATGCGGGTGACATACTCCATCGCCAGGAACAGTTGGCCCGCAGCCATGCCGAACTCATGGAACCGGACGATCCGAGGATGGTCGAGTTGGCCGAGCAGGCTCGCTTCGCGAATAAAAAAGCGGATGGCGTCTTCTTCGACTGCATGGGCGGGAAGAATCACTTTGAGCGCCACCTGTTTGGCCGTCGATTTCTGGATGGCGCGGTAAACCGCCCCCATCCCTCCGCGGCCGATTTCCTCGAACACCTCATAGCCGGGAACCATCTGATATGTTGGGACGCCATCCGCCGATTGCCTGCTCGGCTCGCCCTCGCCGCCGTGACCGGGCACCGTCGTGACACTCAGTGAATTGGCCGGATCGCCGGGCGCGTCATTTGCCGCCATTGTGAGGCGGACGGCCAGTCGCGTGCTTCCGCCGGAGATCACGTCGCCGTCACAGAGCATTTTCTCGGTGCATCGCTCGCCGTTGAGATAGGTCCCGTTGCGACTGCCCAAGTCCCGAAAGAAGCAATCCGGCGGGTTGATTTCCAGGCAGAAGTGTTGGCGGGAGAAGTCGGGGTCCCGGTCGAGGGAGAACTGGGCAGCTGCCGCGCGGCCCACCACGAGCGTCTGATGTCCGCTGAACGCGTGCCGCTCTCCTGCATGCGGACCGCTGACCGCTTCTACGGCCACACGGCTCAGCCCGACACCGGCGGGGTGGTCCGTTCTCCGGTCTTGGGCGGAGGAGGGTGCCGGTCACGTCATCGGGCTCTGCCATCGGCGTCATCAGAAGAAATCAGGCTCGGCGAGCAAGACGTGAATTTCGTGAGAAGGGAGGCCTGAAGGTTCGCTGTACCAACTCATCCCAGCATTGTCGCCAGTATTTCTTGGCTTGCGGAGGGGCGGGTGCAGGTGCCGGTTGGTGGTGGAGTGGTGGAGTGACGTGGCGACACGACCAGCAGAGCCCCGAGCGTGAGCGACGGGGCCGCACGGCTGGATGGGGCACTCATCTTGTCCATCCTCTATGATGAGCCGGAGTTCATGACAAGGGGGGGCGTCTCGCAACAGCGACGGCGCACGCCCCGTGTCGGCGCGACTCTATTCTGCGAGCACCGTCGCTTTCCTGGGCAAGCTTGCGCTGGTTATTGCCGGCAAGTCCCCGCCACCTGATGACGCAAAGTTGAGACGGCTCCTATGGAAAAAATCATTCGCGGAGTCCACGACTTTCAAGAGACGATTTTTTCTGAACATCAGGAACTGTTTGAGCGACTGGCCGCCGGTCAAACGCCGGAGACGTTGTTCATTACCTGTTCGGACTCGCGGATCGACCCGAGCCTGCTCACGCAGACCAAGCCGGGTGAGCTGTTCATTTTGCGAAACGCCGGAAACATTATTCCTCCCTGGGGCGCAGCCCACGGCGGCGAAGGGGCGACAATCGAATACGCCGTTCGCGCTCTGGGTGTCAAAGACATCATCGTCTGCGGGCACACCCACTGCGGCGCAATGGCCGGCTTGTTCGATTCCGAATCACTGAAGAACCTGCCGACCATGAAACGCTGGTTGGAGTACGCAGAAACAACGGCCAGCATTGTGCGGGACAAATACGGAGACGAGTCCGGCGAGGAGTTGCTGACCGACGCGGTCAAGGAGAACGTTCTCTGTCAAATCGACAATCTGCGGACGCATCCAGCGGTTGCTTCGGGACTGTCGAATGGGTCTCTCAAGGTTCATGGTTGGGTTTACCGCTTTGAATCCGGCGACGTCTATGCCTTCCAGCCGCGCGCTGGTAAATTCCTGCCCGTCAGCCACCTCCCGGAGGACCGGCTGGGACTTCACGATGCCCCGGCGACCTGATCGCAAAGGACGACGATGATCGTCAAGCAAAACCTGTCCTGGCTGCGGCTGCTGTTCTCCGTTCATGGAAGCTCGATTACCCGGACGTTTCCGCGGATTCTCATGATTACCGCCGTGTCCGTGCTGGTCACGGTCATCGAGATGCGCTATGGGATCGATGATTTCTATTCACTGACCCCCACGCCGTTCATGCTGATCGGTGTCGCATTAGGTATTTTTCTGGGCTTTCGTAACAATGCGGCCTATGACCGCTACTGGGAAGCCCGAAAACACTGGGGGCAGTTGGTCAACACCTCGCGGTCGCTGGCTCGGCAGATGCATGTCCTGATCGGCCCGCGGATTGACGGCGTGGGAGATGCATCGGCCGTCCGGCAGTTCCAGGAAGATTTCGTGGAGCGAACGATCGCATTTGGGCACGCTCTGCGGCACCACTTGCGTGACAGTGATCCATTCGATGATCTTGGACGTTTCCTCTCCGAGCCGGAACTGGAGTTCTTGAGGACCCAGAAAAACGTTCCGACCGGGCTGTTACAGGACATGGGCCTTCGTTTACGGACTGCCTGGAAAGACGGCTGGATTTCCGACTATCACCTGCCGGTCCTGGAGGCGAGCCTGACCAGCTTGACGGATATTCTCGGGGCTTGCGAACGAATCAAGAATACGCCGATTCCTTTCTCCTACACAGTGCTCACACACCGCATCGTCGCGTTCTACTGTTTCGCATTGCCGTTTGGCCTGGTCCGGACCGTCGTCGAACTGACACCGGTGGTCGTGTTTCTCATCGCGCACGCGTTTTTCGGTCTCGATGAGATTGGCGACGAGGTCGAGGAACCGTTTGGCACCGATCCGTCCGATTTGCCGCTGACGACGCTGTGCCGCACGATCGAAGTCAACCTGCTGCAGGCGATCGGCCGCAGCAACGTTCCGGAACTCCTCCAGCCAGTGAAAGGCATTCTGGAGTAAGAGCCGGACCGGAAACGGTTGGCGTGTTTTTCCGAGAGCCGAGGCCTTTGGTTTAGGCACATCTTGTACGTTTTTTGAGTGCGTGTGTTCCATCGGGCATGGCCCGCAGGGGGGGCCGGCCTCGCCAGGGGACCACGGCAATCGCACGTCGGACCATCACGTGATCACACACTTGT
>JAJDEI010000264.1 GCA_029259845.1 Planctomycetaceae bacterium | reverse complement strand
AATCACAACCACTGAGAGCACAGTGCCGTTCAAAGATGGAAGCTGGGGAACCTCGTCACCCGAAGCGTCAGCGAGGGACGAATCGCTCACTCACGTTCGCTTCCTCGCTGACGCTTCGGGTTACCATTGAGCTTGTCCCGGCCGGTCTTCTCCCAAGTGAAACTTTGAATGGCCCTGACTGAGAGCACCGCCGCATTCCCGATGGGGGACGAATTCGTTACAATTCTGTTTGGTCGTTTGAGATGCGATGCCTCTCTTCCTCGCACGGAAACCATTGGCTCATACGCAATTGTCTCACATGGATGCGCAGCTGGCCACTTGGAGGGTCATGGTCGAGGAGCGGCTCCGCGCGAGCCTGGAGCGAGGCCCCGATTGTCCCGACCGCCTGCGCGAGGCGATGGCCTACAGCTTGCTCGGCGGCGGCAAGCGGTTGCGGTCGCTGCTCGTGTTAATGGCTTGCGAGGCTTGCGGTGGAGACGTGGAGGCAGCGCTCCCGGCGGCCTGTGCGATCGAAATGGTGCACACGTATTCGCTGATCCACGACGATTTGCCGGCGATGGATGACGACGACTTGCGTCGCGGACAGCCGACCAGCCATCGCCGCTTCGACGAAGGGACTGCAATTCTGGCGGGGGATGCTCTCCTGACGCTGGCGTTCGAGATTCTGGCAGCCGAGTTGCGTCCGCCCGCGGTCGCAGCCGCCTGTTGTGCCGATTTGGCCGCCGCAGCCGGCCCGTGCGGCATGGTCGGCGGGCAGATGGACGATTTACAGGGATCAGGGATCAGGGGACAGGGATCAGAGGGCGGGGATCAGGGTGGCGGCGACAACTCTCAACTCTCAACTCTCGACTCTCAACTTCCGACTCTCGACCGTCTCGAATCGGTGCATCGCCGCAAGACCGGGCGGTTGCTTTGCAGTGCCCTGACGATGGGGGGGCGAATCGCCGGTGCCGATGATCAAACGCGCGGCAGTTTAACGACGTATGGAGAATCAATTGGCCTGGCGTTCCAAATTGTTGACGATCTGCTGGACGTACGTGGAAATTCGGCGACAATGGGAAAACAGGTCGGGAAAGACGAGGCAGCCGGGAAACTAACATATCCCGGCTTGCTCGGTGAGGCGGAGAGCCGTCGCCGGGCCGAACAACTGATTGACGAGGCTTGTCGGGCCGTTGCCGTTTTCGGCAATCGTGGCCAGCGCTTGGAAGCCATGGCTCACTACGTGATTGCAAGAGACCACTGATGAAAATCGAACTGCTCCCGTTGATCGGGTCCCCGCAGGAGATGAGGGCCCTGAGCGATGACCAATTGCTCCAACTCGCCGACGAAATCCGCGAATCGCTGTGCCGCATCGTCGCGGACCGGCCCGCCCACTTCGCCAGCAATCTGGGCGTCGTCGAGTTGTGCATCGCCTTGCATTCCGTCTTTGATTTCGAGACCGACCGGCTGATCTGGGACACGGGACATCAGATTTATCCCCACAAGCTCGTGACCGGGCGGTACCCGTTGTTCGATACCATCCGGAGCAAGGGGGGCCTGATGGGCTACCCCAACCCGGACGAAAGCGATTTCGACCTGTTCATGACCGGGCACGCCGGCGCAAGCGTCTCCACCGCCTTGGGACTGAAAGCGGCCGATGACCTGCTTCGCGAGGACGAGGGCCGCAAGTCGGTCGCGGTCATCGGCGACGGCGCCCTGCCCTCGGGCATCGTCTTCGAGGCGATGAACAATGCCTCCGGCCTCAAGAAAAACTTGCTGGTGATCCTCAACGACAACCAGATGGGCATCTGCCCGCGCGTGGGGGGACTGGCCAGCTATCTCGACCAGGCACGCGTCGCGCCGTTTTACGACGGCCTCAAACGCGACGTCTCCTGGTTGCTCAATCGTCTCCCGGTCGTGGGACGGCAAACCGAGAAGGTGCTGACCGACATCAAATCGGCGGTCAAGGGCTTCTTTCACGGCGGGATGCTGTTTGAAGAGATGGGCTTTCGCTACATCGGCCCGATCGACGGCCATGATCTGGCGGGGCTGCGGAGCTATCTGGAGATGGTGAAAGACGTGCAGGGGCCGGTGCTGCTGCACGTCTTCACGGAGAAAGGGCACGGCTTTGCGCCGGCCTGCGAGGACCCAGTCAAGTTTCACACGCCCGCTCCCTTCGAACGGAACGAAGACCAGGAGATCGTCTTCCTCGGCAAGGCCGGTTCCCCGGCGTACACCAACGTTGCCAGCGACGCGATCTATCAGGCGATGCAGAACGACGAGCGTGTCTGCGTGCTGACGGCGGCCATGTGCGCGGGAAACAAGCTCGGACAGATCCGGGAGGACTTTCCGGAACGATTTTTTGACACGGGCATCTGCGAAGGGCACGCGGTCGCCTTCGCTGCCGGGATGGCCAAGTCAGGCATGCGGCCGATTGTCGACATCTATAGCACCTTCCTGCAGCGGTCATTCGATCAGATCTTCCAGGAAGTCGCGCTGCAGAATCTCCCGGTCACCTTCTGCCTCGACCGGGCCGGTTTGTGCGGGCCGGACGGGCCGACCCATCACGGTGTCTTCGACAACACCTACCTGCGAACATTTCCGAACATCGTCGTCATGGCCCCCGGTGACGAAACCGATGTCGCTCCCATGCTGGACTTCGCCCTGTCGCATGACGGGCCGGCGTCGATCCGCTATCCCAAAGCGAACGCCGAATTGGTCAAACGGACGGCCACCCCGGTCGAACTGGGCAAGGCGGACGTTTACCGCTGGGGAACCGATGGCACGTTCATCGCCTTTGGGACGCTGTTTGCCCGGTGTGTCGAAGCGGCCGCGTCACTCAACGAAGCGGGCATCGACGTCGGAGTCATCAACGCCCGATTTCTCAGGCCGCTCGACACACAAACAATTCTCCGGGCTATTGAAGAATCCGGTTTCGTCATCACCGTCGAAGAAAGCACACTCAACGGCGGGTTTGGCTCCGCTGTTCTGGAGGCGGCCAATGAGGCGCGGCTACCGACCGACTGCATTCGCCGCCTCGGCATCCCGGACCGATTCATCGAGCACGGCAGCCGCGACGAGTTGCTCGCCGATTTGGGGCTCGACGTCGCCGGGCTGGTCGCCGCAGCCAAGGCGATGGTCGAATGCCCCTCGCTGGTGAGTCATTCCTGATTCGAATCCCGCGGGCGGCCCTGCCGGCACGGCTGGGTCGCGAAGCGACAGGATGCCTCACACCAGCGTCCGAATGTTGCAAACGGGTCGTCAGCTGAGTGAGAGGCATCCTGTGCCTACGACGGGTGGCTGGGGCGACAATGGTTGTTGGGGAACGGGTTCGGCCATGATTTGCCGCAAGCTGACGCCAGCCAGAAAGTTTCCACGGCCCCAGTCGTCAGGCTCACCGATCTGGGGCTGTGACAATTGCCGGTCGTGCGACTCGGTGCGGCAAATCCATGCCTGCTGTTGGTTCCACGCACAAGGGTGCCCCAGCCACCCGCCGACGGCTCTGCCGCCGATTCGCGGACGGGTGGCTTCTATGAGAGTCCGTTGCGGGTCAAGTGTGATTCATGGTGGTTTGGGGGGAGTGTGATTGGAACTGGGATGCCCATTCTTCGACGCGAGCGTTCGGCGCAAGGCCGTCGCCCAGGGGGGTGTTTCGAAAGAG
>JAJDEI010000263.1 GCA_029259845.1 Planctomycetaceae bacterium | reverse complement strand
TTTCCCATGTTTGGCCTCCTTGCCAGTTGGACTGTTGTGACAATCGTCCTTCTGGCCTGAGAGGCCTTCTCTGTCTCTATCAATCGAAGACCCAATCACTTACGACACTTCAAGTGCCATTCGGGTCAGGCACCTTTTTCGTCATCACCTTCTCAAAAGTCGGACGCCGTTTGCCAACGAAAAAGGTGCCTGACCCGAACCTCCTGACATTTCGAGCGGAAGAACAGAGATAGGCACGTATGACCGATCCGCAGCAGGCGATTTCCGACGACCAGCGGTGCCGCCTCTACCGCACGATGCAGCTCATTCGACAGACCGAGGAGGAACTCGCGCGATGCCATCAGCGCGGGTTCATTCACGGGGCGTGTCACACGTACGTGGGCGAAGAAGCGATCGCCGCGGCGGTCTGCGCGCATCTGACCGACGTCGACCCGGTCTTCAGCACGCATCGGGGACATGGGCACGCGCTGGCCAAGGGGGTGCCCCCGCGCGAGCTGATGGCGGAATTGTTCGGCCGCGCGACGGGATGCTCGCGGGGCCGGGGCGGCAGCATGCATCTGTTCTCACCCGAGATCGGCTTGATGGGGACGAGCGGCATCGTCGGGCCGTGCATCCTGCAGGCGTGCGGCGGGGGGTACGCCTCCCTGTTGAGAAAAACCGGAGCGGTCGCCGTCGCGTTCTTCGGTGACGGAGCCGTCAACAACGGCGCCTTTCACGAAGGGCTGAACATGGCCAGCATCTGGAAGCTGCCGGTGCTGTTCGTCTGCGAAAACAACCGGTTCGCGACCGAGGTCGCCTTCGCCGACTCCAGCGGGAACCCGAGCGTCGGGAACCGCGGGGCAGCCTATGGCATGCCGGGCATTGAATTGGACGGCAACGATGTTCTGGAGATTCATCGCGTGGCCGGCGAGGCGATCGCGCGGGCCCGCTCCGGCGGCGGTCCGACGTTGATCGAATGCAAAACCTATCGCACCCGTCCACACGCCGAAGGCATGGGGGACTTCTCCTATCGGACTCGCGAAGAGGTCGAACAGTGGAAGCAGCGTTGCCCGATCCGACGGTTTCGTGAAACAGTCGCCGGGTGCGAAGAAACCGCACGGCGATTCGATGTGATCGACGCCGAGGTGCGCACCATCGTGCAAGAGGCCCGCGAATTCGCCGAGTCGAGCCCCGTCCCCGAGCCGGCATCGGTAACCGAGCACGTCTACGCACAGGGTTCCGAAGACACACAAGGCTCTGAGCGCGCGGCTTCGACAGTCGTCGGCCCGAGTTCATCGCCGCTAACCGAGCGCAGCATCACGTTTTCTCAGGCGACGCTGGAGGCGCTCTCAACAGAGATGGCGGCCAATCCAAATATCTTCGTGATGGGTGAGGGCATCGGCGCCCGCGGCGGCAATTTTCTGACGACGAAGGGGCTGTATGAGCTGTACGGCCCCGAACGGTTGCGTGACACGCCGATTTGCGAACGTGGTTTCGTCGGACTCGCCTGCGGCGCAGCAATGACCGGTGCCCGGCCGGTCGTCGACTTCATGTTCGCCGATTTCGTGCTCGA
The DNA here is from genome assembly GCA_029259845.1 of Planctomycetaceae bacterium. Classification (GTDB taxonomy): domain Bacteria; phylum Planctomycetota; class Planctomycetia; order Planctomycetales; family Planctomycetaceae; genus JAHBXU01. The sequence goes on along the minus strand of JAJDEI010000263.1, from coordinate 36,762 downwards.
TGCGGTCGGGGAGATTGTCAACCAGATCGCCAAGATGCAGTACATGTCAAGCGGTCGGCTGAAGATGCCCGTGTTGTTGCGGGGATGCATCGGTATCGGCCATTCGGCCGCCACCCATCACTCCGGCAGCTATTACGGCCTGTACGGGCAGGTGCCGGGGCTGCGGGTTGTCGTGCCTTCGTCCCCCTCCGATGCGAAGGGACTGCTTCAACGGGCCCTTCGTGGCGATGACCCGGTCGTGTTCCTGGAACACCGCGAACTGCTGCAAACCAAGGGACCGGTTCCCGAAGGGGACTACGAAATCGAATTCGGACAGGCGCGCGTCGTTCGCGAAGGCCGGCATGTGACCGTCGTGGCTTTGGCGCGAATGGTGCATCAGACATTGGCAATTTGTGAACAGCTCGACCGTGAAGGGGTCTCCGTTGAACTGATCGACCCGCGCACCGTCTCACCGCTGGACACGGAGGCGATCCTGGAGTCGGTCCATAAGACAGGCCGGCTGCTGATTGTGGACGAGCCGCCGGCACAGTGCGGCTTCAGTGCCGAGATCGCCGCGCGGGTCGCCGACGCCGGCTTCAACGACCTCGACGCGCCGATCCGGCGTCTGACCGGAGCATTTTGTCCCACACCCTACAGCCCGTCGCTGGAGCAAGCGGTGGTCCCCGGCCCGAACGATATCGCCGTCGCCATCAGGGACCTGATGGAAGAGTAGTGCTCCGTCAAACCTGGAACTGAGGGTTGGAGTTCAAGCTTTAGCTTGTTTTTGCAACCTAAAGGCTGAACTCCAACCCCCGAACGAAAGCCTGACAAGTCAGTCGTCATGCCTCACGAAATCCGCGTTCCCCGGCTCGGCTGGTCGATGGAGGAAGGTACGTTCGTCGGTTGGCTGAAGAAGCCAGGCGAGCACGTTGTTGCCGGCGAAGCCCTGTTCGAACTCGAAGGCGAAAAGGCACTGCAGGACATCGAATCGGTGGACGAGGGGATTCTCCATCTCCCGCCCGGCTCGCCGCAGCCCGGCATCGTTGTGGCCGTGGGATCGCTGCTGGGATACCTGCTCGCACCGGGAGAGCCGGCACCGAGTGCACAGCCGGATCAGGACGCCGCTCCGAGCGGGCAGACCCCCTCGCTGGCAGAAGCTGCCACCATCGCGGCTTCGCCCCCTCCCGCTGGTCCAGCGGTGCGGCGACAGGCGAGAGAACTGGGGATCGATCTTTCCCGCATCTCCGGGAGCGGCGGCTCCGGACGAATCACGCAGGCCGATGTGCTCGCGCATGCCGGCTCACGGAATGAACCGATCGCGCCTCCGAATCATCCGGCGGACCGGCCCCGCCATCCGGCAGCGGCGTTGCCGGTCGCCACTCCTCGGGCCAGACGGGTCGCGGCGGAACTCGGTATCGACTGGACGGGACTCTCAGGCACGGGTCGGGATGGACGCATCCGAGACGCCGACGTGCGCGCGGCGGCGGATCGTAATTCCTCTTCGGCATCAAAAACCCATGCCGGCCGGACGAAGATGACAGCGACTCCGCTGTCGACGCGCCGCCAGACGATCGCCCGGCGATTGTGGGCCAGTTACGAACAGACGGTCCCCGTCACTCTCACGACCGCCGCGGATGCGACCAACCTCGTCGCTTTGCGAGAACAATTCCGATCCGCTTCTGCGGAGAGCGTCCCGTCATACACCGACGTTGTGGCCCGTCTTGCCGGCGTCGTGCTGACGAAGCATCCCCAAGTCGCCGTTCGCTGGGGGGACGACCACCGGTCGTTGCTTTCGCCCGCAGACCACCAATTCGACATTGGCATCGCAGTCGATACGTCGGACGGTTTGCTCGTGCCGGTTGTTCGCGATGTGATCCACAAGTCGCTGTTGGACGTCGCCCGGGAGGCGGCCATGCTGATCGGTCGCGCGCGATCGGGTAATCTGACAGTCGCCGAGATGCAGGGGGCGCTGTTTACGATCACGAATCTCGGTGCGTTGGGCGTCGACGCCTTTACGCCGGTCATCAACGCGCCGGAGATCGCGATTCTCGGGCTGGGCGCCATTCGTCGCGAACCGGTTGTCATGCCGGACGACCGCATTCTCCCTCGTGATCGCATGACCCTCAGCCTGACGTTCGACCACGCCGCCGTCGACGGCGCACCCGCCGCCGCGTTCCTCCGCGACATCTGTTCCGCGATCGAAAACCCGGCCGCCCACTTGCTGGGCGGTTGAAGCTGTCGAGAAGTTCGTCTTACTTCTCCGAGTCAGAGTTCTGTGAGCCTATCCGGAGCCTCGCCCTCCCGGCAAGACGGACCTTCAGGGGTGTATCCGTTCGATGGTGGGGCTCGCTCATTTCAGGGTGGCTGGGGCGCCGTTGAGGCAGCGGAAACGCGTCCTGAGACGGAGCACTGGGGCCGTCACGTGGCTCGTTCACGGTCCACAGCCCCAGAGTTCCGAGCGGCTGACTCATCGTCGGTGTCAGATCGCCCCAGCCACCCCCCCACCAGTGAGCGGATGCACCCGACCTTCAGTTTCTGGAGAAATTACGACATTGGCGAGACAGACCACACGGCTCGAAGGGCAATTCTCTGGAAGAAATCACCGCAGAGAACGCAGAGAGACGCAGAGGAACAACTGTCTCAGCAAGAGTCTCTGCGTTTCTCCGCGTACTCTGCGGTGATTCTTTTTTCACTCGTCGTCGTTCACTTTCACGGCATCGCGGTCTGGGTTTGCGACTTCAGTCGCATGAAATGATACGATCGTCCTTGTTTGCGCGGAGTGACATCACCGTTGCGCGGTGAGTGTTTGGTATTACTTGAGGAGACGCGATGCCTGTCAGCCGACGTCGGTTCATGAAGATGCTTGGAGGTGCAGCGGCGGCGGGGATGTTTTCGCGACCGCGCGCGGAAGGCTCGTCGGCGAACGGTTCTGTTCGCGCGGTCGGTTCCGACAAGGTGCTGCTTGTCGATCAGGAGTTGATCGCGAAGTCCAGTGACGTCCGGCTCAAGCTGCATCCGCCGCGAAAAACCGGCGAACGGCTCGTCGTGTCCGAGCATCCGTGGGAGAGTGCCACGCTCAACTGGTTCAGCGTGTTGCGGGACGGCGACCGCTTCCGCATGTGGTACGAATGCTATGACGTCGACGGCTGGCCGACCGCGGACGATACATCCTTCTGCTATGCGGAATCGGACGACGGCATTCATTGGACCAAACCGAAGCTGGGCCTGTTCTCGTATCAGGGCAGCCGGGAGAACAACATCCTGTTTCGGCAGATTGGCGAGGGCAATTTCCGGTCGCGGGTGCATGGCAGCGGCGTGTTCCTCGACCCGTCTGCACCGCCGCGTGCCCGGTACAAATGCGTGTCTCAGGGCCTGTTTCAGGGCATCGGCGAGCGGCCCTACTACGTTGCCGGGATGACGTCGCCGGATGGGCTGAATTGGACGCGGCTCCCGCAGCCGATCTGTCCCGTCTTCGCCGACAGCCAGTATTCCGGCTTCTGGGATGCGGCGCAACAAAAGTACGCACTGTTCGGGCGCACCTCCGGCCAAGGACGGGCGGTGGGGCGATCGGTCAGCGAACGGTTCGACCACTTTGAGCCGTTGGCGACCGTTTTGCAAACCGACGAGAAGCATCCCCCCGACAGCGACCTTTACAACCCGGCCTGCATTCCCTACCCCGGCACGTCTGGACTGTATTTGATGTTTCCCAGCCTGTTCCGCCACCGTGCGGACACGCTGGACATCCGCATGGCGGTTAGTCGCAATACAGAGCAGTGGACATGGCCCGATCGCAACACGCCCTTCATCCCCCTCGGACCGCCCGACGGTTTTGACGGCGGCACGCTGTACATGGCCAACGGCTGTTGCGAAGTGGGCGACGAGTTGTGGTTCTACTTCAGCGGGTCGACGCTCAAGCATGAAGAGGTCAGCCTGGAGACGCTCGCGCAGCCGGAGAACCGACGCGTTTTCAGCCGCGCTGTGGCGAAACGGGACCGCCTGGTTTCTGTCACAGCACCGGGCGACGGCTCCTTCGAGACGCCGCCGATGCAATACGTCGGCGAGCGGCTCATCCTGAATGCACGCCCCCGCGCGGGAGGCAGCGTCCGTGTCGGGCTGACAGACGCCGCAGGGCGGGCGCTTCCGGGACGCGCCATCGCCGATTGCCAGCCCCTCACACAGGACGACGCCTCCTGGGCCGTCACCTGGGCCGACGGTCCCGACGTCGCGTTATGGTCGTCCCGTGCAATTCGGCTCCGGGTTGAGCTGCGGAACGCCGACGTGTTCGGCTTTCAGTTCGGCGAGCAGCAACTTCGCTGACCGGTCATTCCACTGAGTGCGCAGTGGCACCCAACAGGGGGGCAGATGCCAGTCCGGAAAACCACGATGGGGCAGATCCGACTTTTCTCAGATTGCTTGTCAGGTTTGGATCCGGACTCGTGTCTAATCGTGCGTGCGACAGATCAGGTTTCCGCCAAAGCAAGCGATTGTATGCCCCGTTCCAGTGCCGACGGCGATGCGGAAGTCGTTGCAAGGTTCCGGGAAGGGGATACCGCCGCGTTCGGAGAACTCGTGGCGCGACACCAGTTGCGACTGATGAGGCTGATCTTACGGCTTCTGGAGTCACCGGATGATGCTGAGGATGTCTCGCAGGAAGTCTTTGTTTCCGTATTCGAGAACCGATCGAGTTTCCGGGGCGAGGCGAGTTTCGGGACATGGGCCACGGCGATCGCCGTCAACAAGTGCCGGACTCACGGTCGGCGGGCTGCCCGAAGACGGTGGCTGACTCAGCTTGTGAAACGCGAACTCAGTCCCCGCCCCATAAACCGGCACGAAAGCGCCGAGGATGAGATAGAAGAGGTTCGATTGGCGGTCCGCAGATTGCCGCCGACGTATCGCGAGCCGGTCGTGCTGTACTACTTCGAGCAAATGAGTGTGGCTGAGATATCCACAGTTCTGAATCTCAGACCCAATACGGTTGATGCGCGCCTGAGCCGTGCCCGTCGGATGCTGTGTTCGATCCTCAGCCAAAGAGCCGAAAAGAACGAAAGATGAATGACGAGAGATTGGAATCGCTGCTCCGATCGGCCGGTCAATTGGACCTGCTGCCGCCGGAACCAGCACCCGATTTGGCGGAGTGGGTGCTGCGGGCTGCTGCACTACGGCAAAAGCGACGGCGACAGAAGTTCGTCGCGGCAGGGCTTGCCGGCTGTTATCTCGGCGGCATGTTGACGATGTGGCTTTGCCTGCCGACAGTTTCGACGCAGACGATCACGAACGCCGCAACGCCGGTTGCCAAAACACTGAAGGAGCCGTCGCCGAGAGCGGCACCCGTTTCGGCAAGCGACGACCGTGCTCGGCTGCAAAACGAGCGGCCCGTCGACGCGATCGTCGCAGACTCATCGGCTCAGAATGCGCCGAATCCCCGGAAGGCTCTCTACGAGTTGTTTCGCGATCTTGGTGATGCGAGCCATGCGCGCGGTGACTTTGCGTCAGCCATTCACTACTACCGGTTGGCGCTGGATTCGGCCTCGGAGGCGGATTTTCAGGCGGCAGCCGGCCACGACAATCTGCTCCTGCTGTCGCTCAAGCAGGATCGCATCGAGTCCACACTCCGCAAGAGTCAGGGAGAATCAATATGAAACGTTTGAAACAGAATCGACGCGCGTCTTCTCTCGCCGTAGCGGCCATGCTCGTTGTGGTCGTTGCTCTCGCGAGTCCCGCCCGCAGCCAAGATGAGGAACCGGCTCAGCCTTCCGAGCCGGAACTTGGTCCCGAACAGAGAATTGGCGAGGCGGCCGCGGAGAGCAAGCCGGCGGAGGACAAGCCGGCGGAGGACCAACCAGAAGATCAGCCCGCCGGGATGTGGACCTGCTCGATGCATCCACAGGTTCATCAGGCTGAGAGTGGGAACTGTCCGATCTGTGGCATGCACTTGGTGTCGCAGCAGCACGAGAATGCGCATGCACTGATGAGTCTCGACCGGATGCTGTCGCTGGCCCTGCAGCACAATCCCGATGTCCGGGCGGCACGGGCCAACATCATCGCGGCCGAGGCGGAACTTGACCGGACCCGCCTGGCCGTTGTGCAGAAGATCATTGCCTATCGCGAACGCTGGAACCACGAACAGGCGTTTGTGTTCGCGGCGGCCCGTGAGCTCGAAGCGGCGCAGCAGGCAGCAAACAGAGACGGTCTTGCCGACGAGACACGTCAGCAGGCTACGATTCTTGTCAGCGAAGCCCGCAAGAGCCTTGCTTTTAGGCAGGCACGGCTCAGGGAAATCGAGGCTGAGACGCCGTTTCTCCTGGGACGACGGAATGTGGAGCAAGCGGACGCCGGTGCTGATTCGAATGCCGCAATCATTCAGGAACGCCTGATCCCGATGATCGAGCAGCTCATCAAGATGACGATTGAAGATTGCCGGTCCGGCAAAGCGCCGATGACGGACATGCTACCGTGGTCACGCCGACTGGCGGAACTCAAAGTACGCATTGCGACCACGAACGGGGAACGTATTGCAGCCATTCAGTCATATCTCGGATTGCTGAAGAGCACGATAACGATGGCAGAGCAACGCTACCGCGAAGGCGAGACCCAACAACGGGATGTGCTCGCCGCGATGATTCAGCTATCTGAAGGAGAGTTGTGGTTGACGGATGTCCGCGGCAGATCCCAATGACAGCATGCGGGATAGCCCGACGCCCCTGGGAACAGAACAAGTCGCACAGCACATCAGAGGAAGCGTTCGCCAACTGGTGCCTGACCCTGTAAACAACCTTCCGTCCTGACATTCACGGGAGCGTCGTTGGGCCTGTGAACGGCCCACCAGATGGCTGACGCAGCGGTGGCACACGAACGTCGAATTCCGGCGGGTTGTCAGGCGAGGATGTTGTGGACCACGTTGCCGAAGACGTCGGTGAGGCGGAAGTCGCGGCCGGCGTGGCGGTACGTCAGTTGCTCGTGGTCCAGTCCCAGGAGGTGCAGCATCGTGGCGTGCAGGTCGTGAAGATGGACTTTGCCTTCGATGGGCCGGTAGCCGAAGTCGTCCGTGGCACCGTAGGTCATGCCCGGCTTGACGCCGCCGCCCGCCATCCAACTGCAGAAACTTTCCGGCTGATGCTCTCGTCCGTGCTTCTCAATCGGTGAGGTGCCCGAAAGGTCCTGGCTCCATTGCGAACGGCCGAACTCGCCCGACCACAGGACGAGTGTTTCTTCCAGCAGGCCGCGGCGTTTGAGGTCTTTGATCAAGCCTGCGATCGGTTGGTCGACCCCTGCGCAGCTCTTGGGAATCAGAGTGGGAATGTTACTGTGATGGTCCCAGCCATCCACGGTCACCTGGACGAAACGCACGCCCGCCTCGCTGAGCCGACGGGCCAGAAGACAGGCGCGGCCGTTCCGGTCGGTCGGCCCGGCTCCGATGCCGTACAGGTCCAGGGTCTGTCGCGTTTCGCCGGAAAGGTCGACCAGTCCCGGCGTTTCCGCCTGCATGCGGAAGGCCAGTTCGAAGGATTCGATCATGCCTTCCATCTGGGCGTCCGTCCCGACGCGGCCCAGCAAGCGCTGGTTCATCCGTTGCAGCAGGTCGAGCCGTCGACGCTGCACGGGCGCGGCGGTCTCAGGATCTTGCAGATACTTGATCGCGGACGCCCGGCCGTCCTTGGGAACGGTGAGCGGCGTCCCCTGATGAGCCGCCGGAAGAAATGACGACCCGTAGTTGCGAACGTCGTCGGGCGGATGGATCGTCATGAAGCTGGGCAGGTTTTCGTTCTCCGTTCCCAGTCCATAGCTGACCCACGACCCCATCGACGGGAGCGATTCGGCCGGCTTGCCGGTGTGGAACTGCAGGGCTGCCGGGGCATGAGCCTTGTTGTCCGTGGACATTGCCCGCAGCAGGCACAGGTCGTCCGCGACACTCGCCAGGTGCGGCATCAGGTCGGTAATCATCATCCCCGATTCGCCCCGCGGGCGAACGGGAGCCGCCGGCCCCATCGCCAGAAACTTGTCGACCCCCACGCGGAGCTGTGAGTCATCGACAGGAGCCAAAACGGTTTGGCCGTGTTTGGCGGCGATCAGCGGCTTGGGGTCGAACAAGTCCGCCTGCGACGGTCCGCCGGCCATGAACAGGAAGATCACCCGTTTGGCGCGGGCGACATGGTGCGGCGCACGTGGAGCCAACGGTCCGCCGGCGGCCTGGGCGACGCGCGCCGCCAAGCTGTGCAACGCCATGCTGCCAAAACCGCAGGCTGTTGTTTGCAGCCATTGACGGCGATTGCCGCAGCCTGGGGGAGGGGTTTGATTCATCGTTGACCTCATTTAAAGCCGCATCAGGAATTCATTCGACGCGAGCACCGCGTGGCATAACTCAATCCAGCCGTCCTCGCCATCGTCCGTCAGAAAAACCTCCGCCTCCTGTGCCTCTTGCCCGGTGATGGGCCGATTGAGCGCACGCAGCCAGAGCACCTGGAGCCGCGATTCGTTGTCGCTTGCTTCCTGCATGATCCGCCGGGACAAGGCGAGGGCATGCTGTTTCATGACGGGGCTGTTCATCAGGAAAAGAGCCTGCGTGGGCACTGCCGTCGTCGGACGCTGGCCGGCGAATTGGGCCGGCTGCGTGAAGTCGAAGACGTTGCGCAGTTCGGCCGGTCCGGGCTGCGGACGGGAACGGATGACGGGAAGATAAACGGTTCGCTGGAACGCCTGCTCCGGCCGCCACTTGGCAAGGCTGAATGACGGGGGATTCACGTTCTTGGGATCGATGTTGGCGACGTTCTCCGGGAACTCCAGCGGCAGCGCGGGACCGCCGGCAGACTGCTGAAGCTGGCCGCTGACGGCGAGCAGCGCATCGCGCAACGCCTCGGCGTCCAGACGACGAGGATTCATTCGGGAGAGCAGACGGTTGTCGGGATCGGCGGCGCGTGCCCGTTCGTTGGGCCTGCTGCTCATGCGGTACGCGCGGCTCAGCACCAGCGAGCGGATGAGTTGCTTCTGCGACCAACCGTCCCGCATAAACTGCGCGGCAAGATGATCCAACAGTGCGGGATGGGAGGGCCGCTCTCCACGGAGGCCAAGGTAATCGACCGATCGCGCGAGCCCTTCGCCGAACAGCTTCTGCCAGATGCGGTTCACCGTCACGCGCGGAGTGAGAGGATTGTCGGGGTTCGCGATCCAATCCGCCAACTGCAGCCGCCCGCTTTCCGACTTTGGAATATCTGGCAGAGTGGCTGATGCCGCCTGCAGCACGCCGCGGGGCACGACGTCTCCCAGAATGTGCGGGTTCCCCCGAATGGTGATCTGCATGTCGGTCGGCTGCGCAACGTCTCGGACCCCGTATGCCTGTGGAACGGTCGGAGCGAAGAATTCTGCGTGTACAATTTGCCGGTCCAACGTGCCGATCCGACCGGCGAGTTGGTCCCGCTCCTTCATCAGTTCGTCGCGTGAGGCTGTCTCCCCCTCCGGTGCGTTTTCGTTCTTGAGCAACTCGTCAAGCGCGCTCTTGCGAGCGGTTGCCTGGGTCCGCTCTTCGTTGAGAGCAGCGAGCCGTGCGGTATGGCGGACCGCTCGTTCGGCCCGCGCGGCTTGCTGGGGTTCCGTTTCGGGGAGACCGACGGCCGTCACATCGCTCCAGACGCCACGGTCGGTTTTGTAGATCGACTCCGTGCTGTGAAAGAAGCCGGCCATTGCGTAGTAGTCGCGTTGTGGGATCGGGTCGAACTTGTGATCGTGACACCGCGCACAACCGAGCGTCATTCCCAGAAACGCTTTGCCGACTTTGGCCACCTGCTGATCAATGATATCGACGTGCAATTTGGCTTTGTCGGCTTCGACGATATCAACGTCGCCGAGCACGAGGAACCCGGTCGCCGTGAGATTCTCCGCTTGCTCGATCGCCGAGCCGTACGGCAGCAGGTCGCCCGCAATCTGTTCCCGAACGAAGCGGTCAAACGGTTTGTCGGCGTTGAAGGCATTGATGACATAGTCGCGATATCTCCAGGCGTGCTCCGCAAAGACATTGTTCGACGTCCCAATCTGGTCCGCGTAGCCGACGAGGTCCAGCCAGTGCCGCGCCCAACGTTCCCCGAAGGCGCGCGATCCGAGGAGCCGGTCGACAACGATCGTCTCCGCCTGCGGCGAGGTGTCTTCTTGAAAACTTCGGATGACGTCAGCCGTCGGCGGCAGCCCGGTGAGGTCAAAACTGACCCGACGCAGCCACGTGTAGCGATCCGCGTCCTCCGCCGGCGTCAGCCCTTCGTGCTCCAGCCGGCTGAGGATGAAGAAGTCCGCTTCAGCCAGCGGCCACGAGCGGTCCTTGACGTCCGGGCGCTGGCGCAACTCGACCGGCTGAAAGGCCCAATGCGACCGTCCGTCGACGACCGCCGTTTTCGGCGAAGACGCCGGTTTCCCCACCCGGGGGTCCGGCGCTCCCATCTCGACCCAGCGGATCAGATCCGCAATCACCGCATTCGGCAACTTGCCTTCGGGGGGCATCTCCAACGATTCGTAGCGAACCGCGTCGATGAGCAGGCTTTGCTCGACATCGCCCGGAACAATCGCCGGCCCACTCTCCCCGCCAAGTCGCAGCGACTCGCTGTCGTCGACACGCAGCCCCCCCTTGAGCTTGTCGGCACCTTCCGAATGGCATTCGTAGCAATGCTCGACCAGCACCGGCCGAACGCGCTTCTCAAAAAACGCGATCTGCTTCTCCGAGAGCGGGGCGTCCGCGTGCAGCAACGGCAACATCAAGCCCATGCATGCGAACATGGCCCAGGGGCGAAGGATGTGCTTAGCGTTCTTCATTCCCGATCCTCGATCCTCGTCGTCACCTGTAATCGCTGAGATGCCTGACCCTACGCTGAAAACGCTTCCCCAAACGGCAGGCTGCCCACAACTCGAACACCAGATACGGTCTTCTTCGGAACGGACGGAAACAACATCCCGGCTGGGGCAAACGGGGGAACGCGTTCGAGGGACGTTCCCGCAGGAGGGTGGCTGGGGCGATTCGACGCATGGATGGTCTCTCGCGCTCGTTTTCTGGGGCTGTGTACGGTTCAGAGAACGCGTCCATCGCCCCAGACTCGAAACGCTTTCGACAATTGCTCGACCCGAATCTCGCCCCAGCCACTCTGAAACCGGGACGTGAAGTCGGACACGTTCCTGAGATGCGGTCTCCTCGAATGCGGTCCCCTTAGATGCGGTCCCCTTAGATGCGGTACTGCGGAATCTTCATCAATTCGCCATCGTTGAGGGCCGACTGATGCGCCACGATGCCGGCGACCGTCATGCTCAGCGCCTGTGTGATGTCCACCAGTGGTTTGCGGTCTTCGAGAATGGCGTTCACGAATTCGTTCATGAGTTGGCCGTGGGACCCCCCGTGTCCGCCCGGTTTGACGTTGGGGGGGAGCGGCGGACGCCGGGTTGGGGGGAGCTTGTCTTCCCGTCCTTCGTAGCGGCCGTTGAAGGATCCCTTCTCCCCGCGAATGCGGCCTCGTTCTCCGCCGTCGCCCGGAGTGTCCCAACTCACGCCCATGCGTGCCATGCCCCCTTCGTTTGTCCGGAACAGGGCGATCTCGGTGCCGAAGGGGTTCTTGTAACGGTTGTTCTGCGGCTGAAACAACTCCTTCAGACTGGGAATCCCCATGCACGAGACCTCGGTGAAGCTGCCGCCGGTGACGCCCACATAATAGGCGTTGGAGTGCGTGGGGTACCACTGCGGCGGCAGGCCGATCCGCCAGCCTTTGTACGAGTCGATCTGTTCGACCGAGTCGTGATAGTATTCGCCCTCAGAGTAGATCAGTTTGCCGAACCCGCCCGCGTTGTAAATCTGACGCATGGCGTGCAGGTCTTCGTGATAGTACGACGTCTCGAACATCATGTATTTCCGGTCGGTCGATTTGACCACCTCGAACAGTTCTTCGGCTTCGTCGAGTGAGCCGAAAACGGCCGGCACGGCGCATGCCGCATGCTTGCCATGCTTGAGCACCTCGATGCAGTGCCGCGCGTGGCTCGGAGCATCGGTGGCGCAGAAGACCGCTTCGATCGTGTCGTCCTTGACCAGCTCCTCCAGCGACGGATACGTCTTTTCACAACGGCAGGCTTTCGCCAAACCGGCACACCGATCGGGAAACAGATCGCTGACCGCGACGACTTCCACGTTGGGGTGGTCCTGAAAGCCGAACGCCGCACCAAACCGGCACACGCCGTAACCGACGATGCCCACGCGAATCTTGCGGTCGGAAACCGGTTTCCATCCCCGCGAGGGATCCGCTTCGGTGGGGGTTTCTTCGAACCCCTGGATCGGTTTTTTCCTGGACTGCGCCAACGCCGCGCCTGGCAGTCCCAAAGCGGCGGCTCCGGCACCAACGGTCTGCAGAAAGGAACGTCGTGACGGGGAGTCGTTCATCGGAGGGCCTTTCGAGGAAGGCGGGAACGGTGGGGCGGGTGATTTCCAGATTCGACGTCCGTCTGCCGCGACGCGGACGGCATCGCGGCGCCGATGACGCGGCAGGTTCCTCATCCGTTGTACCAATCCACGAGCAGCCTTGGCAACGACGGAGAGTTCCTGGCAGAGCCATGCAGGGCTCCCCCTCCGAGAATGGCCCGATACTCATCTTCCCAATCAGAGCCCCGAGCGTTAGCGACGGGGCCCCAGAAGTATCGTGGCGGGAACGTTCGCCGATCGTCGGGAGACGGCATCACTTCGTACTGACGTGGTGCACAGTCGTGCCTTTGTGAGGGAATGTGTGTCTTTGATTGAAAGAGGGCACCACAAAGGCACAAAGACACGAAGAGGCAGGTGCCGTCGATCTCGCTTCCATCCCCCGAGCCGGTCCACCCGTACCGGTACCGTCCACTCGACGGGTGGTGACCGACGGGAATTGTTCGTTAAGATTCGCTTCTTGGAAACACGGCGAGTAGGGTGGGCTGTGCCCACGGCGCCGAAGGAAGAGGGTGGGCGAGACGTTTGGTGCAGGTGGGCTACATGGCTGCCGCGCCGAAGGAAAATGGTGGGCAAAGCCCACCCTACATAGCTGGTATCACGACAAACGACAGATCGACGAGGCATCCATGAGGAACTCTCCATCGAATCGGGGAATGGGGACTGTTGTCGTCATATTTTTCCTGACGCTGGCCGGGCTGGCGGTTGTGCAAGCGGCACTCAGAGCGGCGGAACATCCCAGTGGCGCACAACTGGAGAGCCGTTGGACGCTCATCGCCAACGACGACGACGGCCTGTCGCACCGGGCCCGGTGGGCGATCACTAATCACGGCAAGGCCCCGTTGCCGTCGCGGGGATGGACGATCTACTTCAACATGCTGCACATGGCGAGTTTTGAACCGATCCTCGAGATCGCGCCGACGGTCACCATCACGCACTTCAGCGGCGACCTGTTCAAGCTCCAGCCGACTGATGCCTTCTCGCCACTGGCTCCGGGCGAGACGTTCACGTTTGAGTACCAGGGTGTGCAGCCGATCAACAAGCCGAGCTGGGCACCGTCCGGGTTGTACATCGTCTTTGAGGACGAACAGGGAAATGAGGAGCCGCCCGAACTGATCGGCAAAGTGACGGTCGATCCGTTCACTCGTCCAGAGCAGATCAACCGGGGGAAGGAGGATTTGACTCCCCTTCCGACGCCCGCCTACCTGCATGGCGAAAACCAGAAACTTTCCCGACTCCGTGGCGATCGCATCAGCAAGGTCACGCCGACGCCCGTGTCGTATCGGGAATCCGGCGCAGACATGGTGTTGAACGCCCAGTGGCGGATTTGTCATCCGCAAGAATTGGAGCGCGACGCCCAGTATCTGGCGCGGCTGTTGAAGACAGTCTTCGGCACGGCTCCGAAGACCGAAATCGGCACAGCGCGGGAGGCGGGAACCATCCTCCTCCGCGTCGGTCCGGTCACCGTCGCCGGCGAGCAGAAAACCGCCGGCAGCGAAGCGTACGCGTTGACGGCGGATCCGTTCCGGGGAATCGTCATTCAAGGAGCCGATGCGGACGGCGTTTTCTATGGTATCCAGACGCTGCTGCAGTTGCTCCCTCCGACCTCCTTTGCGGGACAGACGCCGGAACCGGTGATCCCGGCGGTGCGAATCGCCGATGCCCCCCGCTTCGCTTATCGTGGGCAGCACATCGACGTGTCCCACAACTTTCACAGCAAACAGAGCATCCTCTTACTGCTGGACCGGATGGCGTTCTACAAGCTGAACAAGTTTCACTTTCAGGTCAGCGACGACGAAGGCTGGCGGATCGAGATCCCCGAACTGCCCGAACTGACCGAGATCAGCAGCGGCCGCGCACATACCTCCAATCACGACAGCGTGCTGCACCCCACGTACGGAGCGGGCCCCTTCCGCGAACCGGCGACCTTCGGCACAGGTTTTTATACGCGGGCTGATTTCATCGAGATCATCAAGCATGCGCACCAGTTGCACATCGACGTGATCCCCGAGATCAACATGCCGGCCCATGCCCGCGGAGCGCTCATCGCCATGAAGGCGCGGGAGAAGCGGCTGATGGCGGAGGGAAAAACCAAGGAAGCCCTCGAATACCGGCTGTACGACCCAAACGACACCTCGCGGTACATCTCCGCGCAGGGGTTCCTCGACAACGCCGTGTGTGTCGTCGAAGAGCCGGTGTATCACTTCGCCGAAACGATCATTCGCAACTTCGAGGAGATGTTCCAGGAAGCGGGCGTGCCGCTGGACGTCTGGCATTTCGGTGCCGACGAGGTGCCGCGCGGCGTCTGGGAGAAATCCCCGTTGTGTCAGGACTTCCTGGCCAAGCATCCCGAAATCGACGGCACGACCGGCCTCAAGAACTACTTCGTTCACCGCATCCTTGAAGTCCTCGACCGACACCGCCTTCAGGCCGCTTGCTGGCAGGAGGCGGCGCTCGACCATGTGCTCGTCGACGGAGAGCCGCGCGACAACCCGGTCCCCGAATTCGCCGGCGGACAGTTGATCCCCTACGTCTGGAACAACCTGCGGGGTAACGAAGACCTCTGTGCACGGTTCGCCAACATGGGTTATCCCGTGGTCATGTGCTGCGTGTCGAATCTCTACTTCGATCTCGCCTATAACAAGGACCCATTGGAGCCGGGGCTCACTTGGGGCGGGTTCATCGATGCCCGTAGTCCGTTTGAATTCGTCCCCGAGGATGTTTTCAAATCAACGCGAGTCGACAGCATGGGACACCGCTACGATCGCCGGCAGATGTACAAGGAGCGTGAATCGCTCACGGCAGAGGGTCGCAAGAACGTGCTGGGCATTCAGGGGCAAATCTGGTGCGAAACGATCAAGAGCCCGGAGTTGCTTCAGTATTACGTGTACCCCAAGCAGATCAGCCTCGCCGAGCGTGCCTGGGCCCCGCAGCCGGAGTGGGCGCGGCTCGACGACCTCGATGCCCACGACGCGGCAGTGCAGGTGGCGTGGAACGCGTTCGCGAACCGGCTGGGACAGCGTGAGTTGCCGCGGCTCGATTCCCTGTTCGGCGGCACGCTCTACCGTCTGCCTCCGCCGGGTGCCGTCGTCAAAAACGGTCGGCTGACGGCAAGCACCGAATACCCCGGCCTCGCAATCCGCTACACGACCGACGGATCGGACCCGACGGCGGAATCGCCGCTGTACACCCGGCCCGTTGCCGTCACGGGAACGGTCAAGCTCTCCACGTTCGACACCCGAGGCCGCGCGAGCCGCGTTTCGACTGTTGAATAACGGATGAGCGGTCTTCGGCTTGGAGACCGTTCTGCGAACGGTCGCTCAACGGGCATCGTGCCCGTGGTTACCCGTCGATCGGAGATTGGCGCGGACACTCATCGGTCTCCCCGCCAGGTAGCTGGGGCGATGTTGGGACAACGGAAATGTGTCCTCGGACCAAACACTGGGGCCGTGACGCGGATCGTTCAACGTCCACGGCCGCAAAGTTCCGTGCGGCTTGCCGATCATCGGATTCAGATCGCCCCAGCCACCCGCACCATTGATCGGACGCACCCGAGGCCGGCTGGCTCGGCTCAGCGACTGGACATCCCCTGCCGTCGACGGTACGACTGTGACATTCATCTCTTCGAGACGGGACGGCCCGATGTTTCGACGGTCCGGTCACCGCTGACATCCGAGAAAGAGCCGCGGCATGCAACTGGAAATGATCGACTGGGCGTTCATCGTCGGCTTCTTCGCCATCTCGCTCGCCATTGGTGTGATTGTCAGCCGTCAGGCGGGCAAAAGTTCCGCCGAGTTCTTTCTCTCCGGCCGCAACATGCCCTGGTGGCTGCTCGGCTTCTCAATGGTCGCCACCACGTTCGCTGCCGACACACCGCTGTTCGTTACCAATGTCGTCCGTAAGAACGGCGTTGCCGGCAACTGGGAATGGTGGGCGTTCCTGTTGACCGGAATGCTGACGGTCTTCGTCTACGCCAAGCTGTGGCGCCGGTCGGGCATCACGACAGACATCGAGTTCTACGAGATTCGATACAGCGGAAAACCAGCGGCATTCCTCCGGGGGTTTCGTGCGCTGTACTTGGGCGTGTTCTTTAACGTGGTCGTGATGGCAAATGTGACGTTGGCTGCAATCAAGATCGGTCACGTGATGCTTGGGCTTAGTCCCATGCAGACCATTTTGGCCGCATCGTCCGTCGCCGTCTGCTTCAGTGCGATGGGCGGATTGCGTGGCGTGTTACTCACGGACTTTCTGTTGTTTATCGTGGCGATGATCGGAGCCATCGGCGCTGCCATTGTTGCGCTGAAACATCCGGATATTGGCAGCCTCAGCCAGCTGTTATCGCATGAAAGCGTTCGGGCAAAGATGGACATTTGGCCTGCGTTTGATGCGAGTACGGATGCCGGACGAGACACACTGATCACACTGTTAATCGTCCCTTTGGCCGTACAGTGGTGGGCCACTTGGTATCCGGGTGCTGAACCGGGCGGCGGCGGATACATCGCTCAGCGCATGCTGGCGGCCAAGGATGAAAGACACGCCATCGGTGCAACGCTGTTCTTTAATGTCGCTCATTACGCGCTGCGGCCATGGCCTTGGATCATCGTCGCCCTCGCGTCGCTGGTCGTGTTCCCCGATCTGGCAACGTTGCAAGAAGCATACCCCAATATGCCTGCCGATAAGGTCGACCACGATCTGGCCTACCCGGCGATGCTGGCGTTGTTACCGCACGGTTTGCTGGGCCTTGTCGTGGCGTCGCTCATTGCGGCATACATGTCGACAATTTCGACTCACCTGAACTGGGGATCCTCGTATGTTGTCAACGACTTTTGGCAACGCTTCATCCGTCCGCAGGCCAGTCAAAAGGAACTTGTCCGCGTGGGGCGCGTGTCAACTGTCCTGATGATGGTGCTGGCTGCGACACTCGCACTGTACTTGGAAAGTGCATTGCAGGGATTCAAAATCCTACTCCAAATCGGAGCGGGGACGGGACTCATCTTCATCCTTCGCTGGTTCTGGTGGCGAATCAATCCCTACAGTGAAATCACTGCGATGGCCGTGTCGTTCGTCTTCGCCTTTGGGGTCGAGGCCTATCTGGCGAAGCTGCCGGCTGATTCGCCTGACAGGTTGGCCGACTGGGAGAAGTTCGTCCTCGGTGTCGGCGTGACGACACTCGCGTGGATCGTCGTGACTTACATCACACCGGCGGACAGTGAACAACAGCTGCGCAGCTTCTATCGACGGATCAGACCGGGAGGGCCCGGTTGGAAGCGTGTCCTCGACCGTGCGGCTGCCGACGGTGAGGCGATTCCATCTGACAGTGACGGGGCCGGAATTGGCATCGGAATCGTGTGCATGCTCGCAGGATGTGTCGGCGTCTATTCGACGCTGTTTGCCACGGGGTACTGGCTGTATGGAGAGTCCACCACGGCGATGATATTAACCCTCGTCGCGGCAGTCGCAGCCGGCTTCCTAATTGCCATGTGGGGCAAGTTGGGAACAAGGGAAAGCGATAGCGCGACATCGGCGACCTCCTGACATGAGCCTCTACGAAAAATACGTCCTGCCGAAGTGCTTGCATTGGGCGTGCAGTATTAAGCCGATCCACAGGCAGCGGGAGAAGGTTGTCCCGTTGGCGGAGGGGCACGTGTTGGAAATCGGCATCGGGTCCGGCCTCAACCTGCCGTTCTACAACCGGGAGAAGATTACCAAGCTATGGGGCCTCGAACCGACCGTCGAAATGCGGCGGCAGGCCGCGCGGCGAGCCGCCCAACTGGAGATGGACGTCGAATTCCTCGGCCTGCCGGGGGAAGAAATCCCGCTTGCGGACGGCTCAGTCGACACCGTGCTGATGACGTACACGCTCTGCACGATCCCGGACGCCGAACGGGCCCTGCGTGGGATGGCGCGTGTGCTGAGGCCGGGCGGTCGGCTGATTTTCTGCGAACATGGAGCTGCGCCGGATGAGAGCGTCCGCCGCTGGCAGGACCGCATCAATCCGCTGTGGAAAAAGATCGCTGGCGGATGCCACGTCAACCGGCCGATCCCCGACCTCATCCAACAGGGCGGCTTCCACATCAACTCGGTCGAGACCATGTACCTCCCCGGCTGGCGTCCGCTCACGTTCAACTACTGGGGCACCGCCGAGGTGAAACGACCGATGGGGAAGTGACCGATATCGGCTCCCCCCGCCTCAGAGCCCGAAGCGACGCCGACGGGTCAATGTCCGGCCAGCGACCGCTGACAGAGGACACCCGATGCGCGGCGGGGGGTCTGAACAAACGCTCGCTGGTCTTGCCGCGCCGCTCACGGAGGCCGTGTCGTTGTCTGGCGAACCGCTCCCGTCCCCCGGATCGACGAGAGGAGCGTTGTTCCACACACTCACGCGCCCCACTGCTTTGCAGATGTTGGTGCGACTGTGAACTCGGGAAGAACTGCCTGGCCCTGTTTGTCGAGCATCTGCAAAGCAGTGGCCTCGCCCTCCCGTTCTGTGCCGAACTTCGAGAGGCGATTGTTCGGGCAGACCCTCAGTTGCAGCGGGGGTCTTGCTCGTTGTGGACCGCGCGGCGGCGTGCCTCGCGTCCGAACCGCCCTGCCTCCCGGGTTCGCAGGGCGGCATCCGAATCCGCGTAAAGCTGTGACGACCGACGGAAACACCAGATCGCTTCGGCGAGCCGGCCGAGTCCCTGCAGCAGGTGGCCGATGTTGGACAGATCGTGAGCCCGCAGTTGTCTTTCTCCGGTCTTGAAATGGCGGCGCGACGCCCGAAACAGCCCCCGCAACGCCCGGTCCGCCATCCCGAGCCGCGCGGCGACGACGGCAACGCCGTTTTCGAGGGACGCCCGGTCAACCTCCTGGTCATGTTCGACCGCTGCGTCCGCAGCCTGCAACAGACATTGTGCGACCGCATGGTCGCCTTCATCGGATGACAGAGCCGCCGACTCGCACAACTGCGTTGACGACAGCATTGCCTCGGACGGAAAACGGGGCGACTCCATCTCAGCGGTTAACGACAGTTGCTCAAATTGCCGCGCGAGCACCAGATTACCCTGACGCCGATGGATGAGCGACAAGTTGCCGCAGCAGACGGCCCGAAATTGGGCATCCCCGAGCAAACAAGCGTGGTCCCACGCGCGTTCCAGAACCGCAACTGCCTCGTCACATTGATCGCGGTCGGCGAGGAAAGCCGCCAGACAGATCATCGATGCTGGCGAAGAGTCAGCCGCAACCGCCCCGGCGTAATGCACGCGAGCCTGTTCCCATTCCCCCCGATCGGCATACCGATCGGCCTGTTCGGCCAATTCTCTGGCGAGACGACCAGACGTGTAAACGGAGGATCGGTCGGAAGAAAAATCGAAGCGGAGGCTCACAATCCGTCGTCCTTTTGCGGGCGAAATGGTTGTGAGAGCGTGATCGAGAACAATCGTTTCGAAAAAGAGCCGCGTCCTCGGCGACTCCCCAAGCGACCTGACAGACCCAACTTTACTCAGGAGGCGAGCAGATTCAATGGCCGATTGGGCAATTCGCCCCGATTGTACGGATCGTGCGGCCGGGGCGTTGGAGTTCAAGCTTCAGCTTGTTCTCACAGGCGAGCAGGAGCGGACGCGCGGATGCTGGTGCCGGGCTCCGATTTCTCCGATTTCTCCGATTCGGCCAGAAACGGAGTCGTTGAATCGCCGACACAAGGCTGCCACAATGGCAGCGCCGGACCGCTCAGGATCGACGTGTCGTCCGTTCCGACAGTCCGGCCGAATCACTTGATCGACGTAAATTTCATTGAGGTTACAGCTTGCGAATTATCGAACGTTGGCACGGCGTTCGCTTCCCTGCTCGGTTCGCGGTCCGGGCGTCGGACCTCGCGACGGTCTTCCAAGCCATCATTTGGCAGGACCGTGCGGACCCATCGCGGCTGGTTAGTTCAGTCCGCAACCCCACAGTTGGCACGTTTCGAAACATCGCGAGTCGGTCGCGGATTTCGACATTTTGCAGCATCGAGGTAGATCAATGGCGAAAAAGGCCAAGTCGGGCGGTATTCGGATTGTTCCGTTGGGCGACAAGGTCGTCTTGAAGCGGCAGGAAGCAGAGTCGACCACGGCGGGCGGCATCGTCCTCCCCGATTCGGCTCAAGATAAACCCCAGAAGGGCGAGGTCGTCGCCGTCGGCGACGGTCATGTGAAGGACGACGGCTCCAAGTCCCCGCTCACCGTCAAGGAAGGCGACCGGGTGATCTTTAGCTCTTATGCAGGAGATGAGATTACGATCGGCGACGCCGATTATCTCTTGCTCCGCGAGAGCGACATTCTCGCCACCTACTGAACCTTCTTGAATCCGGATCCCTCTCGAACCGATCCGCATCGGATCCGTTCGCCCCGAATCGATTCACACTGACATCCAACACAGGAGACACTCCCCATGGCCAAAATGATCGCCTTCGATCAAGAAGCCCAGGAAGCCATTCGTCGCGGCGTGAGCAAACTCGCCAAAGCGGTCCGGATCACGCTCGGCCCCAAGGGCCGTAATGTTATTCTGGAGAAGTCGTTCGGTTCGCCGACTGTCACCAAGGACGGCATTACCGTCGCCCGAGAAGTCGAACTTGGTGACAAGTTCGAAGACATGGGCTGCCGCATGGTCCGCGAGGTCGCCAGTAAGACCTCCGACAACGCCGGAGACGGCACCACCACGGCGACCATCATGGCGGAAGCCATCTACACGGAGGGTCTGAAGGCGGTCGTGGGTGGTGTCAGCCCGCTCGAAATGAAGCGCGGCATCGAAAAGGCCGTCGCCGACGTCGTTGAAAAGCTGCACAAGATGGCCATCGAGTGCCGCGACAAAAAGGCCATCGCTCAAGTTGGCAGCGTCGCCTCTAACGGCGATGAAACGATCGGCAACATCCTGGCCGACGCAATGGAAGCTGTCGGCAAGGACGGCGTCATCACCGTCGAAGAAGGCCAGTCGCTGCACACGGACTTTGAAGTCGTCGAGGGCATGCAGTTCGACCGCGGCTATCTCTCCCCGTACTTCGTGACCGACCCGCAGAGCATGGAAGCGGTCCTCGAAGACGCCTATGTGCTCGTCCACGAAAAGAAAATCTCCAACATCAAGGACCTCGTCCCCGTGTTGGAGAAAGTCGTGCAGTCCGGCAAGCCGTTGCTCATCATCGCTGAGGACGTCGAAGGCGAAGCCCTCGCGACGCTGGTGATCAACAAGCTCCGCGGCACCTTCAAAATCGCAGCCGTCAAGGCCCCTGGTTACGGTGACCGCCGCAAAGCCATGATGCAGGACATCGCCATCATGTGCGGCGGGCAGGCCATTTTTGAGGACTTGGGCATCAAGCTGGAGAACATCCAGCTGAGTGACCTGGGCCGCGTCAAGAAGGTCGTCGTCGACAAGGACAACACGACCCTCATCGAAGGGGCTGGCAAGTCCGACGACATCAAGGCCCGTATCGACCAAATCCGTCGCGAACTGGATGCCTCCAGCAGCGACTACGATCGCGAAAAGCTCGAAGAGCGGGTTGCCAAGCTGTCCGGCGGTGTCGCGCAGGTCAACGTGGGCGCGGCGACCGAGTCGGAAATGAAAGAAAAGAAAGCCCGCGTCGAGGACGCCCTGCACGCAACACGCGCAGCTGTCGAAGAGGGCATCCTCCCCGGTGGCGGTGTCGCCCTGCTGCGGACGTCCATGAGCGTCAACCCCGGCGAGCTGACCCACGACGAACAGGTCGGCTACAACATCATCCGCCGCGCCTGTCGCGCGCCGCTCACGCAAATCGCCGACAACGCCGGCATGGACGGCTCGGTCATCTGCGAGAAGGTTTCCGAGCGGAAAGGGAACGAAGGCTACAATGCCGCGACCGACACCTACGAAGACCTTGTCAAAGCCGGTGTCATCGATCCGGTCAAGGTGACCCGCACGGCTCTTCAGAATGCCGCCAGCGTCGCCACCCTGTTGCTGACCAGCGACGCCCTGATCGCCGAGAAGCCCAAGGACGACAAGTCCTCCGGCGGAGGCGACAGCGACCTCTACTGATCGCCGACGATCACAATCGGCCCAACCCCCGCCCGGCTTCTCCCCAAGAAGCCGGGCTTTTTTGTGCGAGGAGAGTTTTTCCGGAAGCTGAAGGCCCGTTTCTCGGGAGCCTCGCTCTTCCATCGGGTGCCGAAACTCAGGGGATGAGTTTCCGGACAGACTCTCACGCGCAGGCCACCGATATCTCGTCGAATGTGGGACGACGCATCAGAGCCCAGAGCGTTGGCCACGGGCCACCGGATCGTTGAACCGTTCCCGCGATCGACCCATCGCTCACGCCCCGGGCTCTGTTTTCGTTCCCCGGGCGCAACATCTCGACGTTGACCCGGGCTTCGTCTCGAGGACAATCGGGCTTCGAGTTCCGCTCTCTGTTCCTGCCTGCTTGCGGGGCTCCGAGTGGACGCTGCTCGCCGAGCCGTGCCCTCATGTCTTCTGCACGGTCTTCTCCACGTGTTCCCTGCAGCACCCATTTTCATGCAGGAGGGTCGGTCAGGCTTTGCCTGACATAATGGCTCAGATGCACAAACGGTGCTTAATCGCTCGGTCGCAGAATCCGCAGGTCAGGCAAAGCCTGACCTGCGTCACTGACCCCAACCGGTGATCGCTTGCGCCGACGACGGTGGCCCCATCTCGTCCCCGACAATCATCAGGGGCCGGCACTCCCCCTCAATGAATCCACCGCTTCGGAAAACCATCGAGGGCGGATGTCTCTTCCGGTTGCCACGTCGCGACCTGCTGAATCTGCGCCGCCAGTTCGGTATCCTTCCCGGTAATCGCCTTCACCCGATGCGTCTGCAACCTGACGATCATCTGGGCATAACCCAGTTCCAGATCGGGATGATGGTCCGCCGCCTCCGCCAGAAAGCCGATCGTATTGGCGAGCAGCAGCGTGTGCGGCCATCCCGGCGTACGGTACTTGCACCGCAACCATCCGTCTCGGACCTCCCAACCGGGGAGGCTGTTGAGGGCATCTTCGATCTGCTCGGGTGTGAGAGCTTCGTCCGGCATGACTCCTCCCTTAAGACTCGCTAACGGACCGCCCCGCCGTTCGCGTTGATGACCTGTCCGGTGATGTACGATGCTTCGTCGCTGACGAGGAAGCGGGCCAGTTTGGCGATATCCTGCGGCTCTCCCCAGCGATCGAGAGGCGTTTCCCGCAGAACCCGCTGATGCCACTCGTCGCCCGCCTGTTCTCCCCAGGCGGTGCGAATCCATCCGGGGGCGATTGCATTCACCCGCACTGCCGGGGCCAGGCTCAACGCCAGTGAGCGGGTCAGCCCCATGATGGCGTTCTTGCTCACCGAGAACAACTCGCCGCTGTCCCCTTCCATCCCGCGATCCGCCTGATCCCAGCCGATGTTGAGGATCACGCCCCGCCCGAGATCAATCATGCGACGCCCAATCGCGCGGCTCAACAGCACAGTCCCCCGCACATCGACCTCGTAAAGACGATGCAGCTTCTCAGCATACGACATCGAGGCCGCATCGCCGGTGAGCAGATCAGCACCCGCATTGTTGACCCAGATCGACGGTCGCCCCAACTCCGATTCCCAACACTCGTTTACGAACTGCTCACAGTCCTGAACATCTCCCAGATCAGCCGCGATGACAGCCGCCCGACGCCCGAGATCCCGAACAGCGGTCGCGACCTGCTCCGCCCGTCCGACCGACCGCCGACAGTGCACCACCACATCCGCTCCGGCAGCGGCCAATTCCAGCGCAATCGCCCGCCCAATGCCACTCGACGACCCGGTGACGACAGCGGTCCTCGCGGTTAAGTCGGCGAATCCAGGATGACTACTCACCAGTCTGCACCAAACATGAGATTCGAATTCTTGCGACAAGCCCGAGTTCAGCCTTTCGGCTGCGAAAGCACGCAAAAGCCTGAACTCCAAGTTCATTCGGCGAATCGCTAAGGATGAAAGCCAGTCCTGCGACAGTTCCCTGCGGCAACCATAACGTCGCGGAGACCCCAGAGTTCGGCCCAGTCGAGCAACGGTTCCCGGAGTGGCGTCTCGTCAATCAACCAGTCAATGGGTTGGTACACCGGGAGTTCACGGCCATCGACAGGCAAATGCAGAGTTCCGGACACGAAATAGGTACTGGGCGAACCGACTGAGATCGGGCCATGCGATTTCCATGGCCCAACCATCCTCAAAACCGGCGCATAACTGAGCGGATACACCGCAAGCAGTGTAATGGTGACAACAAAGGGTGTCATCGAAAGATTCCGCCGCCGTTTCGGATCTCGCACGACTCTTTCCTCCATGAACAAGCGAACCTTTGCACCGGCTATTGTGGCTGAGCTAACATGGGGCGTCCATACTGACCGTCTCCCGCCTCAGGGCAAACGTGTTTTTCACGGTGGCGGGACTGTCCGTGGTCCGCCGTCGGCGATGCCTCCGGGCTAACCGAAACCGTGGACTGGCGTTAGCCCGGAGCCAACGGCGACGGTCGCCGTTGGCGCGACGCCCGAACGTCAAAAATACGTTCGCCCTGTTTCCCGCCTCCCGATATCCCACCACAGGAGAAACCCCGTGACACAACCGTCGTCAACCCGTCGTGACTTTCTGAAGACGTCCACCGCTGCTGCCGCCGGTGCGGTCATGCCATATTGGTTCACCAGCCAGAGCGCGCGGGCGTTTCCGTTCAAGAGTCCGAACGATCGCCCCGTCCTGGGGTGCATCGGCACCGGCAGCCGTTGGGGGGCGGACGGTCCGAGTGCGATGCAATACTCCGATTGCGTGGCGGTTTGCGATGTCGATTCCGGCCATGCCGGCCACGCCCGCGAGGTCGCCAAAGTAAAAGGCAACCGCGATGTCGCCGTGCATGAGGACTACCGGCACGTCCTCGACCGGGACGACATTGACGTCGTCACGATTGTGACCACCGATCACTGGCATTCCAAAATCGCCATCGACGCCATGCGGGCCGGCAAGGACGTGTACTGCGAAAAGCCGCTCACGCTCACGATCAACGAGGGCAAACAGATCATCAAGGTGCTGGAGGAGACCGGTCGCGTGTTCCAGGTCGGCACGCAACAGCGGTCAGAAATGGGACAGCGGTTTCTCCAGGCGATCGCCATGATCCGCGACGGACGCATCGGCGACGTCAGGAAAGTCGTCTGCGACATCGGCGGCGCTCCCACCTGCGACTCCCTTCCGGCGGTTGATCCGCCGAAGGAACTCAATTGGGAGCGCTGGCTCGGACAGGCACCGCTCGTCGACTACCGGGAAGCAACGGGAGACGATAAACGAAAGGCGACGCGGGCCCATTACGAATTCCGCTGGTGGTATGAGTACTCCGGCGGCAAGATGACCGACTGGGGGGCCCATCACGTCGACATCGCCCAATGGGCCATCGGCCAGAATGGCGAAGGGCAGGGGGCGACGTCGGTCGAAGGCGTCGCCGAGCACCCTGTCCCGTTCAAGAATGGCATGCCGCAACTGGACGACCGCTACAACACGGCCACCAGCTTCGACATCACCGTGCTGTTCCCCGGCGTGGAAATGCACATCGTCAGCCAGTCCCCCGACGGCAACGGCATCCTGTTTGAGGGCACCGAGGGCCGCTTCCACGTCAGCCGCAGCAAGTTGAAGGGCAAACCGGTCGAGGACCTCGCCAGCAATCCGCTCCCCGACGGTGCGGTCGCCGCGCTGTATGGGGGCGAGCCGACCAGCCACATGCTCAACTTCTTCAACTGCGTGCAGAGCCGCAAAAAGCCGATCTCAGACGTGTGGTCGCACCATCGGGCGCTCACAACCTGCCATCTGGCCAACATTGCCATCCGTCTCGGCCGCCGGCTCGAATGGGACCCGCAGTCGCAGCAAATCGTGGGGGACAGCGACGCAAACATGTGGCTGGGCCGCGAACAGCGCAAAGGATACGAGATCGACGTTCCCGTGTGAGCGGTCGCCCTTCAACAGTGTGACCAGAAGGCCCGGCGCTGCTCCCTGCACGCCGGGCTTTTTCGTTTCCCGACATACTCTGATTTCAAATCCGGGGAATTCGGGGCCAGGCACCATTTTTGGCGGGAAGCGTTGTCCGACTCGAAGCCGGTGATGGCCAAAAATGGTGCCCGACCCCGGTCCGTGAACCCCTGCGACCGCGACAACCGTCATAACCGTTACAGCTTCCGGTCTTCTCCCCCCAAAGCGACAGTTCGTGAGCCTCGGACTAATCAACAGAACCTGCAAAATCCGACCACACCGAAGAGAGGAATACTCTGGGGCCCTCCATTCGGGATGGAATCGCGATGATGCTCAGTTTCAACGGGATCTGCCGGTCGATTCACCGCATTCGCCTTCGGACTGCAGGCTGTGGCACCTCGGTCGTCATGGCCACGGTCGTCGGCTTCACGGGGCTGGCGGGGACGGCCCGCGCGCAGTCACCGGGGATCGTCAGTTCCGGGGCATGGGTTGCACCGGAATCGCAAACGCTGATTGAATTTGACGCCATCTCCGGGTTCGGAGCAGGCAATCCCTTCGTGGAATTCGGCGGCTCAACCTGGATCGAACACATCGCCGGCGGCGGACCCGGGTGGGATCCCTACACCGCACTGGGCGGCTCGATTCCCGTGCCCCTGGGCAACGGCGTGCTGATGATCGAAGGACAGGGACTGCTCACCAACGATGGCAACGGAGCTGGATCGGTCGGCATCCATCGCCGCTTTTTCGTCGGCCGCGGCCTGGTCGGCCTGGGCGTCTGGTACGACGTCACCCAGTCGCCCAACCAGAACACCTTTCACCAAACATCTGCCAGTCTCGAATGGTTTCCCTCCGACCACTGGACGATCCGCGGCAACGGCTACCTGCCGGTGGGGACGCGGACAGAAAACCTCACCACCATTCCCAGCACGAGCGGACCCGTGGTCGGTTTTCGGCAGAACAATCTAATCAGTTCGACGGTCGTCGCCACCCGCATCGACGACGCCGCCATGCGCGGCTACGACCTCGAAGTCGCCCGCAACATCGGCACCTGGGCCGGTGAAGGCTTCGTCGGTTATTACAACTACGAAGGCGACGTGGGCGGCAGCACCGACGGCATCAAGGCGGGCGTGCGGGGTTACATCACCCCCCGTCTGGCGGGGAGCGTGACCGTCTCGGACGATGCGGACTTCGGCACCAACGTCTACGGCGGCATCACCTGGTTCTTCGGCGGACGCGGTGCCAAAGCGCCCCGCTCACTCTGCGACAAGCTTACCATTCCGGTCGAACGCAACCCGCAGATCGTGATCAACGAAGCCCGCACCGCCCTCATCGACTCCGAAGTGCTTGAACAGAATGGAGCGCCCATCACCATCACGCACGTCCGATCCCAGGGAGGCGGTGCCGGCGCCGGCACGTGGGGAAACCCCTTCACCAGCCTCCCCGCCACTCAAAACACCGACATCGTCTACGTGCACGCCAACAGCACGTTTAACGGCCAGGGGTACGTCCTCAGCCCAGACCAGTCGTTCCTCGGCGAAGGAGACGGAAACGTTCACATCATCAACACCGACCAACTCGGCGATGTCCCGCTCCCCGCCGGCAACGGCGGTGCCAACCGCCCCGTCATCCAGAACACGCCGCTCGGCATCCAGGTCACCGATGGCAGCCTCGTCTCCAACGTCCGCATCGTCAACGCGAATGCGGGAATCTTCGCCGACAGTGTTGCCACCGTTGTCGACGTCGACCGGACGATCATCGAGGATGGCCAAGCGGGGATTCTGATCGACAATAGTGCGGCACAGTTCACATTCACGGATGTTAGCGTCACCGATGCAACCTTGGCCGGCCTCTCGGTGAACGGTGGCAGCGCGAATGTCGACTTCGGCCCCAACAGTGCCATCAGCCAGACAACCGATGGCGTCGCCGCGCAATTCATTGGCGGCCATACAGGAACGATCAACTTCGTAGCCGGTTCGACCGTCAACGCAACAAGTGGTTTGGGGCTTGGATTCGTCGATGCGGACGGACAGTACAACTTTGATGGCGATGTTACGCTCAACGGCGGCAACGCCCGGATCGCTATCATCGGCGGCTCGGACGGCACCTTCACGTTCGGGCCCGGCACGTCCTTGACGGTTTCGGATTTGAATAACACGGCGTTTGCGATCAATAACCTTGGCAGCACGGCTCAGGTCGATTTCGGCGGCAGCATCGCCGGTGTAACCGGCGGCGGAAACCTGGTCTTCATCGACACCACGGCTGCCGGGTCGGACATCAACTTCAACGACACGGGTGCGAACACTTTATCGGGAGATGGTTCTGGAGGCATCGTCGTGCGGAGTGCCGCTGGCGATGTCACTTTCAACCCGACCGTCACGATTGAAAATTTCGCGGATCAGAATGTCGCGAACGCAGTCGGTTTGACTGGTGGAAGTGCAGTCTACGTCGACAACTCCAGCGGAACGGTGACATTCGCTGACCTGAACATCAACATGACACCACTGGACGGAATCGCAATCGGCACGGTGTTCGGCAACCCTGGCATGGTCAATGTCAACGGGGGCACGGTCAGTAACACCGGGGGCAACGGTGTGACGGCGGTCAACGCGGGCGGCTTCAATCTGAACAACACGGTCTTCACGAACACGACCGGCGTCACGATTGAGCTCACGGGTAGCACCGTGAACGGCGCGGGCAACAGCACTGTCCCGGTTCCCTCGTTCAGTAAGAACATCATCGGCGTCGGCAACGTAGGCACGATCCTGTTCAACGGCGGCGCCGACAGCGCACCGTAGTCACGTCGCCGCTCGCGGTTCGTCACATCGTCCTGAAGACGCCAGCAGGGGTGGCCCAACCGGCGCGGCTGGGTGCCGCAGACACAAGATGTCTCACACTCCGCTGAGTTCGACTTTCGCAGTTTTCAGCGGTCGAATTGGCAACAGCCCCTTGTTTCATAGGTAGAATTGTCTTTTTGGCACCCCGGAGCTTGGGGCGGGTGTCACAATATTCCTCCGGCAAATCTTCGGCGCCGAAGCGCCGAAAAGCGTCGAACACCTGCAAAATAGGGAAGTAAAGTGATTCTGTGACGCGAGCCAATCTGGCGTGCCCAATGTCTCAGAAAGTGCGAAAGTCGAACTGAGAGCCTGCTGCAAATGTCCGGACGCCGAGTGTGAAGCACCCTGTCGCTTCGCGACCCAGCCGCGCCGGCTGGGCCACCCGTCGGAACGTGCGTCCTCGCGAATCCGTCTCGTCAATGGTCGGTGGACGACTCCGAGTCTTAGCGACAAACCCGCCAGTCGAAAATCGACGCGAACTACAGTTTCAGATACAGCCGGTTGCGTTCCAGGAAGCGGACGAACATGTACGTGACCAGAAAGAACAGGGCCAGACCGGTGGTCGTCCACCAAACGGGCGAATCGTCCGGGGTGAAGGCGTGCACCATTTCCTTGATGGGGTAGTGAATGATGTAGGCCGCCAGCGCGTTTTGGCCGAACGTGCGGAACACGCCGACTTCGAGGCCCCACAGATCGCACGCCACGATGAACAGCACGTAGGCGGCTATGGCAAACCCGGTCGAAAACAGGATGAACGACTGAGTCACGACCCGTTTGTCCATCATCCAATAGTTGAGCTTCCGTGATTCCGGCGGCGGTGGGACAACAAACGGCGGTTCGGCCAGCAACGACGTCCACGGGCGGCCCGCAGCCTTGGACAAAGGAGGGATCACCGGCGAGTCCGCGAAGCGGGACGGCGTTTTCGGTTGGGAGTTGTCGTTTTCAGCAGCAGCGGCCTCCGCTTCTGCGTCGGTCACGTCGTAGAGCGTGGTGAAGCAGGAGAGGCCGTAACCGAGCAGCATCAACCCGCATGCCCAAGCCAGTAGCGGTGCGACCGACTTGCGCGGCGACCGGGATGACATCAAATCATACACGAGCGTGCCGGCCAGCATGGGAATCGCCCAGGAGAGGAGCCCGAAGCATCCGCCGTCCCACGCTCGCTTGCCTTCCAGCCCGAAGTAGCCATCCATCCAGGTCGGCAGGCCGTACACAAACCGGTAGTTAAACCAAGCTGAAAGTGCGAAGTGCCCGGCCGACAACACCACAATGCTCGCCAGCCGCACGCGCGGCCGCGTCCCGATGACCGGCAGCAGCAACAACTGCAGCACGCCGATGATCGCCAGCACTTCCCAGAGATCCGCCTTCAACAGCGATGCGGCGAATTCTCGAAGTCCTTCGGCCGTCATGTCGTTGAAAGAATCGAACCCGCCCCCCACGCCGTACGCCACGAGCGAGATGAGAACGAGCGCCAGGCTCCGACGGGCCACGCCGAGGTAGGTTTTTGCCCGCCCCAGCCGCGGCACGCGCTTGAGCACCGACAGGCGAAAGGAAAACCCGCACGCAAACAGAAAGCCGGGCATGATCGAGTCGGCCCAACTGAAGTGCGTGTTGTTGTGTTTGAGAAACTGATGCGTGACCGCCATCCCGCCCAGAAAGTTGACGACGAACATGCCCGCGACACAGTACCCACGGTACTGGTCCATCGAAAGGATCCGCTGCGAGGCGGCGAATGCCGTGACCCCCTGCGAGGCCGCCGGTGCCGATGTGGCGAGGCTGCCGGCACCGTTGCCGTCGTTGCGTGCGGACGTGGACGAGGGAGACGTCGCTGTGCCTGTGTCTTGAGCCATGGGAACAACCTAACAGCGGCTGAGAAGGAAATAAAAAATGTGCCGGGAGGGCGAGGCTCCCGTCGAGCTTCGTACGAGAGCCCGCGCCGGCTCGGCGCGAGCCTCGCCCTCCCCCACCGGGGTGCTTACAGCTTCAGGTAAATCTCCTCCTTCTCCAGATGGCGAAGGATGATGTAGTTGATGGCGAAAAACAGCACCAGGCTCGCGGTCATGTACCAGCCGGGCACATCCCGGGGGACGAACGGCTTAACGGCTTCGCCAACCATCTCATGCAGAATATAAGCCGCCAAAGCATTCACGCCGAACGAATTAAAGAACGTCGACCGAAAACTGCCGATATCGCACGCGATATAGAACAGGACGTACACGAATAGCGAGAAGCCCGCGGAGAACGTCAGGTAAGCCAGCGTGCCGCCACGCTGGCTCATCATCCAGTAGTTCCACTTGCGGTACTTGTCGCTTTCATCTTTGTCTCTCGGCACCGGGTCGAGCAGCCACCGCATGAATTCGCTACGGCGCTGTGAACCATCAGCTTCCGGTTCGTCGCTGACCGCACTGTGCGGAGGCGGTACGAATGGTGGTTCGGCCAACAGCTTGTCGCGATCCTGCGCGAAGTGGGCCTTGATCTGCTCCATCGGCGGGAAGACCGGATCTTTTGCCAGTTGCTGGCCCGCCATCTCCTCGACCATGTCGGGCGGCACGTCGTACATCCGGGTCCCGCAGGAGATCACCCAGCCGAATCCCATCAGCAAAAACGACCCAAGGACCATGCGTCCCAGTTTGGGTTTCCCTTGGGCACCGGCGATCGCGTCACAGGCGAACGTGCCCATCATGGCGGGGATCGTCCACGTCAGAAAACCGAGCGGGCCGCCGTCGATCCCGTTCGGATTCGAGTTGACCCATTCGTAAGCGAACCCGTACGACAGTCCCACGTGGGCCGCCGCCGAGCCGACCATCCACAGCGTCCGCACGCCAACCCCCGATCGAATGACCGGCAGAATCCATAGCGACGTCACCGCAATATGCATCAGCGTCTGGAACCAGTTCCGCTTGAGCAGACTGGTCATCAATTCCCCTTTGTCGAGGCCCACCAACGCTTCCCACGACTTGGCCGGCGCATCGACGCTGTAAATCACGATGGAAATCAAGACGAGTCCCAACAGCCGCCGCACCATATGCCAGTAAGCTGCCGCCGCTCCCTGTCGCGCCGCCCGCCGCCCGAAGGTCAAACGAAAAGCGAACCCGACCGCAAACAGAAACTGCGGCATGATCGTGTCGGCATAGCTGATGTAGTCGTGGCTATGTCTCAGAATCGTGGGGCATGCGTTGAAGCTGCCCAGGTAGTTGACCAGCAGCATGCCGACGACCGTGTAGCCGCGAAACTGGTCGAGCGACAGAATCCGCTTGGAGGAACTCCCGGACGTCGTCGGCAAGCTTGGCGTCGGCTCTGTCATCAAGAAACTCTCTACCGCTCACGGTCTGAAATGTTACGGCTTATCTCGCTATCCGGGCAGGAAGCGAATGCCCGGTGCAACACGACGCCACCAGCAGACAAGGCCTGCGAACCCTGGACGATTCGCGCAATCCGCCTAGGAAACCCACACTACCTGATCCAAATTGGTGATTCAACCGACCGGTCGGTTTGGACAGGGCAAACGTGTTTTTCACGTGGGGGGGGGATTGTCGGTGATCCGCCGTCGGCGATGCCTCCGGGCTAACCGGAGTTGTGGATTAGTGTTAGCCCGGAGCCAACGGCGACGGTCGCCGTTGGCGCGACGCCCCAACTTCAACAAAACGTTTGCCCTGCGGTTCGGACAGGATTCGGGAGTTGGCGCCAATCGGCGGTGGTCCCTCAGTTCTGGCAGACGTGGATGCCGAAGTGATTGTCGGGATGGGTGTCGGAGTGGAAGCGTGACGGAGTGATGGGGTGACAGCGTGATAGCGGCCATCAGTGCACGGAGCGTGAGCAGCGGGGCGGCTGCCGGTTTGCGGCAAGTCCTCGGATCGCAGTGTGGACGACGCCCTAACCGATGGGGAATCGGGACGCGACCATCGCAGAGCAGTTGACGATGGGGGATCAGCCTCGGGATAATCGAAACGGATGCTGTCTGGCCATCCCGGCTCTGACGCGCCTCCGATATCGGAAGGTCTCTCGCATGAACATCCAAGCGGCCACAATGGCCTGTCCCGGTCCGATCGGCCGGCGCAGCTTCCTGGAAGCCGGATCGCTCGCCTTGGGGGGACTGGCCCTGGGTGACCTGCTCCGCTCGCGGGCTCTCGCCAAAGACGCCGGCCCGAATCGCGTGGGACAGGGGCCGACGGATACGTCGGTCATTCTGATCTGGCTGCAGGGCGGTCCCAGCCACATGGAGACCTACGACCTCAAGCCGGAGGCCCCGATCGACTACCGGGGTGAGTGCGTGCCGATCGCGACCAACGTGCCCGGGATCGACATTTGCGAGCATCTGCCGCTGCACGCCCAGGTCGCCGACAAGTTCACGCTCATCAGGTCGATCTCACACGGATTCGCCAATCACGCAGCCGGGGCAGGGCGATTCCTATCCGGAAAGAAACCGTTCAAGCTGCTCGATCCTCTCGCGCAGTACCCCTGCCTGGGGCCGATCGTCTCAAAGATGCTGGAGGGTCGCCGTGATCCGGCCATGCCCCGCTACGTCGCCGACTCGCCCAATGTTTACGGTGGGGGCAGCGCCGACCTCGGACCGGCGTACTTGCCGTTCGTTGTGGGGGGAGATCCGAACGCCCCGGATTTCAAAGTCCAAAACCTGTCGCTCCTGCCGAACATCAAAGACCGGTTGGACGACCGCAGCCTGCTGCTGAAGGCGTTCGACAACCTCCGCCGCGACATCGACCAGTCGCGCGTGATGGAGTCGATGGACAAATACAACCGCGAAGCCGTCAGCCTGCTGACCAGCAGCCGGGCCCAGAAGGCGTTCGATTTGTCGGAGGAAGATCCCAAGCTGCGCGACAAATACGGTCGTCACAAGTGGGGCCAACGGACGCTGTTGGCGAGGCGGCTGGTCGAGGCGGGGACGAGCTTCGTCACCATGCAGATGCAGAACCCCAGCATCCCCGGTGCCATCGGCAACTGGGACATTCACGCGGTCAACGGCCACCTGTTCGACGATGCCCGCGCCCGGCTGCCGGTGTTTGACCGCGCGATCGCCACGCTGATCGAAGACATCTACGAGCGCGGCCTCGACAAGAAAGTCATGGTGATTGTTTCGGGCGAGTTCGGCCGGACGCCGCACATCAACCCGCAAAAGGGAACCGCGTCGCGTGTGGTCCAGCCCGGACGCGACCACTATCCGGGCGCCATGTCGGTGTTGGTCTCCGGTGGCGGCATGCCGACCGGGCAGGTCATCGGCTCGACCACAGCCAAGGGCGAACGTCCGAAGACCCGCCAGCTCGACCCCAACGATCTGCTGGCGACGGTGTACCGGTTCCTCGGCATCGACTACCGGGAGATGATCCCTGATTTCGCCGGCCGCCCCGTCCCGCTGATCCCCTACGGTACGCCGATCCCGGAACTGGTTTGACAGCCCGTTGAATCCGACAGCCCGCAGAACACCGTGTGCCGCGGCTGTCTCAGCCGCGCCGAAGCCCGCGACACGCCTTGAGCCTTTCGTCAGGCAGCAACTCGGACAGATCATCCGGACGATTGCCGGACAGCCGCACGAACGGATCGCACACGTAGGCGAACGGCTCCATCGAGTTCACCTTCGCGCTGGCCATGAGGCTGTCCAGAATCGCGGCCGCCTTCCCGCTGTAATCGCTGCCCAGATACAGGTGATTCTTGCGGTCGATCGCGACGGGCCGAACACGACGCTCGCTCAGGTTGTTGTCGATCGACAGCGTTCCGTGTTCACGGCACCGCGCCAACCCGTTCCAAGGGGGAAGCACACACCAGATCGCCCGTCCGACCGGGCGTTTGGGCAGCACCTGCCGCTGGGTGGTCTGCAGCCCGTCGTGACACTCGCAGAATGCGCCGATGCCGATACCAACCCGCCGCCGCTCCTCGATTCACTTACGCCAGCGCACCAGTCACGAGCTCGCCGTGAACATCGGTCAGGCGGTAGTCGCGGCCCTGGTGGCGGAACGTCAGGCGTGTATGGTCCATGCCCAACAGATGGAGTACCGTGGCGTTCAGGTCATGGATGTGAACCGGGTCGCGGACGACGCTGTAGGAATAATCGTCCGTCTCGCCGATGGTGCAGCCGGGTTTCACTCCCGCTCCGGCCATCCACATCGAGAAGCAGCGGGGATGATGATCGCGGCCGTAATTTTCCGATGTGAGCGTTCCCTGCGAATAAACGGTCCGTCCGAATTCGCCACCCCAGACCACCAGCGTGTCTTCCAACAATCCTCGCATGTCAAGTTCCTCGACGAGCGCGGCCGTCGGTTGGTCGACATCGTAACACTGGCTTTTGATGCCTGAAGGCAGGTTGTTGTGCTGGTCCCAGCCACGATGATAGAGCTGAATGAAACGCACGCCACGCTCGGCGAGGCGGCGAGCCAGCAGGCAATTGGCGGCAAACGTGCCGGGCTTTTGCGATTCCGGACCGTAATGGTCAAAGACTGACTTCGGCTCGTTCGACACGTCCGCCAGTTCCGGCACGGTGGATTGCATGCGAAATGCCAACTCGTACTGGTCGATGCGAGCCTGCGTTTTCGGGTCCTGATAGTCCGCCAACTTCAGCCGGTTGAGGGCGGCAAGGTCGTCAATCATCGAACGGCGACGGTCCGCCGTGATTCCGGGGGGGTTTGAAAGAAACAGCACCGGATCTTTGCCGGGACTGAAACGGACGCCCTGATGGCGCGACGGTAAGAACCCGGCTCCCCACATCCGTTCGTGAAGCGGCTGCGCATTCGTCGGCCCGCTCGGCCGCGAGATCATCACGACGTAGGCCGGGAGATTCTCGTTCTCGGATCCCAGGCCATACGACAACCAGGCGCCCAGTGACGGCCGCCCGGCAATCTGATGGCCGGTTTGCAGCAGGGTCATGGCCGGGTCGTGGTTGATGGCCTCGGTATGCAGCGAACGGATCAGGCACATGTGGTCCGCGATGCGAGCGGTGTGCGGCAAGAGTTCGCTCAGCCACATGCCCGACTCTCCACACTGCCGGAAACTGTAGGCTGACGGAGCAACCGGCAGCCGTGCTTGTCCGGACGTCATGCCTGTCAACCGTTGCCCCTGGCGTACCGAATCAGGCAAGTCCTGGTTGAATCGTTCCTTGAGGTGCGGCTTGTGATCGAACAGTTCGAGCTGCGAAGGGGCGCCGGCCTGCGTGAGCCAGATGATTCGCCGGGCTCGCGCCGGAAAGTGCGGCAGCTTGTTCAAACCGTCGCTGGCGGGGGCGTCCCGTCCCAGTAACGACGCCAGGGCGGCCGTACCGATACCCAGCGAGCTTCGCCCCAGGAACTGCCGTCTGGCGACGTTTCGCAAAGTATTGGACGTGAACATGGGCGGCCTCGTTTCGTCGTCTTTACTCGTTGGTGACGGTTTCATCGAGATTCAGGACCGTGCTGGCGGGTGCAGTAAGATCTCGTTGCGTACTGCGTGATCCGAGAGGTCGGGGTCAGGCACCAATTCGTGGGGACGAGAACTCGGGATGTTTGTCAACGCCGCCCTCCCACGAAATGGTGCCTGACCCGAATGGCACTTGAAGTGTCGTAAGTGATTGGGTCTTCGATTGATAGAG
>JAJDEI010000262.1 GCA_029259845.1 Planctomycetaceae bacterium | reverse complement strand
TCGCCGCGCTGAGGAACGCCGGCCTCAACTGCCTACGGCAACTCAAAATCGATAACATCACCGCCACCCTCCGCAGCTTCACACGGAATCCTCAACGCCTCTTCGCTATCCTTGGCTATCGGAACTAAACGTTTGCCCTGGCAAGCAGATCAGGGCGGACTTGTTTTTCACGATGGGGGGAGGGGCGGTTCGCCGTCGGCGTTGCCTCCGGGCGAACAGGAATCATGGATGGCAGTTAGCCCGGAGCCAACGGCGACGACCGACACCGGATCCGACAGCACTCATTGCACGAAAAACACCCGCCCCCCACAGGAGGACGGGTGTTGTGACAGGTGTGCGTTGCAAAGCGTACCGGGCTCTCAACAACAGGCTCGTCGAACTCAGCGACACTCTGCTGTCGCAACCGTCAGACGCGGCCCGTTTAGACGCGATCCCTCTAGACGCGATCCCTCTAGACGCGATCCTTGAGTCCCTTGAGGGGCAGTACCTTCACGCGGCGGCTGGCCGGCTTGGCTTTGACGGTCATCATCTGGCCCGGATTGAACGGGTCGGGACGGGTGTGTTCTTTGGTGGCCGGCTTGTCAACGACCTTGACCTTCAGCAAGCCCGGGACGTTGAAAACACCGGGGCCTTTCTTGCTGAGTTCCTTGCCAATCACATCCCCCAATGCGTCGAGCACTGCGGCGACCTCTTTTTTCGACAGTTCAGCCGCCTCGGCCAGAGCGCTGAGGATCTCGGTCTTGGTCATCGGTTTTCCGTACGTCTGCTTCTTTGCCATCTTGTTTCCTTTCAATCGTAAGAGAGGGTCAGCCTCCATCCGCACCGGGCGATCCGCCTTATGAGCGGGCGGCCTCAGCTGCCGCGTTTCGTCCGTCGAGTGGCCTTTAAGAATCGGGTTCCACCGATCGCCTTTTCTCGATCGATCCCCCCGATCAGGCGTAAGTAGAGCGGGCGCTGTGCGCGTTGTCAATTCTCGCGAACGCCCTTGGGACCCAAGAATTTCGGGGTTTTTCGACATTCCGGCCGAGCCGCCCTCCGTCCGGCCCGGCCAGGGCGGCCAAGCGCGATGGCCAAACGCGACCGTCGCCGGACTCGCCCGGCCCCGTCTCGGGAACAACTCCGGACGATGAAGCGCCGGCCTCGGGGAGCCTCGTGGCGGCGGCCGTCATCCGTCTCAGCACGATGTGGTCTCCCGCGGTGCGAAGGTTCGCCAGCAGGATTGCGGAGGGGCGCGAAATGCCCCGTCGGTTGCCAAACAAACAGGCGATACCGTCCTGGCCGGTCGGCGAGCGGAGTGATCGGTCCCCAACCTTCGGAAGCGGTTCGACCACTTTCAGAAAATTGCCAAGCAGTCTTTCCCGCTGCTTTGACTTCCATTTTGAGCGTCAGTACACTGCCGTGCGCTGCGAGCGAGGTTGTCCCTCTGCGAGCGGCTTGAGCCTTGAGGGACCCGCCAGTGCCTCGTCCGCGAAAAAGCGACCATGCCCACGTTGCCGGCATGGTCTGGGCGACACGGGTGACGTCGATTGCCATGCAAATGGCCGTCCCGACCGGGCTGGGATATCTGGCGGATCAACGCTGGGGGCTGGCCCCCTGGCTGACGATCGTCGGTGCCTGCCTTGGCGGTGCGATGTTTGCGATGGAGATTGTGCGGCTGGCTCAAGGTGTGGAAGCGGGGGAGTCTCACCGTTCTGCTTTGCGAAAACATGGCGGCTCGCGAGGGACCTCTGGCTCCCCAAGGGATCCGCGATCCGGCTGACCGATTACTTGGTTGATGATGCGTCTGATGTTGGCTCAATCTGTCCGGCTGTTGCTGGCCTTGGGAACGTTGTGGTGTGTGTTGGTCGCTCCGGCCTACCTGGTCGCCGGGACGGCGGCTGTTGTG
Source organism: Planctomycetaceae bacterium (assembly GCA_029259845.1). Classification (GTDB taxonomy): domain Bacteria; phylum Planctomycetota; class Planctomycetia; order Planctomycetales; family Planctomycetaceae; genus JAHBXU01. The sequence continues at coordinate 58,059 of JAJDEI010000262.1, read as the reverse complement.
GGCCTGAGCGCTGCGGTCTTGCTATGCTTTCTGCCCGGCGTTGCGGTGCTCGGCTTGCAGACGGGGCCGCTTGCCGGCCAGCAGCCAATGACGGGCCTGCTTTTGGGGATGGGCTTGCGGATGGCGGTTGTGCTGGCTGCGGTGCTTGCTGTGCGCCAGGCTTTGCCGGGGCTGCCTGCGACCGTCTTTCTGGCTTGGTTGGTCCCTGCGTATCTGGTTGCGTTAACGGTTGAGACACGGCTGGCTCTGGCTTCGCCTTCGGGCCGGTCTGGCATTCCCCTGCGGTCGGCGCGAATGCGTGTCACCGGTTCCCATTGAACGAACAGCAGGCAAACTGATCCATGTTGCTCGCCGAGCACGGAACCTTTCATCACGTCTACGACTTCGCGTTCGTCGAACTTCCATTCGGCCAGAAGCTGCCGTTGCCGTTCGGGCTGACGAAGTTCATGCTGCTGCAGGTGGTTGCGGTGCTGACTGTGCTGCTGATCTTCCGTGGGTTGTCGAAGCGGATTCGCACGGGCAGTACGGCGCATGGCTGGTGGTGGAATTTCTGGGAGATGCTGGCCCTGTATATCCGGGATGAGGTTGTGCGCCCGATCATTGGTGATCCGCATGCGCACCACAATCACGACCATGAGGCCGAGCATCCCGACGAGGTGGAGCCGATGTATGGGCATCAGCATCCGCTGCAGGAGGCGGCCTATGCTGAGGTGACCGGTGCTTCGTCGCACGCATTGGCGGGCGGGCACCCGGCGGATGCCTACTTGCCGTTCGTCTGGTCGTGCTTCTTTTACATTTTGATCTGCAATTTGCTGGGAGCCCTGCCGTGGCTCGGTTCGGCGACCGGCAGTATTAACGTGACCGGCGCCTTGGCGCTCGTTGCCTTCGGGGCGACTTACTTCTACGGGGCGCGGGAGCAAGGTTGGGGCGGGTTCTGGCTGGGGCTGGTGCCGGGTCTCGACGTGCCCCCGGTGCTCAAGGTGGCGCTGGTCCCGATGATGTTTGTGATTGAGGTCGTCGGTTTTTTCATCAAGCATGGGGTGTTGGCCATTCGTCTGTTTGCGAACATGATGGGCGGGCACACGGTGCTGGGTGTGATGCTGGCGTTCATCGCCGGTGCGGCTGGCAGCGGGCTTTGGTACATCGTCACACCAGCCAGTATTTTGGGGCAGGCTGGTATCGGCCTGCTGGAGTTGCTGGTGGCGTTTATCCAGGCGTATGTGTTCGCCTTTCTGGCGACTATTTTCATCGGGATGGCTTTGCATCCGCATTGATGATGTTGTTGGCATGTGGGTCGCCGGCGCTGTCGGCGGCAGGCAATACGATTTCTACTCCCGTCGACTGAATTCAGAAAACCGAAGAGGAGACTCGACTGTGAACCGTATCGTTCAATTCTGTTTGACCGGGGCGGCGTTCTTCGCCCTGACGGCACCTGCGCTGGCTCAAGGCGGAGGGTCGTCTATCAGTTTCTCCGGAGCTTTCGGGGCCGGCATTGTCATGCTGGGTGCCGGACTGGGGATTGGCCGCATTGGGTCGGCTGCCGTGGAGAGCATGGCCCGTCAGCCGGAAGCATCCGGCGATATCCGCGGCGGCATGATCCTCGCAGCTGCCCTGATCGAAGGGGCGACGTTCTTCGCCCTGATTGTCTGTATCGTCAAGGGTGTCAATTAGCATCATCTCTCTGTCCGGCAAGTCATTCGCTGGCGAAGTGTGTGTCATGCGCCCATCGATTCCACGCACGATCGTGCTCACGTGGCTGGCCGCGGTTGCGGCGATGTCGCTGTTTGCGGGGGCGTGCGCCTGTGCCGCAGACGGACACGGGTCGCGATCGCCCGAAGCTGGCGAGTCGCACGTCGACGCCGACAATGCGACTGGCGGCGAAGGGTCTTCGGGTGAAGGGCACGAAGTGGCCGATCATGGTGGGTCGGGCAGCGCGGTAGAGCATGGAGGTCATGGGGACGTCGATTACAATGAGGTCCCGCTGATCTTCGACCTGAAGCTGTTTGTCTGGTCGTTGGGCCTGTTTCTTCTGTTTGTGTTCGTCGCCAGGAAAGTTGCCTGGGGTCCGATGATCCAGGGTCTCGATGCCCGTGAAGCTCGCGTTAATCGGGCGTTACATGACGCGGAGGCCGCGCGGGTTGAGGCCGAGAAACTGCTGGCCGACCATGACGCCCGGATGGAGCGAGTGCAGGGCGAAGTGAAGGAGATTGTGGCTGCCGCGAGGAAAGAAGCCGAAGCCGAGAAGGCGCGGATTATCGCCGAGGCGGACACGGAAACGGCGGCCTTCCGCGATCAGGCGATTGCCGAGATCGAAGCGGCCCACCGGCAGGCCGCCGAGGACCTCAATTCACAGATCGGCCAACAGGTCGCAATGGCGACGGAGCACGTACTGGGTCACGGCTGACCGAATCTGGCTGGCATCACACGGCCGGCATTACATCGACGAGTGGATGACACCGACGAGAGGGTGACGACGTTTTCATGACACGCTGGCTCCTGTTCCTGACGACACTCCTGCTTGCCTGTGCGGCACTGCCGACCATTGGCTGGTCAGCCGAAGAGGCGGGCGGGCATGCCGCGCCGAACATCGGTGAAGACCTGGCCCTGTGGTCGCTGGTCGCCTTTGTGGTGTTCTTCGCCATGTGCCTGAAAATGCTGGGCCCTTGGGCGGTCAAGTCGCTTGCCGAACGCGAGCAGATGGAGAACGCCTTCATCGAAGAGGCGGAGCAGAAGAACCGGCGGTCTCAGGAGACCCTGTCCGAACATCGCGGGCGGATGGAGGCGATCAGTGAGGAAATTGCCGAGCGAATTGCCGAGGCCCATCGGGATGCAGAGCATACCCAGGGAGACATTGCCACTGTTGCGCGGCGTGAAGCGGAGCTCCTGCGGAATCGGTCGATCAGTGAGATTGACCGCACCCGCATTCAGGCCCTCAACGATTTGTTCTCGACAATGGCCTCACGAGTCGTCGGACAAACCGAGGTGAAACTGAAGGAGCTTGTGGATGACCACGAGCATGACCGTCTGATCGATGAAGCCCTGAACCATTTTGAAAGTGTTTGATCGGTCGAACAGTTTTCAACTGACCAACAAAGCAACTGATTAACTCATCCATGCCCGATGCTAAACTCCAAACCCGACCGTCCCATGTGCTGGAAGACCCCAGTGCCAAGGCGGTCGCGCGGGTGTATGCCTTGGCATATCTGGACGCAGCCCAGTCGGTTGGCGTCGGCGACCCGCTGGACGAGCTGGCGTCGTTTCGTGAGGACGTGCTGCGACCGCATCCGGAGTTTGAGCGATTGCTTACCTCGCAGATGACCAGCCGCGAGGACAAGCTGGGAATGCTCGAGCGGGTGGTGAAGCCGCAGGCATCGGAGTTGTTTTTCCGGTTCCTGCAGGTGCTCGCCCAGCACGAGCGGCTGGAGTTATTGCCGGTCATTTTTGGTGAGGCGCGCGACGAGTTTGAACATCGCTCGGGCCGGCAGCGGGTGACCGTCATGAGTGCCGTGCCCCTTTCGGATGCTCAGATCAATTCCATTACCGACCGCCTGAGCGCTGCGCTCCCCTTCGAGCCGATTGTCGTCCCCAAAGTCGACGAAACGCTGCTGGGGGGATTGGTTATTCAGGTTGGTGACACCGTTTACGACAGCTCGCTGAGATCGCGGCTGAAATCCCTTCAGCACCATCTGCGAGAGAGGTACCTCCATGAAATTCAAAGCGGACGAGATCGCTTCTGTTATTCAGAAGGAAATTGAAGACTTCCAGGGTCAGATTCAGACCTCGGAAGTCGGGCGTGTCATCGAGGTGGGTGACGGCATCGCCCGCGTTGTCGGCCTGTCGTCAGCGATGGCCGGCGAGATGGTTGAATTCCCCGACGGGACGCGGGGGATGTGCTTCAACCTCGAAGAAAACTCCGTGGGGATCATCATCCTCGGGGACTATCTGGGAATCCAGGAAGGTGATGAAGTCAAGACGACCGGGGCATTGCTGTCGATCCCTGTGGGCGACGCAATCATCGGACGGGTTATTGACCCGCTCGGCAATCCGCTCGACGGCAAAGGGCCGATCGTGACGACCGAGAGCCGCCCGGTTGAGTTTATGGCACCGGGCGTCGCCGAGCGGCAGCCGGTCAAACAGCCGCTGCAAACCGGAATCAAAGCGGTCGACTCGATGACCCCCATCGGCCGCGGCCAGCGCGAGCTGATCATCGGCGACCGCAAGACCGGCAAGACGGCCATCGCCGTGGACACGATTATTAACCAAAAGGGCGGCGACGTTGTTTGTGTGTACGTCGCCTGCGGACAACGGGCTGCCAGCGTCGCTGCCATTGTCGAGGCCTTGCAGGCCCATGGAGCGATGGACTACTCAATCGTCATCTCGGCGACGGCGTCCGATCCGGCTCCGCTGCAATACATCGCCCCTTATGCCGGGGCGGCGATTGCCGAACATCTGATGTATCAGGGGCAGCACACCCTGTGTGTGTACGACGACCTGACGAAACAGGCACAGGCGTACCGGCAGTTATCGTTGCTCATGCGACGTCCGCCGGGCCGCGAGGCGTATCCCGGAGACGTCTTCTATTGTCACAGCCGCCTGCTCGAACGGGCCGCCAAGCTGAGCGACGAACTGGGCGGCGGATCGATGACGGCGCTTCCCATCATTGAGACGCTGGAGGGCGAGGTCTCCGCCTACATTCCGACGAACGTGATTTCGATCACCGACGGTCAGATTTATCTCGAACCGGACCTGTTCTTCGCCGGCGTGCGGCCCGCCATCAACGTGGGCATCTCGGTCTCTCGTGTGGGCGGCAATGCTCAAACGAAAGCGATGAAAAAGGTCGCCGGCTCGTTGCGGCTGGATCTCGCCGCCTTCCGCGAACTGGAAGCGTTCGCGCAACTCGGTACCGAACTCGATCCGGCGACCCAGCGTCAGCTCGACCGGGGCTATCGCATGGTCGAGATCCTCAAGCAACCGCAATATGAGCCGCTACATTTCGCCGATCAGGTGATCTCGATTTACGCCGGGACAAAGGGGTATTTCGATAAGGTCCCCGTGCCACAGGTCGCCCGGGCGGAAAAGGAGATGCTGCAATTCATCCGCGAAGAGAAGTCCGAAATCCGCGACGCCATCGTCAACTCGGGTGAGCTTTCGGAAGAGACGGAGAACGGCTTGAAGGTCGCTCTGGATGAGTTTGTCGGGCGATTCGTGTCTGAATCCGCCACTGACGGGGAGGAATCGGAGCGACCGACGTCCCAGGAGGTGGTCTCGGCATCGTGATGCACGTGTCATGGGGCATTTGGACATGGGCAAAATCGAAAAACTTCTCAATCGCATCCTGCGCGGAACATCAGACGCCAACATCGCGTTCAAGGATATGAGGAAGCTTCTCACAAAGTTGGGCTTCACAGAGCGGATTCATGCGTCACATCATGTGTTCACGAAACCGGGAATCCGCGAGTTGCTAACATTGCAGCCGGATGGAGCGAAGGCTGTCCCCTATCAAGTCAAACAAGTACGCCGACTTCTCGTGGAAAAGGGAATTGCTAAAGAGTTCCTCGCTCGATCCGATTCGGCAGCAGACGAAGCAACCAAACAAGATTCTCCCAAAGGCACGGAGACTGACAATGACGGACGTAACGAATCCTAACTACGAAATCATCTTGTACTGGAGCGAAGAAGATCAGGCGATCTTGGCGGAAATCCCGGAACTGCCCGGATGCATGGCTCACGGGACAAACTATCACGACGCATTGGCTAATGCAGAGGCCGCTATTGAGGCTTGGATGGCGACGGCGACCGAACTAGGACGAGACGTTCCCAAACCTAAAGGCCGGTTGATTTACGCCTGAGGCGGCTTTTCCCCAATCACTATTCCTTACTCCTTGCTTCCTACGCCATGGCCAGCGCACGAATCCTTGTTAAGCGACGCAAGTCGATCCGCAACATCCGCAAGATTACGCGGACGATGGAGCTGATCGCGACTGCGCGGTTCAAGAAGGCGATGGACCGGGCGTCGGAGGCGGCTGCATACACACGGAAGATCAACGAGATCGTCGCCGATCTGGCACAATCCGACTTGTCGTTCTCGCATCCGCTGTTGCAACAGCCGGCGGAAGAACAGAACGTGGCGGTGCTGGTGCTGACGTCCAATCGCGGACTGTGCGGCGGGTACAACGGCGGCATCCTGCGACAGGCGCTGCCCCGAATTCGCCAGTTCGAGCAGGACGGCAAGCACGTCTCCTTGGAAGTCTCCGGCAAACGCGGGCTCTCCTTTATGAAATTCGAGGGGATCCCGGTCGATCAAAGTCACACAAAATTCGAGGACAAGCCGGGCTTCGACGAAGTCAACGAGATCGCGGCCCGTTACGTGGCAGGCTTTGTCGCCGGACGGCTGGACCGGGTCGATGTCGCGTATCAGCAGTACCTGTCCTCATCGAAACAGGCACCGATCATCGAAACGCTGCTCCCCATCGGCGATCTCGCCGGCTCCGCGGGCATTGACGAACAGGCCAACGGCGCAGCGATCGACTACGAACTACTGCCGAGCGCCGAAGAGATTCTGGAAGAGCTTGTCCCGGCGGCGTTCAAGGCGCGGTTTTTCAAGTGCTTCCTCGATGCGGCCGTCGGCGAGCAGATCGCCCGCATGGTGGCCATGAAATCCGCCACCGAGAACGCCGACGAGATGATCCGCGACATCTCCCAGGAATACAACCGCGCCCGACAGACGCAGATCACCAGCGAACTGGCCGAGATCATCGGCGGCGCTGCGGCGCTTGAGTAATTGCCGTCAGTGGTCCGTTGTCGGTTGCCCGTTGTGGCAACGCGGCGGATCTCGGCACCACAACTGACACCGGACAACTGACCACGGACACACGCTATGTCAACTGCGACCGCAACCAACATCGGACACATCACACAGATCATCGGCTCGACGTTCGACGCCGAGTTCGCCGAGAAGAATCTGCCGAAAATCTACAACGCGGTGAAAATCACCGCCGAGGTCAAGGGCGTGAACATCGACGTGACCGGCGAGGTGCAGCAGCACTTGGGGGGCGGTCGGGTGCGATGTGTCGCGCTGGGATCGACGGACGGGATGGTGCGGGGGATGGACCTCACCGACACCGGTTCGCCGCTGTCCGTTCCGGTCGGCAAAGAGACACTGGGCCGCGTGTTCAATGTGCTCGGCGATACGATCGACGGCCGGGGCCCGGTTGAGACTGAAGAGCGATGGCCCATTCACCGTGATCCGCCGGCGTTCGCCGATCTGTCGTCGAAAACCGAGGTTTTCGAGACCGGCATCAAGGTGGTCGACCTGCTGACGCCGTTCGTGCGAGGGGGCAAGGCGGGCTTGTTCGGCGGGGCTGGACTGGGGAAGACGGTCATCCTGACGGAGCTCATCGCCCGCATCGCGCGGGAACATGGCGGCTACTCAGTGTTCGCCGGGGTCGGTGAGCGGACCCGCGAAGGAAACGACCTGTGGCTGGAGATGCAGGAAGCCCAGATCGGTGACACGGGACGCTCGGTGCTCGAACAAACGTGTATGGTGTTCGGCCAGATGAACGAGCCGCCGGGTGCCCGGCTGCGAGTCGCCCTCACCGGTCTGACGATGGCCGAATGGTTCCGCGATGCCACCGGGGCCGACACGCTGCTGTTTATCGACAACATCTTCCGCTTCTCACAGGCCGGCTCCGAAGTGTCGGCCTTGTTGGGACGCATGCCGTCGGCCGTGGGATATCAGCCGACGCTGGGGACCGAGCTCGGCCAGCTTCAGGAGCGAATCACTTCGACCAACAAAGGGGCCATCACCTCGGTGCAGGCGGTGTATGTGCCGGCGGACGACCCGACCGATCCGGCCCCAGCGGCGGCATTCAGCCACTTGGATGCGTTCATTTACCTGGAACGAAAGATCTCCGAGAAGGGCATCTACCCCGCGATCGACCCGTTGGCGTCGTCGTCACGAATCCTCGATCCGCAGGTGGTCGGCGAGCGGCACTACGCCGTTGCCCGCCGCACGCAGCAGATTCTCCAACGGTACCGCGAACTGCAGGACATCATCGCCATTCTGGGTGTCGACGAACTGGCCGAGGAGGACAAGCAGGTCGTGCATCGCGCCCGCCGCATCGAGCGGTTCCTCTCGCAGCCGTTCTACGTGGCCGAAGTGTTCACCGGCAAGCCCGGCAACTTCACCTCGCTGGAAGAGACGATCCAGTCGTTCGAGGAAATCTGCGACGGCAATTGGGACCACCTGCCGGAGGCGGCCTTCATGTACGTCGGCGGCGTCGAAGAAGCCGGCGAACAGGCGAAGAAAATGGCCGAAGAATAGGCCAACCTGATACAATGCCTTCACGCACCCCTTCTCGGTTGGAGTCCGGGCTGCTCGATCGGGCGTTACGTTCAGACCATCGTGCATTTACGGCTATCTTCGAGATGTCAACTGTTCTTGAACCGACTCTGGATTCCGAGGTGATGCCGCCGTTCCCGGTCCGGCGTTGGACGCTCGCTGAGTATCGTCATCTGGCAGAAATCGGCGTGTTGACGGAGGACGATCGCGTCGAGCTCCTCGAGGGATGGATTGTTCCCAAGATGACCAAGAATCCACCGCACGAATGGACGGTCACTCGGATCAATCGCACGTTGGACCGGGCGACAAATGACGACTGGCTTGTCCGAACGCAATGTGCCATCAACACTTTCGACAGCGAGCCGGAACCGGATGGAGCAGTCGTTCGCGGCCCGGAGGAACGATTCGCTGACCGCCATCCTCACGGAAACGAGATTGGGCTGATCATCGAGGTCGCCGATTCGACGCTCGCGAAAGATCGTCGGAAGGCGGCGATTTATGCGGCAGAAGGGGTTCCCTGTTACTGGTTGGTCAACCTGGTTGATCGACAGATTGAAGTTCATACCGATCCTGACTGCGAATCCCACCAGTATCGAAAGATTATGCACCTATCGGCTGGCGACTCCGTCGACTTCGTCCTCGATGAGACCACGCTCGCGTCGTATTCTGTCGACTCTTTTCTGCCCCCCAAAGACTGACCTATGATCGCTGCAACCGAACTTCGACTGGTACTTGTGACTCCCGAGACAACTTTGCTCGATGAGCGGGTGCGATCGCTGCAGTATCCCCTGTACGACGGGCAGATGGGCGTGTTGCCGGGACGGGCACCGCTGGTCGGGCGGCTGGGTGTCGGCGAGCTTCGGTTAGAAGCCTCGGACGGAAGAACGCAGCGTTTCCTGGTGGACGGCGGTTTTGTGCAGATCAAAGGTTCGGTGGTCACCCTGCTGACCCATCAGTCAATGCCGGTCGAACAGATCGATCTGGCGCAGGCCGAGGCGGATCTGGCAGCTGCTCTTGGGGACGTTCCCACCAGTCCCGAAGCGCTTGAAGCCAAGCAACAGGCGCTCCAGCGCGCCCGGCGGATGATCGCGCTCCGCCGGTGATGGTTGCGGCCCGAATGACGGCGGCTTGCAGGGGCGAAGGCTTCATCCTGGAGCGAGGGCGCGCTCCGACCGGGCTGTCGGCAGCCCGCATGGTTTCTCCAGCCACCCCAACCGTCGCGATGGGCTGGCCGGTTGCTGTCATCTCCCGGAAAGGCGACGGAGGTCCCGTCTGCCCTTTGCTCGGCTGCCGAAATAAGAAATTGGGGCGGCGTTCGGACAGAACTCTGTCCCGGCTCCGGGTCTCGGTTCCGCCAAACGACCCATCCGCCAAACGCCCCAACGGAGGAGTGGGATGCATTTTGTTCACTCGCCACACGACGGCGCGGCTCCGATCGAGAATCTCGGTGGCGACTGGCTCGAGGTCCGGCGGGGACGGACCCGCTTCCCGCATCGCCCGTTGGCATTGGACCGCATCCTGATCGGAGCGGGCACCAACTGCCATCTCCAGCTGGGCAGCGATTTGCCGATGCTGCACACGTTGCTCACACGGGAGCAGGGCCGCTGGAGGGTGGAAGCGATCGCACCGGAGCCGGCGCTGCTGGTCAACGGAACGACGTGCCGCTGTCAGACCCTGTGTGCCAATGACGTGATCCGCATCGCGGAGTTCGAGTTCGTCTATCGCTGTGAAGATGGCAAACAGCATGACAGGAAACGACACGTCAGAGCACAGACGGACGGCGGCTCGGCTTCCGGTCGCCGCTCGGCCCAGCTGCGCAGCGTCTGCCGGGAGGAGGCAAGCTCCCCGAGTGCGGACCAGCTCGTGAATCGCCTTGAACAGGAACTTGATCTGATCGACCAACTGGGGCACGACCGCAGGTCGGCCGCGAACGGGCTGTTACGAGCGATCTTGCGGCAGGGAAGCCTGGTGGAGGCTTCATCGCCCCGAGCCGCTTGAAGCCGTTGGCGCTTTGCGACGATCACAGAGGGTCTCTTGGGAAATCGACGGACCGTTTGGGGGGAGGGCGAGGCTCCCGCCGAGCCGCGACGTGGCGTTTCCGCCACCATAGCGGCGGTTCGTTTTCCTGCGGGGGCCGATCTGCGCGATCCTGTTGCGACGGTTTGACCCCGCCCGCTCCGCTTGCGGCTCGGCGGGAGCCTCGCCCTCCCTTGCGGTGCCGAAATTCAAGGGGGCGAGTTTCCGCGGCGACTCTGACTGCTCCGTCGCCGTCGCCCTCCGACCGAGTCAATCGACTGGCGGGTCGGGGAAGAGCATGCTGATGCTTGTGCGGTCGTGGATCGACTGGATGGCCTGGGCGAACAGCGGGGCAACGGAGACGACTGTGGTATTCTCGCTGAGTTCGTCCGGTTGGAGTTCGATGGAGTCTGTGATGAACAGCCGTTTAATGCGGCTGGAAGTGATCTTGGCCGCGACCCCCTTCGCCAGTGCGCCGTGAGACACAGCCGCATAGATGTCTTTCGCACCGCGTTTTTGAAGCAGATTCGCCATTGAAATCAGCGTCCCGCCGGAAATCGTGAAGTCGTCCACGATCAGCACGTTGCGGTCGGCCACCTCGCCAATGAGTTCAAGCACCTCGGCTGACTCGCTGTGATCCCGGCGGGTCTTGTTGCCGATCACCACCGGCACTCCGAGGTATTTGGCGTACGCCGCGGCCCCCTTGGCGAATCCGACGTCGGGACTGCAGACCACCAGGTCCGGGATGTTCAGTTGGCGAATGTGATCGGAGAGGACATAGCGGGCATAGAGGTGATCGACGGGGATCTGGAAGAACCCCTGAATCTGCGGCGTATGCAGGTCCATCATCAGGCAGCGGTCGGCGCCGGCGGCTTCGATGGCGTCCGCACAAACCCGGGCGCGGATGGAAACGCGCGGCTCGTCCTTCTTGTCCCCTTTGGCATAGCTGAAGAAGGGAATGACCGCCGTGACGTGCTGGGCGCTGGCGCGTTTAAGGGCGTCGAGCCAGAACAACAGTTCGACGAGATTATCGTTGACCGGGTGGTGGATGCCCTGGATGAGATAGCAGTCGCGGCCGCGCACGTTTTCGAGAACGCGGACGAAGACGTTGCCCTCGCTGAACACGTGCGTCTCGCAGGGCGTCAGCGAGACGCCCAGATCGTCCGCGATCTTGCGGGCAAAGACCGGATTGGCCGATCCGGAGAGCAGCGCCAGTTCCCCCTGCGGTGGTTGAAACGGTTGCGGCCTGGGACCGGAGGAAGGACGGTAAGACATGGGGCAGCGACCACCAGGACCGGAGGAGAAACCGTTGCCTGCATCATATCGCTCCCGTTTGTTCGGACAACCCCGCGCGATGAGAGCGCGGGTTGCGGGGACTTTCCGGACGCGCTTCCTCGCGGGCGCGGCTAAACAAACGTGTGCGGGCGAGGTTCAACAGGCGTGTCCGGTTGCGGCTCGGCAATGTTATCGGACGAGCGACAACGGCTCAGTCGAACAATCCCGGTGAGTGGGTTTCGAGAGTACCGAGGGAGATGTCCGAGACGTTGCCGGTGAGTGCCGGCGTGTGGTCGTTGCCCACGAGCGGCTCGATGCTGAGCGCGTCCCCCCGCTCCTGGAACAGCACATCGCCGAGCGAGCTGTTGTTACGGTATCGGAGTTGGACGGTGGCATCGCCCTCGTTGGTGATGACATGTTCCCCCGCTCCCAGTTGGTTGCCGTCGAACACCAGGTTCATCTCGCGTTCATCGTGAGCGAGCGCGCCGAACGTTCCCTGCATGTCGTTGTTGAAGAATCCGAGGTTGCTCGTCCCGGTGCCGCCGGCGTCGATGCCAACGGACCCTCCCGTGCCCCAGACACCGGCACCGTACGTGCCGATGGTGTTGTCGGAGACGCGGCCCGACAATTGGCTCGCACCGCGAGACGAGAGACGGATGTTGCCCTCAAACAGGTTGTTGGCAACCGTCAGATCAAGGGCCCCCTGTTGAGTGTTCGTGTTGACGAGGCCGGTCGTTCCCCCACGGACCTCGGAGTCGCGGATTTCCGCCGTTCCGGTGACCTCCTGGAGCGAGATTCCGTTGAATTGGGGAGGGACGATATAGACCACGTCACTTGGCATGTCCGGCAGTACGACTCGTGCGTCTGAGACGACCAGTCCGCTGCCGCCGTTAAAGCGAAGGCCGTTCCGGCTCCCTTCGATACCAACGGCGTTAATGCGGGTATTGACGGCGTCGTCGGCCAGAATCCCGTACTCGCCCGTGCGGTTCATGGTCACGTGTTCGATGGTCGTCTCTTGCGAATCGAGGAGCTTGATGCCTGCCAGATCCGTCGTCTGAATGTGAACATTGCGAATGTTGATGTCGCTGGAATTGACACCGGCGATGCCGGTGCCTTGATGACTGGCTGCCGCCTGAAACACGCTTGTGGTGCTGCTGGCCGCCGACAGGGAATTTGTCTGGCCGACGTCGTCGATCACGACGTTGTCGATGGAGACGTGCCGGGCGTTCTGCAGGGCGATTCCGGCCCCTTGGGCATCACGGATGTTCAAATCGGACACATAAACGCGGTCTGCGTTCTCGACCACAACGGCCCCCTGTCCGCCGCGGAGGTCCATGCCGGCAAGACGCGTGTCGTCAGCCATGACGAATCCGGCGGTGGGTGGTCGCGCGACCATTGTGCAGGCGAACCCTTCAGGACAGGCGTTGGAGTTGAACTCGATGGCCGGCCGTGAACCGGGGGCGGTCCAGACGGCCGCGCGGCCGGTTCGCGCGCCGCGGACCGTCATCTGCGTCCCCCCGCCGAAGACCGTTTGGCCTGGCCGGAGCCTGATCGCGGACTGGCTGCTGATGTCACCGGCGTCGCCGTCGATCACCACGACCGAGTTGGTGCCGGATTCCGGGAGGAGCGCGGCGAGGTCGTTGCGATTGTCGAGCACGCGGGCGCTGTTGATGGTTTGTCCGGTTTGCGGGTTGACGGCCGCTTCGGTCATCTGGCGGACATTGGAGACGACGTCGACGTCACGCACGAGGGGGTCGACCATTCGTCGTTGGAGCGGCGAAAGGGGCCGCCGGGCATGTGCCCAAGGATCGAGCGGGATGCGGAGTCCCGCAAACAGGAACGCATCGCCCCCTCGTTCGCTGTCCGCCTGGACCGTCAGCCCGCAGGTGAATCGGGACCCGATGCCAAAGTGCGGCAGGTCGTACCAGCGCCATTCGAGCCGCGCGCGGGGGCCGGTAATGTTGTCGAAACCGGAGTTCGAATTATCGAAGTGGTACACGCCGAGAAATCCCCGGACCTCGTGCTGGGCGTTGGGACCGGTCGCCCACAGCAGATGCCCGGCTTCGAGATCAAGACCCCAGTAGGCCCGCTCCACACCGCTGCGGACGACGATGGTTCCGTCGGAGATGGTGGCGGAGGGCGGTGCCGAGGTGGCTTGCCCCCGGGATTCGGGGAAGTAGACGTTGAGCCGAAAATCACGAAGGTAATCCATCACTTCAAAGCCGATGGTCCCCTGGCTGAACCGATTGTCGTTGGCTGAAAACAGCCGGTCGTAGAAAATATAGGAGCCGAAGATCCATCCCTCCGGGGCGAGTGTGCGGAAGCCGGTGCCGATGTTGAATTCGCCCGCGTCGGCGTTGTCGATTTGTCCCCGCATGTCGAAGAACCACAGGTTGTTTCCATCCTGCCATAGGGGAAGAAACAATTCGCCGTTCCAAAGCACACGGTCGGTGCCCGGCATGAAGGTCGAAGAGACATAACCGATCCAAAGCGGCGGAGGGCCGGCGAAGAGCCGGTCGAACAAAGGCGGCGAATCGACGTAAGGGTCGGCGTCGGCGGGGCCGTAACTGCCGTCATAGGCGAAGTCGTTTGCCACAAATCCCTGGCGACCGTCGTCGAAATCGGGGCCACTCATCGGGACGGTGGGCCCCGCGTCGTAGGGGGACGGCAGATGCGAGGATCCGGCGGGGGAGCCAGCACCGGCCAGAGGTGGCAGCGCCGGGACCGAGTCGAACGGATACTCGGCACCGGCCCGGCGGGCCGTCAGGGGGATGACAGCCAGCACGAGACCGATTGTCACAAGAAAGGATGCCCTCATGGCATGCCTCAGAAGAAAAGGAGCAATCAAAGAACAGCGAGGCGGGACCGCCGCGCGTCCGGGAGAAGTACCAGACGCGGGATTTCCTCTCAAGATGGGGACGCCGCCTGCCGACAACTTGCGGCCGAAGTCGTGTTCGGGAGGCGATGCATGCGCAGTTCCTGCCGAAGTCGCCGATCGTCCGATCCGGGCTGAGCCACGAAACAAGAACTCTAATAGTTGCGTCTGCGCAGGCGTGGATTCGTGTGAAACCGCATGCGCCGTGGGAGGTTGTGGCCCATCCTGTTCGCCATCGTGCCGTCGTTCCCTTGGCGAGGCCGCAACGAGGGAGGTGGCTCAAGGAGCAGGCCCGTTTCCGTTCGCCCCAGCCAGAGCAGCGGAGCCGAAGACAGGCCGATCCAGCCCGAGAGGACTGGCAGACATTGACGAAAAGCGTGCAGCGGTTGCGACACCTGTGCGAACGTCGGGGAAGCGTACTGCTTTCTCGCGATGCCGAGATGGCTGTGGCGCGCGGCACCGGGTTTTCAATCGGCAGCCAAGTGCGGAGAAAGCGAATGAAAACCGGGCAAGCACGTCCGGGGAGTCTGCTGCGCTGCGGGCCACTGTTCGTCCAGCAGTGCCTTGGCGAAGACCACGCCAGGAGGAACGCTCAAGCCACAAACGATCACCGCCAAAACATTCAGCACCCGCAGCGCAGCAGACCTCCCGATGACTCACGGCAAGAATCGTGTCTCATGACATCGTTACTCGGAACGTCCAACCATCACAATCGGACGGCGTTTCATTCGCGAGAGGCTTCCCTCTCAACAACATGATTATCGTGCAGCCGGAGAGGTTGGTCTGTGAGGCATCACACACGCACGAATAATCTGAGGCGACGAAGTTGGACCACTCACCGGTCCCAGTCTTCAATGCCCAGATGCCGTTCGATGGCCCGCTCAATGCTGCGGGCTTCGGCTGCGGTGTTGATGCCCTCCGCCAGTTCGATGGGCGCGGAATCGACGAGAGTCGCTGTCAGACGGTAGGTCAGCGCGTGTCGCGTGCGGTGGATTTTCGTGGAGAGCTGCATGATCCGGTCAACAGGGATGCTCCTCTTCCCGAACCAGGGCAACGGGCCGTGTCTCACCGTCAGGAGTTTCTCATCGACCCGGAACTCCGTCGAATTGACCAGTACGCATGCGCCGTAGTACGCCATCAACGTTGCCAGCGCCAACATCACGCCGCCAAAGAGAGATATCCACCCGCCCGCGTGCAACCCCTGCCAGGCGGTGTACGCGATATACGGCGCCGCAATTACCGTTGTCAGGAGGGTCCATCCGTTGAACCACGGATGATCCAACACGAGCGTCCGATCGATCTCTCTTGCCTGGGTCGGAGGGCGTCGTCCGAATCGGTTCCGCACAATGCGCGATTGTTGCTTCGGGAGCCCGCCCATCGGCAAGTCCGCATCACCCGTTTCGGCAGATGCAGCGTCGCAAGAATCCGCCGGCCCGCGGGCCTGTTCATAGGTTTTTCTCACGTCGTCCGGCAACTCCGCCGTCGAGGAAACTTCACACCACGGACCGCCCTTTCGCCGATATCGAATCCGATGGGAGACGGCCACTCTCCCACGGATGTCCCGGTCCCACTGCAGTCGGGAGATTTCGTCCATTTTCTCAACTTCGAGCCAAGCGGCATTTCAAAACCGGATGAGATACTGAATGCGTGCGAGTCCTCTCGATGGCGCTGTGAGGTCGTACAAACGTTCTTCGCCCATGCTCTCAAGTCGGTTACGGTCCGACAACTTTATTCCTCCGTCGACCTTCGACCACAATCGATTTCGGAGACGAAATCTCATTTTAGCCACGATTTGAATTCGGGGCGCATTTTCCATGCGTCAAAGTAAGATTCGTACTCCGCGACGTCTCGCCACAGACGGGGCGGCGAGTCGGCGGGGGTGACTTTTCCTGCGGGGTAGTCACGGCCGGCGACGCTCGCCTCCACCGAGTCATTCCAGGTGGCGAATGCGGCCCGCAACCGCTGCGCGACTTCGGGGTGCCGTGCGGAAACGTCCGTCGTCTCCCGAGGGTCATGCTCCAGGTGATAGAGTTCGAACTGCCCCCGGGCGATGTCCAGCGTGAGCAGTTTGAATTCATGGTCAATCAATGCTGCCCGCCCGCGATGCCGGAACGGAATTGGCTTTTCGCGTTTCGTCAGCTTTCCCGTCAGCAGCTTCTGAAGGCTCATCCCGTCCTGTGGTTGTTGCAGGGCCGAGTCCGGCAGTCCGGCGACGTCCGCCAGTGTGGGGAAGATGTCCATCGTGACCGCCGGGAAGCCGGTCACCCGCGGCTCGGTGATGGCAGCGGGCCATTCAATGATCGCCGGGACGCGCAGCCCGCCTTCGTAGAGCGAGCCTTTGAAACCGCGCAGCCCGCCAACTGTGTCCGGCTTGATCTTGGGCAAACCGCCATTGTCGCTGCAAAACCAGACGAGCGTGTTTTCCGCGGCGCCCAACTCACGAAGCCCCTTGCGCAATGTCCCCACGCTGCGGTCCATCGCGACCAGTTCGCCGTAGTGGTTCTGTGACTTCGCATCCAGGTTGGCGAACGCAGCTTTGTCAGGTTCATTCGCCCTCCACGGACTGTGAGGCGTCCCGTACCAGATGACCGCGAAAAACGGTCGCCGCGCCTCTGTTTGTCGGCGAACAAACGACAAGGCCTCTGCGACGATGATTTCCGACGAATCCCCCTCGAACTCGACAAACTCCCCCGCGCGGCTCAGGATCGGGTTGCGGTCGAAGAAATTGGTCACCGACAACCATTCCTCGAATCCGAACACACCAGGGTGACGTTGGTCGCTGGCCAGAATGGGCACCCCGGGTCCGCGCAGGCCGTTCAGATGCCACTTGCCAAAATGCCCCGTCGCATAGCCGGCATCTCGCAGCGCTTGTGCGACAGTTCGTTCCTGCAGCCGCAACGGATACCCATGATTGTAGACCCCCGTGCGATCATGCGACCGGCCGGTCATCACCGTTGCCCGCGTCGGGGAACAATTCGGAGCACCGGCATAGAAACGATCGAAGCGTAACCCATCGGCAGCCATCGCATCGAGGTGAGGCGTCTTGAGCACGGGGTGGCGATAGTATCCGGTCTGTCCCCACCCCATGTCATCCGCCATGACGAGCACGATGTTCGGTCGCGGCAGTTCGCCGGCAGCCGTCGTCGCCGTGAAGGAGCAGAGCAACAGCGTGGTCGCGACAATCAGGCTCGGCATCGTCAGGTCTCTCCCCATTTTGGATGGATTTGGCGAACGTTTTGTCGATTCGGGAACTTAACGTTGGAGTTCAAGCTTGAGCAGTCTGTTGAAAAACTGCTTCGTCGGCGAGAGCGCGGCAAAACTCGTCAGATCAAGGAGCCGAATCGCAGACAGATCCCTAGATACGTCGAGATTTGGCGACGCCGAGCTGACGAGTTTCGACCGCTTGCAGTCAGGATGAGTTTTTCAACGGGCTGTTAGCTTGCCTTCGCAGCCTGAAGGCTGAACTCCAACCTCGAATCACCGACTGACAAGGCACCAGGCCGTGTCGACATTCCCATCGCCGTTGCCCGGTCCCGTCTTCAAATTCCCGTCGGTCGTTACATGGTGTTTCGCGGGGTTCGTCCGCCAGGCGGCTGGAGGGAGCGCATCAACTCCGGCAATTCGTCAATCGGGATGATCCAATCGCCCCGCCAGGCGTCCTCGCGCAGCGGCTCGCGCAGCGGGATAATCCAGGGCTGATCCCGCCAGGTTCGCTGGACCGTCGTCAGATCAAGGTCGGGATCGACCATCAACTGCGGATTGCGTCCATTGAGCGAAGCCAGGGCCAGCACCCGAATCTCCACTTGCGGGGCACTGTTGTCTTGCAGTTGTGGTTGCGATTCCAGATAGGGAATGACGACTTCATTTTTCAAGTACGGGGCGATCGCCACAATCTGGTCCGCCGACACGGCCATCGCCTGAATCTGCCGCGGGTTGAGGAACAGATCGATCGGAATCTCAAGCGTCTGCCCCGATTGCCGGTCGGTGGCATAGAAACGAATGTAAACCTCCTTGCGGCGGAGCATCATCCGCCACGCAAACAAGTGCCCCTGCTCCGTCCAACTTGGATTCCCCGGATACAGGAAGTGCCGAAACGGAAACAGCACCTGCCAGGCGACGTACACCGCCAGAAACCCGACCGTCACCTTCCGGCCGAGTGACAATGATTGGGGATCGAGGGGCGTCGATGTGGGGAGTCCCGCCGCCGGCAGCCGCAGCAGCTTTCGCGGCCAGTCCGGCGGAAAAAGGATCAGCGTCGCCAGAATCATGAACCAGGGAAAGAAGTCGATCGTAAACAGGATTGAGTTGGAGACATGAAACACCACGAGAACCAGATAGGAAACCAGCCTTGTGCGCCTCCATAGCAGCAGCGGCACAATCAGCAGATCGAGCACCAGACCCATGTAGCTGACTAGCCACGCACACCACCGCTCCTTCAGGTAGCGACCGACCAATGGCAGGTCGCTGCGTTCTTCAATCCACAGCCCGACCGGCATCCCATGCAACCAGTCCCCATCCAGCTTGGCGATCCCGCCATACACGTAGGGCACGGCGATCTGAAACCCCAGCAGCCAATAACACCACGCCGGGACAAAACGGCTCGCTCGTTGCGGCCAGATCAAGGCGTCCAAAGAGAGAAAGCGATTCGCGGGAATCCAAATCAAACAGAACGCCAACAGGCAGACCAGATAGTAATGATTCTGAAACAGCGCCGATTCTGCCAAAAAGGTATACGTGAACGTGAGGAAAAACAGGACACAACTCAGCCGATAGAACAGCCCCAGCCCGATCCCCGCCGCGGCCAGCCCCATCGCATAAAACACCAGCCGCATGCCGATCCCCGGCAACGGATTGGCCCACTCGAAACCGTGATAGGTCAGGTGATACGCGGGCGTGACATAGAACGTCTCGACCAACCGGTCACTGCAAAACCAATAAACGTGCCACAGCATGACAGTGCTGAACGCCACGCGGAAGAACACCAGGCTCGACGCATCGCGCTGCTCAAACAACCACGACAGCCGCGATTGCTGCGAGGCAGGTTGTCCGGTCGCAGGTTGGCCTTTAGGCTTGATCATCGCTTTCTTGCTACGGGCTGAGGTCGTTCACCGGCAGGGATGTTGATTCGGCGTCGCCAGGACGAGCGCGGTTCCGGTTCGGACAGTCACGGTGACGCGAACCGTTACTAAGTCGTGGTGACATTCAACAAGGGTAGCACGGGTTGCCTCAACCCGTGTCGCCCCGCGACTAGAAGCCTTTGCGTGAATCGTCCGGTGAAGGACAAGCTTCCTGCCGCTGCGCGGCACTGGTTGGGACAACCGGTGCTACCCGGAGTTCCCCTGAAGAACGGGCCGATGAATGTCAACACGGCCTAATCCCAGGATATTTCGTCTCACCATCATACCTGATGCGCATCTCGGTCGTCGAAAGACTCTCGTCGACACGCCAGTCGTACCGACCAATGCGTGAACAGTCAGTTCGGACCCCATTTCTCACATCGCGCGCAGATTGGCACACCCTGTTCCCAACCGGGCACATTCGCACAGGCTGTCGGCGTTTCCATAAAGAATCACTCCGATTTTCGCAGCGTCGTGCTGGATGGCGCGGTATCTGCACTTCTTTTCGACCACCCCTGCCTGAGGAGCGAATGTCATGGCTTTAATCGACAAACTAAGGACCGCGCCTGTCAAGGAACTCCATCTCCGGTCGGCTTTGTGTGTCGAGCCGAATCAAAAGATCTCAGCCGTCATCGAAGCCATGCGGCAAGCCAATCTCGGCTGCGCGATTGTTGTCGACGGCGAGAACAAGCTGGTCGGCATGTTCACCGAAGGAATTGTCCGCGATCAGATCGCCGCAAACCCCGGGTTCATTGAGGACCGGGTGGCAGAGCACATGGCGTCGACGTTTCCCCGCGTGAAGCTGGACGACACGGTCGATTTGGTGCTCGATGCGATGCATGCCAATAACACGCGTTTTCTGTGTGTTGTCGACGACGACGGATGCGTGCGCGGACTGACGGGACAGAAAGGGCTGATGGAGTTCATCGCCGAACACTATCCGCGACAGGTCATGGTCCAATACGTCGGAGGCCCGAAACTCCCCGACCAACGAGAAGGAGCCTGACGATGAGCGACCGCACTGATCGATCCGTTCCTGCGCCCGAAGACGACTTCCCGGATCCGCTCGAAGACTACGAGCCGCAGCATTATGACGATCCGCTCGAAGAGGCGCTCGACACTCGAACCGTCCTGGACCTGCAGACCGTCCCTTGCGAGACGGTCCCGTCAACGGCGACCATCGAGGCGGCGGTTGCACGTCTTGCCGCGATCGAACATTCGTGCCTGCTCGTCGAAGACAACGGCCAACTCGTCGGCCTGTTCACGGATCGCGATTTGTTGAAACGGGTGGCTCTGGAATATCCGCGCATCAAAGACCAGCCGCTCAGTTCAGTGATGACGGCCGATCCAGTCTACGTGAACGAAGACGACGCAGCAGCCGCGGCCTTGCATGTGATCGCCGTCAGCGGACATCGGCATGTCCCCGTTCTCAAACTCGACGGAACGATTGCAGGAGTTGTCACACCACGACGGATCACCGCATTCCTTATCCAGCACTCGAAATCCTAGGAGCCTCATGAATACGAAAATTGCCGACCTGATGAATCCCCGTGTGATGACCGTCCACCCGCATCAGACATTTGGTCATGTCAAGAAGCTGATGCAGGAGCACAATATCAGTTGCCTGCCGGTCGCTGGAGCCGAGGGACAACCAGCCGGCATCGTCACGGCGACCGACCTGCTCGACGGGCATGAGGACGGAACCCCCATCAGCCGGTTCATGACGTCCAAGGTCTTCACCGTCCCCGCCTACGGGGACGTGTCGCTTGCCGCGCGCATCATGCGGAAGCATAAGATTCATCATGTGGTTGTGACCCACGAGCAGGAAATCGTCGGCATTCTCAGTTCCTTCGACCTCCTCCAACTCGTCGAAGACCACCGCTTCGTGATGAAAAACGCCCCGTCCACTCCCGGGAAAAAACGCGGGAAGCGCGAACAAGCCGCCGACGCCTGACGGGCCGGCACAGATACCCGCGGCACGACCTACGTCGAATAGTCATTGCGGAGCGCGGCGTCGTCCGTGAGGTACTCGACGAACTCCCACTCATTGCCGTCCGCATCGTGAAAATAGACTCGCTTCCGATGCGGATGCGGTTCCGCTTGGATTCCTTCCCGGTAACCCGCCTCGGTGAGCGCGGCGGCGACTGCGCCGGCGTCCTGCACAATGATCCCGGCATGATTGAAGCCGATGCCTGCGTGGGGCGTTGCACTTTGCTGGCGTTTGGAAGCCTGAGAAAACGCCAGGTAGGAGTGATCGCTGCCCACGTGGGCCCATTCCTTTCCGTCTGTGACGCCCCGGTGCCGCACGCGGAACTCCGGAATGGCCGTCGTCATGAAACGAATGGCCTCCTCAAGATTGCCCACGGTCAGATTCGCGTGTTCGACGTAAGGTATCATCGTTGGCTCCGCTGCATGACGGTTGGGAAGACGAACGGATCCTGACCGGTCGAATCGACGGGGTGATCCAGCGAATTCAACACGGTGTTCCGGCAGCCTTTCAGTCGGCCCCGCAGCCATCACGCTGCCGCAAAGGGGACGTCTGATTGTAACCTCGTTCCCAAACTCTCGTTCTTAAACCCGGTTTGGTAATCTGTTTTTCACGAGATTCCGATTCGTGCACATCCGGGCGGAGCTTCGCAGGGCGTGAGCTTCCAAGGCCAATGTTGGGAGCCCCTCTGAACTCGATCCCTAACTCGCCATTTCATATGTTCCGTGCTCTGGTTTGACGGCACACATCAATTCCTTGCCGAATTGAACCATCAACCGGCGCCGCTCGTGATGAGACGACTGTCGAGCGGCGGGGGCTGTGCGGCTACAATGACGGATACTCCTGCCGATTCAGAACTTTGCGTTCTCGAAAGCGAGACGGAAACGTGAGGCATGCGCGAAAACTGGGATGGCCGCGGCAGGCGTTGATCGTCATGGGACTGTCGTTGGCCTTCATCGCTGCGGGCGCAGCTTGGTGGCGACGGACCCTGAATGACCCATCCGTTGTTTACCTGCAATCGGTCGGGGATGCCGTCTGGCTGCGACCGGACCGGCCGTTCAATGGTAGTCCGCAGCTGGGCCCGGTGGACGTGCGGACTGACTATCGAGCGAGTTTCGTTTGCGACGCTGCGGTCATCGGCGCCGTGTTGCATTATCGGGCGTTGCGGACAGCGGAAATCCGGCTGAACGGGGAACCACTGACGACGTTCGCGCCTGCCGAAAACCAGGATCGATGGCAGAAGGCTCAAACGGTCGTGCTCCCGAAACTCGAGCGCGGTCCGCACCAACTGGAAATCGACGTACTCAATCACAACGGGCCCGCCCTCCTGCAGGCATGGAGTAACGAGTTGGGCATCTCGACCGGCCGTGAATGGGATGCGCGTCTTCCCGAGGGGGAGTGGACATCTGCCAAATCGGTGCACGACCCTTGGATTCCATCAACCGCGCGACAGGCCCCGCCGCTTATCGAAGCGCTGCGAGCGCGGGCTTGGGGACTGGCCGCCGTCTTCGGATTCTGGCTGGCGGCGATCTCGTGGATTGCCCGTGGGAAGCTTGGCCGCTGGACCGAAGCCGCTCCGGGGGCCAATGCCTCGCGAGTCCGCTGGGGCGTGATCGGCCTGTGGTTCGTCCTGGCGCTCAACAACGAACTCAAACTGACGTTTCACGGATTCGATTCCACGGCGCATGCGGACTACATCAAGTTCATCCTGGAACATCATCGGATTCCGCTGGCTGGTGACGGATGGCAGATGTTTCAGTCGCCGCTCTATCACATGGTGGCAGCGGCGATTTACGGACCGATCAAGGCCCTGTTGCGAGAGTCGTACGGCTGGCATGCTGTGCGGCTGATGACGATCGCCTGCGGGATCCTCCAGGTCGAGGTCTGCTATCGCGCCGTACGACGGGTCTTTCCCGGACGTGACGACGTGCAGATCATGGGCGTCCTCGTCGGCGGACTCATGCCGATGAATGTTTACATGTCGCACTTGCTTGGCAACGAGCCGCTCGCGGGTCTGTTGTCCGCAACGGCCTTTCTCATCGGACTGGGGTTTCTCGACGGCCAATTCGTCAAGGACCCGAAGTGGGCGATCGCGCTCGGCGTGACCTGGGGACTGGCGATGCTCACCAAGGTCACTCCGCTGCTGCTCAGCATCCCGTTGTTGGCGATGTGCTTGCGAGGCATGATCACCCGGCGCGTTCCCGCGCCGAGAATCGTCCGCGCCGCGGCTTTGGTCCTCGGGGGCGCATTCTTCGTTTGCGGCTGGTACTACGTCCGCAACTGGGTGCTGATGGGGCGTCCCTTCATCGGCGGATGGGATCCTGCCCGAGGGATCGAATGGTGGCAGGACCCCGGGTACCGTGTCGCGGAGCACCTGTTCGGATTCGGCGAGAGCCTGCGGCATCCGATTTGGGCCGGTTATGCCGGGCTCTGGGACGGACTGTTTTCGACCATGTGGCTGGACGGCTATTTGTCGGCCACCATTTGGACGAGCCGCCCGCCCTGGAACGGCATGCTACTTATCTGTTCGGCGCCGTTGGCGCTGATCCCTCTGGCCACCATACTCGCCGGAGCGCTGAGGGTGACGGTCACGCAGCAATCCCAACTCCGATGGTCACTCGCGGTCTGTCTATTGGCTGTCGGCATTTACGTGTCTGCCGTCTCCGTCCTGTATCTTAAGCTACCCGTTTATAGCGCGGCCAAAGGAACATACCTTTTGGGCCTGCTGCCATGTTTTGCAATTCTCGCCGCGGCGGGATTTGATGCCGTGCAGCCCGATTCTCTGCCACGCCGATTCCTCCAAGCCGCCCTGCTTACCTGGGCGACGTGCGTTTATGCAGCCTACTTCATCTTGTAACCGTTCAGACACGGACCCGCCGTCGCCGATCCAAACATCGCCGTTGCTCAGATGGGCCCAGCCGGAACCGGTCATGACGTAACTTCGGGTTCAGCGACAATCCAGCAGCGTAATATCGCTCCGAGGAGATGAGTGGACGAACGCCGTTATCTTGATGTGATCTCCGGCCAGCAGCCCGGCTTGGCCGCTGCGTTGCTGCGCGGGGGACTCACACTGGCCGTGCCGGCGTATGGAGCCGTGGTGGCGGGACGAAACTGGCTGTTCGACAGGGGACTGAGGCGGGTGCAACAGGCGGACGCTCCCGTGGTGAGTGTTGGAAACATCACGACCGGAGGCACCGGGAAGACGCCGGTGGTCGCGTGGGTGGCGGAGTGGTATCGGGCGCGAGGAGCGCGGCCCTGTCTGGTGAGCCGCGGGTACCGGTCACTGGAAGCGGGCGGCAACGACGAGCAGCGGGTCCTCGCCCAGTTGTGTCCACAGGTGCCACACGTACAGAATCGGGACCGGGTCGCCGCCGCGCGAAAAGCGACCCGCACGCACCGGGCAAACGTCGTCATCCTGGACGACGGCTTTCAGCATCGGCGGCTGCGTCGGGACGTTGACATCGTGCTCATCGATGCGACCAACCCCTGGGGATACGGACACCTGCTCCCGCGCGGCCTGTTGCGGGAGCCGCGCTCCGCACTGCGGCGGGCAGACGTCATCGTGCTGACTCGCGTCGACCAAGTCACCGAACAAACGCTCCGCCACTTGCGCGGCGAAGTGCGACGCCAGACCGGCGCACCGCTGGCTGAAGTCGTGTTCCGCCCGACACAGGCTGTCTCCTTCGGGGACGAAACCGCAAGCGTGAATTCGCTCGCCGGTCAAACCCTGTTGGCGTTTTGCGGAATCGGCAATCCGGACAGCTTTCGCGGGACGCTCCAAACAGCCGGACTCCCCCCCGCCAACGACGCCTTCGTCTCCTTCCCCGACCATCACCATTACACCGCACAGGACGTCCGGCAGCTCGTCGAGCGAGCCGCCGCGCAGGGGGCGACCGCACTGGTCACCACGCAAAAAGACCTCGTCAAGCTCGACCCCGCGTGGGACCTGCCGTTGCCCGTGTGGGCGGTCGTCATCGGCGCCGACGTGGTCGCCGGGCAAGCCGACCTCGAACGGGCCCTGTCCGCGGTCGTTCCCCCCACACCGAATCCGCCGCATCAAAACGCCAATTAGCCGCGGAGCTTGCTCCGCGTCGAGCAACGCCCCGCCCGCGCGGCGAGCAAGCTCGGCGGCTCAATCACGCGCCCCAATCCGCATTTCCCATCGATTCTCCCCATTTTCCGTGAACGAAACCGGCCGCTCACAGGACTATACTGTCAGTTGCTGGAGTCCGGCGTCTTCGCCCGAACTGTGGCAGCCTGAAGGCTGAACTCCCGCGGAGATGACCGTGACCGCACCGCCGCCGCCCATCGACTCGCTGACGGACCGGGACTTGGTCGCCCGTTACGTCCGCCGTCGTGATGAACTCGCCTTTGCGGCTCTCGTGCGGCGGCACAGTTCGCTCGTGCTGGGCGTTTGCCAGCGGGTGCTCGCGCATTCGCACGACGTCGAGGATGCCTTTCAGGCGACGTTCCTCGTCCTCGCCCGCGACGCCCAACGGGTCCGCAAGCGGGACTCGCTCGCCAGTTGGCTGCACGGTGTCGCCTACCGCACGTCCCTTCGCGCGGCTGAGAGCCGTCACCGCCGCATCCGTCTGCTGCAGGACGTCACCATGATCGAAGACACGTCGCTCGCCGACGTCGAACACCGCCACCGGCGGCAACTCCTCGACGAAGAAGTGCAATCGCTGCCCGAGAAATACCGCGCCCCGCTCGTGCTGCACTATCTGGAAAGTAAGACCGCCCAACAGGTGGCCGATGATCTCAAGCTGTCCGTCTCGACCGTCGAAGGCCGCCTGAAGCGCGGCCGCAAGGAACTTCGCCTCCGTCTGGCCCGCCGCGGCATCGGTCTGTCCGTCGCTCTGGCAGCTCTGCATCTCACGCCATCCGTCGTGACGGCGGCCCAAGTTGAAACGCTGGTCGGCAGCACAATCCACGCCGGCCTGTCCTACACCGCCGGCGACCCCGCCGGCCCTCTGTTCACCCACGAAGCGGCCCACCTCGCCGCCCAGGAGACCATCGCCATGACCCTGACCACAACCACCGCCACCCTGACCGCCGCGCTGCTCGTCCCATTGGCACTGAGCGTTGCCGATCATGGAACAACGCACCCTTCACCCCGATCGGATCAAAGCGCGGTCGTTGCCACGACCGTCAGTGGAGAGTTGGCTGCCGCTCCCCTCCTGATGGCTCAGGCGGATGCCTCGGGAGAAACCACATCAGCCGACCCATTCGATCCAAAAGACAGCACCGCCGCGGACGACAGCCCAGCGGGAGTGCTGTTTGAATTAAAAGGCACTCAACTGAGAGCGAATGCGGTCACATTCAATGCCGGGGAACTTGCATTAGATCTCCGTCGCGCTCCCGGCCAGTGGCACTTCAAAGATCAACCGGCGAGCGTGCAGCGGATTGAAGCGGCACTGGAATCTCCGACGCAACTCGAGTTCGTCGACACGCCGCTCGCCGATGCGCTGGAATACGTCGCCCAGCAGAACCAGATCACGATTCTGATCGATGATATCGCGTTGTCGGACGTCGGCGTCCCGACGGATGAGCCGATCAACCTGATCATCAGTGATGTCAAGTTGGAGAGTGCCCTGAACCTGATCCTGCGAAACCTCGGCCTCGACTACATCATCCGGGACGAGGTGCTCACGATCACCACCGAAGAGGTTGCCGAAGGCAACGTGGACACCCGTGTGTACGACATCCGGCAACTGTCACAAATCTCGCCGCCCGAATTGGCTGAGCTGATTCAGCAGACCGCATCGGCGCCGATGCATTGCACGCCCATCGACGGGGCGATCGTCGTGACCCATAACCAACGCGGACACCGCCAGATCGTCGACCTGCTGGAACAACTGCTGCGACATGCGGAGGCGGGAGCGGACGACACCGCTCGTCAGCACTCATCCGCAGCCCCGGCACGCACGCCGCAGGAAGTCCCATGGCGAGACCGCGAGAAAACGACCGTGATGTACGACATCCGCAACTTGGTCGAACGCTATGACGGAATTGGTGCCGCAAGTGACGAGATCTACCAAAGAGCAAAGCCGTTGGGCGTGAAATGGGGCGGCGGCATCATGGCAGACCACCTGATCGCCGTGACGACCCCCGAACAACATCGAGTCTTGAGAAAAATCATTGACCGCATGCTGGACGAGGAGGCGGAATAAGGCGGGAGAGTGGCCTGATATCTGGGATTTCAGATTTGAGATCTCAGAGTCAGCCGTTCCAAGCTGTGCGCCACAGGAAGGCAGTCGTCGTATCCTGTGTACCCCAAGGGGGTTTTACAACAAAGCCCAGGGTCAGCGGCGAAGCCGCGCCACCCTGGGTTTCCTGGAACCGAAGAATGCGAACCCTGAAAGGGTTCTCCAGAACGTTGGCTCAACGATTCTCGAAGAATCCGCGATTGTGCAACCCCTTCAGGGTTGGGCCAAACGTCTCTACCACAGCCCAGGGTGCGCTCACTTCGTTCGCGACCCAGGGCTTTGTTGTCTGACGCCTACGGCGTGGAAAACTGACGTCAATCATCTCTCGATGACCAAAGTTGGAACTGCCGAGATCTCCGATGACAATCGTAGGCGACACCCTCTCCGCGACTCGATCCTCCCGTCGCTTGACTTCGCGCCTGCCTCCGGCGAATGTGACCGATGAAGACTGCGTTTTGACCTCCCGTTCCTGGAGCCTGTGATGTCCCGTGTTCTGTGCGTTGCGTTGAGCCTGTTGGTCCTGCCGGTGTCGTTGACGGCTGCGGAGAAGGGGCCGCCGAAGACGGGGGATACGGTGGCGGATTTTGAGCTTGCGTCCGTCGGCGGCGGCAAGGTCAAGTTGTCGGACGTCGCGAAGGACGGACCGGTGGTCGTGGTCGTGCTGCGGGGGTTTCCGGGGTATCAGTGTCCGTTGTGCCGTCGGCAAGTCGCGCAGTGGGTCAACGCAGCCGATGACTTTAAGAAGGCCGGTGCGCGGGTGCTGATGATCTATCCGGGAGATGTCGATGACCTGGCAGCGAAGGCGAAGCAGTTTCTCGGATCGAAGAAGTTGCCGGACGGATTTCAAATGTTGCTCGACCCGGGGTACGGGTTCACGAATTCGTGGAACCTGAGATGGGACGCGCCCAAAGAGACGGCCTATCCGTCGACGTTCGTCATTGGAAAGGACCTCAACGTCTCGATGGCGCGGGTCAGCGACTCCCACGGCGGCCGGACGGCGCCGGCGACCGTGCTGCGGAGTCTCGCCGGCGACGAGTAGTCGCATGCGAGACATCCGGTGTTTCAATCGAAGGCGACGGGTGGCGGGGGCGCGTGACAAGGTGGAACGGGCAAAAGCCTCCGGTCCGGGGGCGATGGACGTTTCACGGATCACGCAACATCGCCCCCGTATTCGATGCGGCCTGTCAATCGTACGCTGTCGCCGAGCCCCCGCCACCCGTCGTCGCCGCGCTGTCAATCACGACCAGCGGTTGCGGCAACCGCATCGCCTTGCGTGGCAGGCGACGCGGACCGTTCGACCAGCCAGATGTTGCGGAACATGACCGGGTTGCGGTGGTCCTGGATCTTTGTCGGCAGCGGGTCCGGGCCTTCCGGGCGGCCGGCACCGGTCTTGTGGGGGATCGCCACGTCAGCATGGACCGGCACGCCGTTGTGCCAGACGCTGATCCGCATGTCGCGCACCTTGTTTCCCTGTTCGTCGAAGCGGGGGCCGGCAAAATCGATGTCATACGTCTGCCAGACAAGCGGCGGATAGCACATGTTGACGTCCGGGCGGCGGGTCTTGTACAGAGCCCCGCATTCGTTTTCGACGCCCTCCAGGCCGAAGGTGTCCAGCACCTGCACCTCGTAACGGCTTTGCAGATAGAAGCCGCTGTTGCCCCGGTTCTGTCCCCGGGCGAGCGGTTTGTAGGGCAGCCGGAATTCGGCGTGCATGCGGAAGTTCCCGTATGCCTGGGCCGTCTCGGTGCCCGCCTGCAACAAACAATCAGCAGTGACCGCTGCGTCGACCAGACGGCTGGTGTCGCTGCCATCGAACAGCACGGTCGCCCCGCGCGGAGGCTGCGCGCCGAGCGTGGGACTGACCCGATGGACCTTGTGAAACTCCCCCATCAGGCGGCCATCGTCGGCCAACAGGCGAGCCGTTTGGCCGTCGACAACGAGCCGCCTGCTCGCTCCGTTCGATTCGACGTCCGTCAACTCGACGACATCCCCCTGCCGTTGCCCTGTGAAAAGTCGCCGCTCGTGACCGGGCCATCCGTCGCCCGGCAGTCCGCCGATGTATCCGGTCGCCGCAAACTGGCCGTTGCCGAGAGCCATTATCTGAAGACCGGCCCTTCGCGACTCTCGCTGCCAGCTTGAGAGCCGCTGCCAACCGACGTATTCGCCTTGCAGGCGGTAATCGTGATCGGTCTGAGCGGGGTCGATGAAAACCGGCCCTTCTTCCGGTTGCCCCGGTCGCGGCTGTGCGGACGCCGTGCTCGACAGGAGGGCGACCAAAGTCGACAGAATGGCAACGCCACGCAGGAGCCTACAATGACACGACACGTTTGCACCTCAAGACCAAATCGAACCAACACCCGAAGAAATGGGGGCGGAAGACCGAATCGTCACTCGTCACCCGTGTTCAACACGATCTCTTCAGCGACGAGCCCCGCCTGACCGGCGACTGATCCACCAGTGTCAACCCCGCGACGGCCAACTGCAAGCCCACTCTTCCCAACCGGACTACGCGGGTCGCCGCCACGGTGTGAATCCGCGAGCCACCTGGGGCACCGCGCTCAGTCCGGCGACGAAGATCAACACGTACTGCAACACGGCGACCAGGTCGCCCGCGCGGGGGCTCACCGTCAGGCAGAAGTGCACGAGGATGGTTGCCAGAACGCCAAGAACGAACAGATCCATGAGACAGAATCGGATCGCCTGGGAGTCAGACGACTCGATTCGCCAACGGAGAAGTGCCTCGAAGTGGCGGCGGACGCTGCGAGGCTCACCCTCGGCGAGCACGTCCGTCGTGCGTTCTTGCTCGGACCTCAAGCGGCTGCCGAGCAACGAGCGTTTGCGGCCATCTGCCGCATTC
This sequence comes from Planctomycetaceae bacterium, assembly GCA_029259845.1. Lineage (GTDB taxonomy): Bacteria > Planctomycetota > Planctomycetia > Planctomycetales > Planctomycetaceae > JAHBXU01. The sequence goes on along the minus strand of JAJDEI010000262.1, from coordinate 27,382 downwards.
AGAAGGACGGCCGGCACAAGGAGCACGAGGCACAACGGGACCAGTGTGATGTCGTACCAGCCGAGGAACAGGAGTGCTCCGACGATCGAGAAGGCCGCGTGAGCCGCAAGGGGCACGGCCGACCCGAGCAGGTCGACCGACTGACGTACCTGTGCCAGACGAAGTGCCGCCTGCGATTCGTCGCCGGGGAGACGCTGGCCGACCGGGGAAGAACCGTCGGCCAGCGTCCTTGACGTTGCGTCCACGAACAATCGACCGAAGGCGCGCACACCATGCATCTGCCGCGCGCAGCCCACAAGCATGAAGGCAAGATGCTGAAGGATGAACACGATCAACCCGGCATACGAGCGGACGATCAGATCGTTGACGGCCCACCCGAGAATCAACGGTTGTGTCAGGCGCAGTGTGTTTTCGAGGACCGAGAGCGCGTAGGCGGTCACAATCCGCCGGCGATGTCCGGCGAGCAGCGTTTGCAATGGCAGGCGTCCGGACTTGCTGACGAGGCCGTCGACGGACGGTTCGTTCACCCGGCCTGCGGATGCGGCCGGACGCCGGAGCAACTCGTTGGGATCCTGAACGCTCGCCGGCGACAACGGAGCGATGCCGTTACTCGGAAGAAGCGCCGAGCGGCGATCTGTGATTACGATCATCGCCATCATGGCCTTTCCGGGGAGTCGTCCGCTGGAGACTCGCCCACTGATCAGGAAACGGTGTTTGAAGAAGTGCCGCGACGGGTTGAGCCGACCGCGGGCCAACCGTCGGCTCGCGCCGCGCGGCACGTTGGGGTGTCCACAACGGACTCAATTCGAATCGAACACACCCAGGCCACAAGCGGCTGCCGAGGGAAAATGAAGCCTCCCGCTCCCCCCGAAACAGGAGGCTCCGCACGACACGCATACCGTCCGGCGACACGCCGGCACCTGATGCCGTGTCGCGCGACAGCCGCGATCAGCAGGGGCGGATCGCGGCAATCATCGCTTCACTGCCGACCGATTCCCCTTGGCAAGGACCGGATCGGCTGCACGCCCGTCGGCGAGTCTGTCGACGTCGCCGACGGGGCTTCAGAGCCGAACGGGGATCGTCCATGATCAACGATCCTCCGTGATCGACGGGATGTGGATTGGGTCTGCTATCGATGAACCGACCGGATCCCCGGATGAGAAGGGAGGACATCCGGACGGGTTGTTGGGAAACGAGCCGCTTCGGGTCGGAACCCGAAGCGGATTCGTTTTCTATGATGAACACACAGCCGTGTGATTGCTGTTTCGGATCAACAGAACCGCAAGACTGATGCCCAATGGGTGCGGTTGGCGACTGAAACTCGTAACCTGTTCCTTCATCACATGATGCGACTCACTCGGCGAGTCATCCGGCGCAGGCGGCGGTGTGTCAGCCCTGCGACGGCTGACGTCGGCATGACGACAGATTCGGTGGGGAAACGCGCCGACGATCGCCATTCGCCCATCGCGGGTCTTGCATGCAGGGTCGAAACTGACGAGCATCGGCACGCATTGAAAGAGGGCGGAATCATCAACGGTCGATCGCGGCAATCTGCCGCACCATCGCCGACCAACCAACAGCACTTGCGCGGAACGCAACCGCACTTGCACGGAACGAAAGGGGAGACGTTATGGGGGATCGCAAGGGGATCATTCTCGCCGGCGGCAGCGGCACACGGCTGTACCCGGCGACGCGTGTTGTCAGCAAGCAGTTATTGCCGATTTACGACAAACCAATGATTTACTACCCGCTCTCCACGCTGATGCTGACCGGGATCCGCGAGCTGCTGGTCATCAGCACGCCGCACGACTTGCCGCTCTACCGGGAGCTGTTGTCCGACGGGTCCCAGTGGGGAATCTCCATCGAGTACGCGGAGCAGCCGCGACCTGAAGGGCTCGCCCAGGCGTTCCACATCGGTGCCGACTTCCTGGGTGACTCGCCGTCCTGCCTCATCCTGGGCGACAACATCTTTTACGGCAGCAAGTTGCCGGAGAGTCTGCAGAGTGTGAACCAGCAATCAACCGGGGCGACCGTCTACGCTTACCGTGTTCGCGATCCGGAACGGTACGGCGTCGTCGAGCTGGACGAGTCGGGCCGCGCCTTGAGCATCGAGGAAAAACCGCAGCAGCCCAAATCCCGTTACGCGGTCACCGGCCTTTACTTTTACGATACGGACGTTGTCGACATTGCCCGGTCCATCAAGCCCTCCGCCCGCGGCGAATTGGAGATTACCGACGTGAATCGGGTTTATCTCGAACGAGGTGACTTGCAGGTCGAATTGTTGGACCGGGGCACCGCCTGGCTCGACACGGGGACGCATCTCTCCCTGCAGGAAGCGACGAACTATTTCAGCATCCTCGAACAACGCCAGGGACTCAAAATCGCCTGTCTTGAAGAGATCGCGTGGCGGATGAACTACATCAATGAACAACAGTTGCAAACACTCGGCGCGGAAATGGGGAGCAGCAGTTACGGGAAATACCTGCTGTCGCTGCTGGACTGAGAGTCTCTCCGGAAACGGTTGGCGTGTTTTTCCGGGAGGGCGAGGCTCCCGCCGCGACGTGACGATTCGGCCACCATTGTGGCGAATCGCTCTCCTGCGGGGGCCGGTCCCCGCGATCCCGTTGCGCAAAGCGGACCTGCCCGCTCCGCTTGCGGCTCGGCGGGAGCCTCGCCCTCCCCTCCGGTGCGGCAATTCAGGGGATGAGTTTCCGGACAGGCTCTGAGAACCGCGCCATCAGGACATCTCCCGTTTTCATGCGACGGCGGTTCGTACGACAACGGCTTCAAGGGTCTGCGTCGTGCGCAAGTTTTCGCCGGGTGACGGACCACGGATGACGCGGATTGAGCAGATGGATGCGGACCGACTCACGTGTCGAGGAGGTCGGGCAAGGCGGACCGATTCGCCCCTGTCTGAACGCGACCGAGTGCGGACCCCCGCGCACCGGAGAACGCAATCGCCTCGGAGAAGAATGCTCCAGACGAATCCCCAGCGATTGCGAATTCATCTCCTGACGATTGGGAACCCTCATACGTGGAACCCGGTGCCATTGATGATCCGCCCAGCTCCGCCGAATCAGCGTCATCCGCGGTCTCTCTCCGTTGGTTGCGGTCCGGTCGCCCTGAGGAGAATCCGTGCAATCCGCGAAATCGGTAACTTCTTTCTGGCCGGTATTCTCGCCGCTTTCGGCACGTTCCTTACCAGGGAGGCGTTGATTGGCAGATTCCAGCGATTTCCGTTTGCCGTTCCACAATCAGTTTGGGGGCGATTTTGACAATTGGCCCCAGAAACTGCACCGGGATCGCCCGGTTTGACCGACAGAACCCTGCTGATCCGTATCGTTCGTGAGCGGCAGTAGGTGCATTCGTCACAACCGGTCTGAGCCGGCGCCCTGCGACGTCCCTCAGGGGCTGCCCGGTCTCCGTCGATAAATTGATCCAGCCCCACTCGATGTCGAACTCATGTCAAGGGCCATCAGTCTGTCGGGGCAGCGATCGCGTAGGCGATTTGTTTGGGGCAGCCGCCGCCACCGACAGCGATGGACAACCAGGGAGGGGTCTTGCGGTCATCCGACCACGAGACCGCCGTGTCGGCAAACGGTCGTTCGCCAGCACAGACGAGAAGCCGCTGTCCTTCGATCACAAGGGCCGGGCTTTCCGTCAGCAGGAAGCACGGTGGTCATGACGACCCCGCAAGAATCCACAGGAAGGAGACTGTCCATGAAATCGATCCATCTTCTAGCCGCGGTGATCGTCGTCGGCGGCATCGCCCAAGTCGGCGAGGCGGGGCTGTTTGACCGGCTGATTTGCCGCAAGGCCGCCAAGCGCTGCGATTGTGACTGCGTTCCGACGTGCCAGCCCGCCTGCTGCAAACCGGTGATTGTGCGTCCCTGCCGGACCACGGTCCACCGCTATCAGCGGCAATGCTCCACGCTCAAGCCCCCATGCTGCGACGGTTGCTGTGCCCCGACGAGCTGTTGCCCGACCAACGAATGCTGTCCGGTCGGCGACAGTTGTGCTAACGGGACCGGCAACAATTGCTGCGACGCGTCCCGTCACGACACCGGGTGCTGCGACTCCGGCTGCTGTGACGGAACAGGCTGTTGCGATGGTTGCTGCCCGCAGACGTGCTGCGATCTTGCCGAACTGATCTACAAGTCTCAGACCGGGTGTTACGCCCGACACCGTAAGCGGGCCATTCACCGCATGAGTAACCGCTACGACTGCGTCTGCCATCCGGAAGTGATGTGCGCCCTGATCTACGCCCTCAATGATGCGGACGAGCGCGTTCGTACCAAAGCGGCCGACGAAATCGGCGACCAACTCCGCAAGAACCCCTGCTGCTGCTGCCCGAAAGTCGTCTCCGCGCTGACCTGTGCTCTGGGAGACTGCCATTGGGCGGTTCGCTGGCAGGCCAAGCAGGCGCTCAAGCGATGCGGTTACCAAGTCGTCAAGCAGTGCTGTGACGTCGGTTGCTGCGGGTCAAACTGCTGCGGAGCGGACTGCCACTCGGGCCATGGTGCCGCCGGACCAACACCTTCCCCCGCGACTCCCGCCGACCTGCCGCCCGGTGAAGGCGCCGCCCCCGAAGCGGCACCGCAAGAAGAAGCCTCGCCGGAACCGCCCAGCGCGTACTTCCAGAAGCCCCATCTTCGTCAAAACTCCGCCAAGGTCTCACCAGCAAAGAAAGGCCTGGCGACACTGCTCGGTTTCTTCGACTGAGCACGGCGGATGACCGGCGGAGTCTTGCCGAATCGTCTGTCCACGCATCACCATGAGTTCGACCGCGGCCCGGGAGACAATCCCGGGCCGCGTTTTTTCGTTCCGACGCATTGGTCGGGCAGCCACCGGTTGCAGACGAGGCAGCTCTTGCGCGGAGCATTCGGTTGTTTCGATGCCACAGAGGACATGTCCCGGCCATCCGTACGACAATGGCTTCGACACTTTGCTTCTTGCGCCGGTTTCTGACATCGGTTGAGAACCACGAAAGAACCGCCGCGGCTGGGCCGCAACCAATATCAGCAAACAGGAGCTACGGAAGTCACGTAAGGATGACGGCCTTGCCTGCAAGGGCGATGAATCTCATTCGCGTGATTCGACGTTGAAGACAGGGACCCGCGAATCCGGCGAACACGACGAATCCCGCTGCCCCGCGATCACCGATTCAGCAGCCGCGGGGTGGCCCAGCCGGCACGGCTGGGTCGCGAAGCGACAGGATGCCTCACACTCAGCGTCCGGATCTTCAAGACGGGTACCGGGCCAAGTGTGAGGCATCTTGTGCCTGCGGCACCCAGCCATGCCGGCTGGGCCACCCCGTGTTGTCCAACCTCCAAACGGTGACAACCCGGTCCCATTGATGAGCCGCGCAAATCCGCCGAATCAGCGTCATCCGCGGTCTCTCCCCTTTGGTTGCGGCGCGGTCGCGCTGGGCCCATCCGCGGTCTCCCCATAACCACTGATTTCACGAATCGGCCGAGCGCGGTTGGGCCGCGCCGGGGATTCACATTCACCGGTCGCCGGATGGAGCAAGCGACGCCCCCTTTCGGTGGTGTTGCAAAAAAAGAGGCAAATGCCGTCGGCAATCGACGAACAAGACTTGACACAAAACAGCGATTAGCGATATCAATCCGCCCCTCAACTCTCTCTCTCTCAATCTGCTCTCTCTCAACTCTCTCTCGCGACCTCCTTCTCTCTCTCTGCTCTCTCTCAAATCCCACTCTCTCAGCTCTCTCTCCTCTCAACTCTCTCTCTCTCTCTCCTCTCCCCATCCCTTTCCGACCGGCGAAGCCCGCTACCAGGTTCGTGACGTCCGTCGCGGATTGGCGAGTTTTGTCTCTCCATCACGATTTTGTGTGCACTCCACCGGCTCGGGTCCGGTCCGGAAGCCGCTGACGTTTTGTCACGCGCTGACGGTCCGTGCGCCGTGGTCCCGGTGCAGTGAGCGCAGCCGTTCCCTTCTCACCCGGTCCGCACTCCTCCTTTAGATTTTCAGGGACCTCTGTCGTATGAGCATCGACCATTCCGCCGCGACGATCCGCATGAGCGGTCGCGCCGTCATTTTCTCCACGGACCTCAACGCATCCGCGCGACTTGCCGAGATCATTGCGGACCAGACATCCGAGACGATTCAGACCACGGATCTGGACGAACTTCGGGAGCTGCTTGCCGAAGGGTCTTTCGGATGTTGCATTCTCGACGAGCCGCCCGACGCGAGGCATGTCGCCGAACTGGAGTGGGTCACGCGGACGCACCACCAACCGACACAGTTCATCGTCCTGCCGGCCATCGGGCAACGGGAACAGTTCCGCGCAACGACGATCGCTTCGTGTGAGATTCTCGACCCGCCGCTCACCCGAGACAAGCTCCGCGGAGCGGCCTTCACTGCGCTCGGCCGGTCGCATCTGATCTCCGAGAACCAACAGCTCAAACGGCGGCTGCTGTCGCGCGGCGTCGACGACATGGTCGGCCAATGCAACGCCATGCTGCAGCTCAGGGACGAGATCCAACAACTGGCCGATGATCGCAGCCCCGTCCTCGTCACCGGTGAACCCGGCTCCGGGACAACCGTCGCCGCGCGGGCGCTGCATCGGGCCCGGTTCGGCAGCCGCAAGCCGATTGTCCGGGTTCGCTGCCAAGTGCTCTGCGGCACCGCCATCGAACACGAACTGTTCGGCGAAACCCCGGAAGGCGAGGACAGCCGCCTGCAGCAGGCCGCCGGCGGCACCCTGCTCCTCGATGACATCGACGCCGTTTCGCTGACGACCCAGGAGCGTCTGATGCGGGTGATTCGTGACTCGGCTGCTCACAGCGAAACCCCGGAAGGCACGTTGCCTCCTCCCAACATCATCGCCACGACGCACGTCGACCTGCGGACGGCCGTGGCACAGGGACGCTTTCGTGCGGATTTGTGCGAAGCCCTTTCGGGACACATCGTGCAAGTGCCCGCGCTGCGGGATCGTGCGGATGATGTCGGCGTGCTGGCCGAGCATTTTCTGGCAGAATATTCCGCACGCGAGGGCAAGCCGTCGCTGCGACTCACTGCCGAGGCCCTCGAACTGCTCAAGCGGCATGACTGGCCCGGCAACATCCGGGAACTCAACAACGTCCTCGAACGCTGCTGTGCCATCGAGACCGGCTCCGACCTCCATGCGGCGACCCTGGCCACCTGGATTGAGAAGCCGGCGGATGATGACGTCGAAGAAACCGGGCTCACGCTCCGCGAAATGGAACGGAAACTCATCGAGGCGACGTTCAACCGATTCGGCGGCAACCGCGAGATGACCGCCAAAGCCCTCAAGATTGGGCTGCGAACCCTCTCCGGAAAACTTCGCGAGTACGGTTATCCCCCCCGGGGCGGGCCGGGATCCAACCGCGTCTCACGCGCTGCGTGAGCGGCTTGCCGTTTCCCAGCGAACGAACGCCGGAAACGCGCGGATTCCCATCGCGTCCCCTGAGTCACAACATGGTGGGTGCTCTGTCCGATGTCCCACAGCGCAACTTCTCCAGAATAGACAGCAAGCACTGCAGACGGGCGGCTGCGCGATCCGCGCGGCCGCTCGTGGGTGCTGAACCTGTCCTTCGGCCTGTGGATTGACGCTGTGGAGTGGATCGAACGCCTCATCGACCTGGGCACCCCGTTGGTGGTGCTTCTCGTGTTTCTGCGCATGCTGGCGCAGTCCGCCGTCTGGACCGCCCGAAACTTCGTGCTCCCGCTCCGCGACTCCTGGACCCACCATCTCCACTGCCTCGACCAGCACATGGAGAAGCAAACCGAGATGCTGTGCGAGATTCTCAAACGGGTCGAATGCAGCAACGCGTGACGGTGGTTGGCCGTTGGCTGATGGCTCTTGGCGGGTGGCTCATTCCCAAACTCCGGCTTGGGAACGCCCTTTCGAGAAATTCCGTTTCTCGTCGTTCGCCCAGCCGAGATGGCTGCGATTGAAGAGGCGAGGAGCCGGGCTCCGCATCGCCCATTTTCACCTGTGTGGCGTGAGAGTTCTGGTACAATGGCGGACATGTCTGAGCCGACACGAGCCACCGATTCTCCCCGCCTCGACCGATCCGCGTTCTCCGTCGGTACGTTGTCCGAGCCGTCGGACAGGGCGGCCTCCTGGCACTCGCGGTCCCCCAAGGAATGCCTGCAAGAGGTCGAACGGCTTCGACAGATCAACGATGCCGATCTCGCTCGCGGACGACTTCAAAGAGTTCTTGAAGTTGCTGAACTCAAGACGCGTTGAGTCCCTCGAAAACTCGCTGCGGGCGGCCGGAACATTCCCAACAGGGACAATCGAAATGAGAATCCTCGAACTGGAAATCGAAGGCTTTCGGTCAATCAGGCACGTGACCTGGAAGCCGGGTCGGCTGAATGTCGTCATCGGGCCGAACGGCAGCGGCAAGTCAAACTTGTTGCGTGTGCTCGAGCTGCTGACAACGGCCGGCAAGGGCGGACTTGGAGACTACATTCAAAGTGCAGGCGGTATGGACCCTCTCCTGTGGGATGGTCAGGCCGAACGGCTTCACTTTCGGACGAAGATGTCGCCGGTCGATGAGAGCCGTGACGAAGGACGTGATAGTCTGACATACGACCTCATCCTCGACCGAATCGGTAAGTCGAGTTCGTACCGGATCAGTTCAGAGGTGCTGGGCAACTACTACAGGGTCGAGACAGGCGAGAAACCCGAACCATTCAAATTGTTGGAACGCCATCGGCAGCACGCCGTGGTTTTCGATTCCCAAGAGCATGGGCTCGTCGCTCCCGAAGAAAAAATTGACGAAGAAGAGACGCTGCTTTCTGCGACGGCTGGCCCGGTTTCGGTGAATCCGCTCATTGATGCGTTTCAGCCACGGTTTGCCAACTGGCGCGTGTACGAGGATATTCACACGGACCGCGCTTCCCGGATGCGCCAAGCGGCAGTTGCGCGCAATGAGCCGGTCGTCGACTCCGACGGGCAGAATCTCATTTCTGTGCTGCATACGCTGTATACTTCCGATCGCGACTTCAAGAGTGAGGTCAACACGGCGGTCCGGTCGGCGTTCAGCGACGACTTCGAAGAGCTGATCTTTCCACCAGTGGCTGACCAGCGGATTCAACTTCGCGTCCGATGGCGAAGCCTTCAGCGTGAGCAGTCTGCGGCAGATCTTTCCGATGGAACGCTTCGCTTCTTGTTCCTGCTCGCAGTGCTTGCAAATCCGAAACCGCCGCCGTTGATTGCAATCGACGAGCCGGAAACAGGACTGCACCCATCAATGCTCCCGATTGTCGCGGAATACGCTCGCGATGCGGCACTCCGGACTCAGGTCATCCTGACGACGCACTCACCTGAGTTTCTGGATGCCTTTGCGGACGAGGCCCCCACGACCACGGTCGTGGAGTGGCACGAAGGCGAAACACAGCTGAAAGTGGTGAGTGGCGACGAATTGGAATTCTGGCTCGACAAGTACACGTTGGGAGAACTTTATCGGTCTCGCGAATTGGAGGCCATGCAATGAAGTTCATTCTGTTTGTCGAAGGTGTTACCGAGAAGCTGGCGGCGGGCGACTTCCTGCAGCGATGGCTAAATCCACAACTTGAGAATAATGTGGGCATCCAGGTTGTCACGTTCAATGGCTATCCGGAATTCATGCGGAAAGTGGCCACCAAAACTCACATGCATCTCGATGGGCCGCACAAAGAAGACATCATCGCCGTAATCGGATTGATAGACCTATACGGACCGAAGTTCTATCCGGGGCACACAATGACCGCTGACGAACGGTACGACTGGGGTGTCCGACATATTGAGAAAGAAGTCGACCGCGAACTGTTCCGCATGTTCTTCGCCGTTCATGAATTCGAAGCGTGGCTGCTCAGTCAGCCGACACTCTTTCCATCGATCATTGCGAAGGCTCTTCCCGGCAAGATCGCGCAGCCGGAAACAATCAACTTTGACGAACCACCCGCCAAATTGCTGGATAAGGTCTACAGAACTCGAACTCGGCGGAGCTACAAGAAAACAACCTATGGCAAAGAGCTTTTTGGGAAGCTCGACCCCCAAGTGGCGGTCCAGAAATGTCCTCGACTGAAGGAAATGCTGAACGAAATGCTGCAACTGGCTATGGCGGCTGGCCAGTGAAGGTCGTCAAGACTGGGAGCCGCTTCGGCCGATGCCGTCACGCGACAAACCGTCTCGTCTACACCGTCGCTTCGCTGGGCGTCAGGTGTTTGTCGACTTCGTTGGCGACGATGACGCCGTAGTTCACTGCGCCGAGCCAGCCGGACATGATGATGCCGACGCTGCCGGCGTGGAACAGGCCGCGGATTTGCTCCGGCAGCGTCTGGGAGACTTTGAGGCCTTCGAACTTGGTGCCGAAGCTGGCCCCCTGCTGGTGGCGGGTGTAGTGCTCGAAGGTGCGGGGGGTGGACGCTTCGACCCAGGCGACTTTCTCGCGGACGCCGGGGACGTATTGCTCCAGGCAGTCGAGCGTGGTCTCGCAGAGGTGTTGCTTGTCGGCTTCGTACTGTTCGTCGGAGAGGTTGGCCCAGTCTGCGTAGTTGGCGTTGGTCGAGGAGACGATGAGCCAGCGGTCCGAGCCGGGGCGGGTTTCCGGGTAATAGAAGGAAAAAGTGCGGCTGCTGACATTCTTCGAGAGGACGGCGTTGACGTCAAAGCCGGTGTGCTCGGAATGGAACAGCAGGTCGCCGCAGTCGTCGAAGCCGACGCCCGGCTTGAGGGCGATGTAGACCTGGCAACTGGAGTTGTTCAGCCGCACGGCCCGGGCCTCGTCGAGGTAGTCCGGGTCGAGGTGTTCCTCGCCGACGAGGTTGAGGATTGTCGTTTTGAGATTGGCGTTGGAGAGGACCGCTCCGCAGGTGATGCGGCGGCCGCCCACATGCACGGCGGCGACGCGGCGGTCGGGCGTGACCTCGATTTTTTCGACGAGCGAGCGGATGCGGATGTCGACGCCGTTCTGTTCCAGTTCGGCCCGCATCTGTTTGACGAGCTTGTCGGTCCCGCCGCGAAAGGTGTAGACGCCTTTGCTCATGAAGTTGCTGAAGACGATGCCGTAGGTGATGGCGGGGTCTTCGAGCGTGGAGCCGTTGGCGTAGGTGATCGGCTCCATCAGCAGCCGCTGGACGTCGGTGCGGCCGGGGAAGAATTCTTCGAACAGTTGGCCCGTGGTCGTATCCTGGTCGTCGAAGAAGTTCATCTTGCGGGCGGTCGTGAAGAACTCGTCGACCGTCTGCGGAGCGATGCCGAACTTCTCGATGATGATCCGCGTGAAGTCTTCGCGGGTGAACGTCGTGCGGAGCGAGAACTGGGGGTTCTCGAAGCGAATGCCCTGGAGCGGGACGATGCTGTCGGCGATTTTCTGCGTCCAGTATTTGCGGCACGATTTCTTCATCCCGACCGGAAAGCCGTGCAGTGAGATGTCGAAAATGTGCCCGCCCTTGCGTTTGAACCAGGTGGCCATCCCGCCCAGTTGATAGTGATGCTCCAGCAGCAGCACGGAGTACCCCTGCTTGGCGAGCACGTTCGCACCGGTCAGCCCGGCGAGGCCGGAGCCGATGACCACCACGTCGTAGTGGTCGCGCGTTTCTTTGAGGAAGTCCTTGGCCATTTCGGAAACTGGTCGAATAAAAACGGGTGCTGTGTTGTTAAGGGGTAAGAATGTTAGATTCCCTGCCGCCGAATGGCGAGGGTGCGTGCCGGGGCCGCCTTGAACGGGCGGGCCGGTGGTGGTTGGCAGGGGTGCGTTTTTTTCCGTTGTGACGGTGACCGGAGTGACGGAATTGGAGGGTAACGGGGGGATGGGGCGAGTGCATCGAACAGCGTCGGGTGAGCGTGTGGGGCATTCGGTGGAAACACCCGGTGGTTGCTTCGTTCCAGAAGCGTCAACCGAATCAGTGGTTCGCTCCAGGCTCTGCGCGAAACCGTCACTGCCTTCGAGCCAACCCCTTGACAACGGCGCTTCGGCGTGCGTATGCTGATCATCATTGAAGTTCGTTGATCCGTTGATTGAAAACAGGATTCGAACCGCCTGCCTCTGGACATCCCACGTCCCGCCCGATCCCGCCTGCGTGTTCCCGCTGGAACCCCCCTTATATCTTCTACAGTGCGAATGCATTGTTATCCCTCGTGAGTCGTTGATCCCTTGTGATTCATTCGTCGGCGGCATGCCCTGCACGAAACTGACGTCTTGACAATACGGACGTCTTGATCTTGTTGATGTCTCGATTGACATCCCGACGACGGACACCTCCTGACAACGTACGAAGAGCAGACCTGACGGCTCAGCGCATTCCCCATGAGCCGCCCCCCCCTTGAATTGATGGACGAAGGAGAAATGACCATGGCCCGAAACAACAACTGCACGCCGGCACATTTCGAGCGTCTTTCGCGGCGCGGGTTCCTCTCGGTCGGCGTGTTGGCCGGTGCGGGGCTCACTCTCCCGGAGCTGCTCCGTGGCCGACCGGCGCTGGGAGACCTCAAGAACTACGAAAACTTCGACGGGACGGCCAAGTCGGTCATTCATATTTTCCTGCCGGGCGGAATGGCCCATCAGGAGTCGTTCGACCCCAAACCGTATGCTCCCATCGAGTACCGCGGAGAAATGGGGCAGGTGCAGACCAAGCTTGACGGCGTGCTGTTCGGCAACACGCTCGCCAAGACCGCTCAGGTGGCTGACAAGCTGACGATTGTCCGCTCCATGACGCACGGCGAAGCGGCGCATGAGCGGGGCACGCACAACATGTTCACCGGCTACAAGCCGAGCCCCGCACTCGTGTTTCCGAGTATCGGGTCGGTGGTCTCGCACGAATACGGTTCTCGCAACAATCTCCCGCCTTACGTTTGCATTCCCAACCAGCCCAACACGTACGCCGGGAGCGGGTATCTCAGTTCGGCATTCGCGCCGTTCTCGCTGGGCAGCGACCCGGCCGCGGGCGGGTTCAAGGTTCGGGATCTCAACCTCCCCGCGGGGATTGACGACTCCCGTTTCGCGAATCGCCGATCGGCACTGGAGGCGGTGAACGCCTACTTCCAGGGCCGCGAGAAATCGGACCAAATCACGGCCATGGACAGCTTCTACGAGAGCGCCTACAACCTGATCAACTCTCCGCAGGCCCGTGAAGCGTTCGACCTTGAGAAAGAAGACGCCAAGCTGCGCGACGAGTACGGTCGCAACCAGGCAGGGGCGCGAATGCTGCTTGCCCGCCGTCTGGTCGAAGCGGGTGTCCGGCTCGTCAACCTGACGTACGGCGGCTGGGATATGCATGGCAACATCGTGGGTGGGTTCCGTGGCCAGATGCCTCCGTTCGACCAGGCGTTCTCCCGGCTGATTACCGACCTCGATGAGCGCGGCTTGCTCGACGAGACGTTGGTGATGGTCTCCTCGGAATTCGGCCGAACCCCCAAGATTAACGCCAGTTCCGGTCGCGACCACTGGCCGAAGGGCTTCAGCGTTGTGCTGGCCGGCGGCGGCATCAAACGCGGCTATGTGTACGGTGCTTCCGATGCGACCGCCACAGAGCCGGAGCGCGATCCGGTCCTGCCCATGGACCTGTTTACAACTGTTTATCACTGCCTGGGAATCGTTGCCGACAAGGAATTGATGGCACCGGGCGACCGTCCGATTGAAATCGTCAAGGGCGGGAAATTGATGCAGGACGCGCTTGCCTAACACCGTCTCTCGTGAGGTGTCTCGGGCCAACTGTGCGCCCGTGCGAATGCCGACGCAACTCGTTTCGCCTTCCGGGCCAGCTGAACGACACGTTCTCCGGAACGTGTTGGCTGGCGATCCCTGTGTCGATGAACGCCGTGACAGCCGATGTCGCGAAAGCAGCACATCGAACAATGAGGCCCCAGTCGTCCCGTCTTGAACGAACAGCCGCACCCCTGCGCGACACCTTCGGGGTTCGCATTCGTCGAGGAAAAACCATGTCGATCGCTTCTCGTTACTTCGCCCTGTTGTTGACTGCCGTCTTGCTGTCCCAAGCGGCTCCCGCCGTCGCAGCTTCGCCCGGTTTGGGGAGCGTCGTACCGTACGGCGGCCAACGGGGGACAGAACTCGATGTCGTGTTCAACGGCTCGAACCTGCAGGACGCCGAAGAGGTGATGATCTACGACGACGGCGTCGAGATCGTCAGCTTCGAGGTCCCCAAGGACGAGCAGGGCAACAGTGACGGGAAACAGGTCAAGGTTCGTTTCAAACTCGCCCCGGACGCGACACTGGGGGCCAAGCGTCTCCGTCTCCGTACGCGGACCGGGCTGACAAACCTGAAGGTGTTCCATGTGGGGGCGCTGCCGGTTGTTGACGAAGTGGAGCCGAACACCATCTTCACCGAGCCGCAGGCGATTGAGCAGAATGTCACCGTGCACGGCCGCATCGACAGCGAGGACATCGACTACTTTATGGTCGAGGCCAAACAGGGGCAGCGGCTCAGTGCGGAAGTCTTCGGAATGCGGATGGGGCTCTCCAGTGGGGGAAACTACTTCGATCCGTCGCTCACGATCCTGAGCGAGGATCGCAATGTACTCGTCTCCAACGACGATGCGGCCCTCGTCTGGAACGACGCCGTCGTCAGCACCATGATTCCGGCCGACGGAAAGTACGTCATCGCTATCCGCGACAGTTCCTACAATGGGGATGGCAACGCCTTGTACCGGTTGCATATCGGCAACTTCCCACGGCCGAAGGCCATCGTGCCTGCTGGCGGCAAACCGGGAGAGACCTTGACGGTCACGTTCCTCGGTGACCCAACGGGAACGTTCACCCGGGAGATCACCCTGCCGGCCGAAGCGCCCGAACGGTACGGCCTCACCGCGGACGACGAGCACGGCGTCGCTCCCTCCTGGAACTGGTTCCGGCTGGCGGACCTCGCCAACACCATTGAGGCGGAACCCAACGACACGCACACGGAAGCAACCGCCGGCACCGCTCCGGGGGCTTTCAATGGCGTCTTGACGGAAGGAGACGAAGCCGACTACTTCAAATTCACCGCGACCAAGGGCCAGGTGTTTGATATCGAGGTGTATGCCCTCCGCATCCGGTCCGAGTTGGATCCAGTGGTCTACGTGTATGACGTTGCGACCGGAAACCAACTCGCCGCCAATGACGACAGCCGCGGTGCGGACAGTTTCATCCGCTTCACGATTCCTGCGGACGGCGAGTATGCGGTCGCCATCCGTGACCATCTCCGCCAGGGAAGCGATGCCCACGCCTACCGGGTTGAGATCACTCCCATCGAACCCAAAGTGGTTGCCCGTGCCACGGAATTTCAGTTGTACGTCCAGCCGCAAATCATCATTCCCCAGGGAGGTGGGTGCGGACTGGTCGTTAATGTCAGTCGCGCCGATTTTGGCGGACCGGTGAATTACCGGAGTGACGACCTGCCTGCGGGGGTCAGCATCGAATGCCCGGAAGGCTGGCGCGGCGGCGGGGCAATGCCGGTTGTGTTCTACGCCGCCGCCGATGCGCCGGTCGCAGGAAGGTATTCCTCGATCATCACCTATCTGGCGGATCCGAAACAGGAGCGCGTCATTGAAGGGCCGCTCTCGCAGCTCAACCTGATGATCCGGGGCCGCAACAACCAACGTGTCTGGCAGGAGGAAGAACTGCGGATGCCGGTCGTCGTCACCGAGGCGGCTCCGTTCCGAATTCGCATCGAACCGCCCACCGTGCCGCTCGTGCAGGGCGGGCCGATGAACCTCAAGGTGATCGCTGAGCGCAACGAAGGTTACGCGGAAGCGATCAAGATCGACATGCTGCAAAACCCGCCGGGAGTCAACTCGTCCCGCACGATTTCGATCCCCGGCGATCAGACCGAAACGGTAATCCCCATCAACGCGGCGGGCAATGCGGCTGTGCAAACGACCATGATCGCCGTCCGCGCGACGGCCAAGTCGGGGAACGGGTCGGTCGAAACATGCACGGCGTTCGTCCCGCTCACCGTCGAAGAGCAGTACCTCAAGTTCGAATATCAGGCCGCCTCCGTCGAGCAGGGCCAGGAAACGCCGCTCATCATCAAGGTCAACAAGCGCAAAGACTTCGAGGGCGAAGCCGAGGTCAAGCTCATCGGCCTGCCCGCCAAGACGACCGCCGAAAGCCTCAAGGTGACCAAAGACACCGAACAGCTCGTCTTCACCGTGAAAACTGAGGCCGGATCCCCGCCGGGCAATCACAAGAACCTGTTCTGCCAAGTGCTCGTGCCCGAGGCGGGAGTCACCATCCTGCACAATCTGGGGACCGGACGCCTCCAGATCGACAAGCCGCTCCCCCCGAAAAAGAACCAACCTGCGGCGACGCCCAAGCCAGTCGCCAAGGCCGCTCCGACCGAGAAGCCACTCTCACGGCTCGAACGATTGCGATTAGAACAGAAACAGCGCGTCGAAGCGGCCCAAGCCGCAACGTCGACAGAAGCGACCGCCGGAAGCGGTGGCGAGTGAATCTTGTTGGAGTTCAGGCTTTAGGCTGCTTCGAAGCAGGCTAAAGCCTGAACTCCAACAGCAACGATCCCACATAACAACGATTCCACGGAACTGAGGAACGTCGATGAAGACCTTCCAGACTCTCCTGCTGACAACCTTCCTCTTCGGCGCGACGTCACTAGCGATGGCTGCCGACTTGGCCGAACTCCGCGTTTTCCCGCCGGAAATTCAACTCAAAACGAACAAGGACCGGCAGTCGGTCGTCGTGCAGGCGGTTTATGCCGACGGGATTACCCAGGATGTGACCGACACAGTCGAATGGGCCTTCGCCGATGGCAGCTTCGCCGGGCGTGAGGGCAACGTTTTCCAGCCGGTGGCGGACGGACAGACACAACTGACTGTGTCGTTTGGCGGCCAGTTGGCCCAGGTCCCTGTCACGGTCACCGAAGCGGCGGCTCCGAGGCCGGTCAGCTTCAAACTGGACGTGATGCCCATCTTCATGAAATCGGGCTGCAACAGCGGGAGTTGTCACGGTGCCGCCAGCGGCAAGGATGGATTCCGGCTGTCGTTGTTCGGATTTGATCCCGACGGTGACCATCGTCGCATCACGCGCGAATTGCCCGGACGCCGCATCGATCTCGCCGTCCCCGAAGCCAGTTTGGTTGTGGAGAAGTCGACCGGTGCCGTGCCCCACACCGGGGGTAAACAGTTTGACGCCGACTCGCCCCTGTGCCGCGACCTCGTCGAGTGGATCGCCTCTGGCACGCCGAGCGATCCGTCCGACATCCCGGTCTGTTCCAGCATTGAGATTTACCCCCGCCAGGCAGTGATGAGCGGCGCAGGCACGACGCAAAAGATCACGGTGCTCGCCCGGTATTCGGACGGTTCGACCCGCGATATCACGTCACTGGCTCTCACGCAAACCAACAACGCCCTCAGTGCCGACATCTCACCGGAAGGCATCGTCACCGCCGGCGCCCGTGGCGAAGCGTTCATCATGGCACGGTACGACACACACACCGTGGTGTCGCAGTACATCGTGCTGGCGGAGGGCCTTGAATACGAAGAGCGGCCCGTCGAGCCGGTCAACTATGTTGACGAACTGGTTGGCGGCAAGCTCCGCAAACTGCGGATTCATCCCTCCGAATTATGCGACGATCCTACGTTTCTCCGCCGCGTGACCATCGACCTGACCGGCCAGGTTCCCACGCCCGAAGAATACGGTGCATTCCTGGCGGATGGAGCTCCCGACAAACGGGCCCGGATCATCGACGAGCTGCTGCTGCGGCGGGAGTTCACCGAAATCCTGGTCTCCAAGTGGGCCGAGTGGCTGATGATGCGGTCCACAAACGCCGTGCCCTACAAAGGGATCGTGCTGTACTACCAGTGGCTGGCCGACCAGATATCCAATGACGTGCCGCTGGACGAGATGGTCAAGGCGCTGCTGTCCTCGGATGGCGGGACCTTCGACACCCCGGCGACCAACTTTTACCAGATCGAACGGGACTCGCTCAAAGTCGCCGAGAATGTGGCGCAGATCTTCATGGGCATGCGGATTCAATGTGCCCAATGCCACAACCATCCGTTCGACCGCTGGAAGCAGGATGACTACTACAGCTTTGCCGCCTTCTTCTCGCAGGTCGGTCGCAAGGGAACCGAGGACTACCGCCAGCAAATTGTGTTCAACAGCGGCGGCGGTGAAGTGAAACACCCAGTCACCGGCCAGAACGCGGCTCCCGTGTTTCTTGGCGGCGGCCCGGCGGACACCGCCGGCAAGGATCGCCGCAAGGTTCTTGCCGAATGGCTCGCCTCGCCGAAAAACCCGTACTTCGCCCGGAACTTCGCCAACCGCATCTGGGCACATTTCTTCGGCATCGGCATTGTCGATCCGGTCGACGATGTCCGCGTGAGCAATCCCGCTTCTAATCCGGAGTTGCTCGAGGCGCTCGCGAAGCACTTTACCGAGTCCGGTTACGATGTCCGCGGTCTCGTTCGCGATATCTGCAACTCCAAGGCTTACCAGCGGTCGACGCTGCGAAACGAAAGCAACATAGCGGACGAACTCAACTTCGCCCACCAGAGCATCCGCCGCATCAAAGCGGAGTCCATGCTGGACATTGTCAGCCAGGTGACGAATACCAAGGACAAGTTTCGCGGGTTGCCTATGGGTGCCAAAGCGACGCAAATCGCGGACGGCGCGACCAGCAACTACTTTCTGACGACCTTTGGCCGTGCCACACGCGAGACCGTCTGCTCCTGCGAAGTCAAGATGGAGCCAACGCTCTCGCAGGCGCTGCACCTCATGAACGGCGACACGATCGATAACAAAATGAAGCAGGGCGGCGTCCTCAAGACGCTGCAGGAGCAGGGGCTGACCCCGCCGCAAATCGTCGAACACCTGTACGTCACCTGTCTCTCACGCAAGCCGGCCGAGCAGGAGGTGGCCGCACTGCAGCCGCTTTTCGCCGAAGGAGCCGATGTCAATCAGGGTCTCGAAGACGTCTTCTGGGCCCTGCTCAACAGCCGCGAGTTCCTGTTTAACCATTAAGAATCGGTCACATTTCAGCCATTTGAAGCCTTGGAAACGCAGGGAACACTAATCTCCGCGAATCATCACGAACGACTCTTGGGCATTCGATCGCTCTTCGGCAATGAGTGTCGATGAGTGAAGATTAGTGTTCCCTGCAACAGCAGGTTTCCCACGTTCGGCACCGACACTTGGCTCATTGTGAGCCGCGAGCAAACAGCGAGCGACACTTCAGATGGCTGAAGTGTTGCGAAGACCCTAATCACCGATCGATTCCCAAGCCAACCAATCGCAGACGACTCTCTTCCATGAGCAGATCCATCATGCGCTGCCTTTCACCGATATGTATTGTTGTCCTGGCCTGCTGTCTCACCAACGCCGCCGTTGCGGAAGAAAAGGCAGCGGAAGAGAAAGCCGCCGCGGAGAAAGTGACGTTTCAGGATCACGTGCTGCCGATCTTTCGGGCGCGGTGCGGATCGTGTCACAACGCCAACGACAAGAAAGGGAACCTGGTTCTCGACGATTACACGGCCATGCGCGTGGGGGGCGGCTCGGGAGAAGTTGTCGAGCCGGGCGATTTGGAGAGCAGCTACTTGTGGTCGCTGATCACCCACGAATCCGAGCCGGCGATGCCGCCGGAGCAGCCGAAATTGCCCGATGAAGAATTGGCCATCATCCAGAAATGGATCATGGGCGGTCTGCTGAAGGACCAGGGCAGCAAGGCGGAAATGCCGAAAAAGAGCACGATCACCCGCATCGAGGTCAGCACGGAACGCCCCGCCGGTCCGCCACCCCTGCCCGCGCACTATCTTGGCAAGCCGCAGGTCATCACATCGACGGCCAACTCGGTGACCGCGCTGGCCGTCAGCCCGTGGGCTCCGTTGGCGGCGGTGTCCGGCTTCAAACAGATTTCTCTGTACGACACCCGCGACCTGCGGCTGCTGGGCGTGTTGCCGTTCCCGGAAGGACAACCGCACATCCTCAAGTTCAGCCGCAACGGGGCGCTGCTGCTCGCCGGGGGCGGCCGGGGGGGAGCATCCGGCAAGGTCGTGCTGTTCGATGTCGCCACGGGCGAGCGGAAGATCGAGGTCGGTGACGAATACGACCTCGTGCTCGGCGCCGACTTGTCTCCCGATCAGACGATGATCGCCCTCGGCGGGCCCAAGAAGATGCTCCGCGTCTACTCCACCGCAACCGGCGAACTCCTGCACGAACTCAAAAAGCATACCGATTGGATCACCGCCGTCGAGTTCAGCCCGGATGGGGTACTGCTCGCCTCGGGTGACCGGGCCAACGGACTGGTCGTCTGGGAAGCCTTCACCGGCCGCGAGTATTTGTTTCTCAAGGGACACTCCGGATCGGTCAATGACGTCAGTTGGCGTCCGGACAGTAACGTCCTTGCGTCGGCGAGTGCGGATGGAACGGTCCGTCTCTGGGAAATGAACGACGGCCGTCAGATCAAGAGTTGGGGAGCCCATGGCGGGGGGGTCGCTGCGATGGATTTCGTTCGTGACGGGCGGATCGTCACCACCGGGGGCGACAAGGTTGCCAAACTGTGGAACGGCGATGGTGCCGGCATCCGCGACTTCGGCGGGATGCCCGACGTCGGACTCGAAGTGGCATTCGATGCCGAGACGGAGAAGCTGATCGCCGGCGACTGGTCGGGAACCGTCACGGTATGGAACGCAGCCGACGCCGCGGTTCTGGGGACTCTCTCCAGCAATCCGCCCACGCTGGCCGCGCAGTTGGAGGTGGTCCGTGCGACGCTCGCCGCCGCCGATACGCAGGCCAAACAGACATCTGAGCAGTTGGCGGCTGTTGGGAAGCAGTCCGACGAGTTAGTGGCCGCACGCAAGCAGGTGGCGATGGCGGCTGAAAAGAAAGCCCAGGAAGCGGCGGCCATGATCAAGCCGTTGGCCGAGAAAAAAACAGCCGCCGAACAGGCGCTTGAGCAATCGTCCGTTCAGCTCAAAGCGGCCGAAGAGTTGCTGGCGGCCGCGTTGAAGGTGTACGAGAAGGTCAAGCAGGACCACGCCGTCGTCGCCCAGGCTGCGGCCGAATCGAAGGCCGCTCGCGATGGCGCTCAGCAGACGCTCACGCAAACCGAGCAAACAGCCGCCCAACTGCAGGAGGCGGCCAAGCAGGCCCTTGCCGCCGCCGTGCTGACCGCCGAGGAGCAACAGGCGCTCAATGCGGCCAAAGCGGCAGCCGCCGCCACAGCGAACCGGTTGGCCGCGTTGCAACAGACACTCGCGGAAATCGAAGCGGCCCAGCAGCAGGACAACGCCTCCGCGGCCGCCAACTAGGTCGCCGTGTGTCTTGACACGCTCTGGTTGGAGTTCAGCCTTTAGGCTGCGAGTGGGCGTTCACAGGTTGGGGGTCAGGCACAAGACGCCTCTCACTCCGCTGGCGGCCTGTTTCGAACATCCGGATGCTGAGTGTGAGGCATCCTGTCGCTTCGCGACCCAGCCGTGCCGGCTGGGCCACCCGCCAACTCGGCTGTGTTGACATTCAAGAATGGGTAGCACGGGTTGTCGCAACCCGTGTCGCCCCGCAACAAGAAGCCTGTACATGAATCGTCCAGTGAAGGACACGCTTCCTGCCGCTGCGCGGCACCGGTTGGGACAACCGGTGCTACCCGGAATTCCCTTTGAAATCAGACCGTTTGGATTTCAACACAATCTAGGACTCCGTGTGTCTTGAAACGATTTGGTTGGGATTTAGCCTTTAGGCTGCGAAAGCAAGCTAAAGCTTGAACTCCAACCCGCCGTTGACGATCTGCCCGCCCTCACTCGCCGAGCGCGCTTTGGGTGATCCGCAACAGTAGGCCCGGCTTGACGCTGCTCCCCTGTTCGGCGGTCCCAAAAACGGTGACGTAGACGTTGCCGTCGCTGTCGGCAGCCAGAGCGGTCGGCTTGTCGAGGCCGAACAGCTTCGTCGCCCGGCACTCATCTCCGGAGACCGTGAGCTTGTAGAATCCGCCTTGCGAGGGGTTGAGCCAGGCGAAATCAGTCGCATACAGAGTCCCGTCGGGGGCGTAGGCCAGTCCGGTCATGTCGTGAAGTCCTGTCTCGTAGTTCGCCTTGAGCTTGCCGGTTCTGGCGTCGTAAATCGAGAGCAGGCTGTCACCGGGTACGTCGGTCTCGCCCATCTGTCCGATCACGAGGTCACCATCGCTGTTGACGGTGATGGCGACCGGCGCATCGCGACCGACCGCTTCCTTGGTCGGCAGGAATCGTTCGAGTTGTTGCGGGAGATGGTCCTGTCCGAGGACCGACCGCACGACCCACCCTTGGCTGTCATCGCCGTTCGCTGTGGCGTAAATCGCGCGGCCGTCGAACACGACGCCGTAGTAATTTCCCTCGGCCTTGACTTCCCCGGTGCCGGCGAGCGGGCCGAGCGCAAGAATGGAGAAGCTCGCCGGGATCGGCCGGGGACGCGGGTTGCCGTTGACTTGATAGATGCGAATCAATTCCTCGGCGTCCTGCTGGCTGCCATCGCCGACGACGAGAATTCCGCTGCCGACGAACGCGATCCCCAGCGGGCCGATGTTGTAAACCGGCCCCTGGCCGTACTGGTCGGTGGGGAAGCCGTTGATCTCGACCGTGCGATTGGTGACGCCGCCCTCTCCGATTGCGAAGCGGACAATGCCGGTCCGCTCGGCGACAAAGACGTCGCCGGTCCCCGGCTGAATCGCGACGCCGGTGGGGTTGTCGAGTCCTCCTGCGATCGGCTCCGGACGGTTCGTGTCCGCCGCCGGCACCAGACCTGCCCAGCAGCAGACAACGGCCAATGTCGCCATCAGCATATGCACACGCATTGGTAAGACTCTCTGAAGAAGAGCGGGGCCGCTTCGGCCCCGATGAGCTGCGACCGCCCGTGCCATGCATCATACCACAACAAACGACGACCGCACTTTCGCCAATCTCACCTGACGGCATAGCCATCGGCTTGGCACACGAGGGCGAATCACGAATGACCGCCCGATCGACGCCAACTCCGAAAACGCATCCCGGTTGGCGACCATTCGCAGAACGGTCTCGGCCCCGGAAAGACTCCAGTCGTGTTCCGGCAGCGCTGTCGAATAACGCCGCACCGAGGTAGAATCGCCAGTGATCAGAATCTCAAGTACACCGGGACATGGACAAAACGAATGGAGACCGTGCGTTGGGGCATCATCGGCTGCGGTGACGTTACTGAGATCAAGAGCGGTCCGGCGCTGCAGCAGGCCGCCGGCAGCGAGTTGGTCGCTGTGATGCGGAGAAACGGGGCACTGGCTGAGGACTATGCCGCGCGGCACGGCGTCGCCAAGTCGTACGACGATGCGGACGCCCTGATCGCCGACCCGGACGTCACCGCCATCTATGTCGCCACGCCTCCGGGATCGCATCACGAATACGCCCGGAAAGCGTGCGCCTCCGGGAAACCGGCGTATGTCGAAAAGCCGATGGCCCGCAACCATGCGGAATGCGCGGAGATGGCCGGCCAGTTTCGTGACAATCAGTTAAAGCTGTTCGTCGCCTACTATCGCCGGGCCCTGCCCCGTTTTCAAAAGACGAAGGAACTCATCGATTCCGGACGGATCGGGACCATCAGCAACGTCACCTACCGCTACGAGGAACCGCTGCGGCAACAAGACCTTGCCGAGTTGCCGTGGCGATACGAGGCAGAACACGCGGGCGGCGGCCTGTTCTTCGATCTGGGATCGCACGTGCTGGACATTCTGGACTATCTGCTGAGCCCGCTGGCAGAAGTTGCGGGCATCGCTTCCAACCGAGCAGCCGCGTATGACGTCGAGGACAACGTCGTCATGCACTTTCGCACCGCTTCAGGCATCCCCGGCACCGCATCGTGGAACTTCGCCGGGTTCCATCGCGAAGATCGCCTGGACGTCATCGGGACCCAGGGACGAGTGACGCTGTCGGTGTTCGGGAACGAGCCGGTCCAGCTCCACAGTGCGGCCGGCGCGGAGACATTCGATCTGCCCAACCCGCCGCACATTCAACAACCGTTGATCCAAACGGTTGTCGACGAACTCCGTGGCCGCGGCACCTGTCCGAGCACGGCCGAGTCGGCCGCGCGGACGGCCCGGGTGATGGACACGGTCACGCAGGCTTACTATGGCTCACGCGACATCGGCTTCTGGAATCGTCCCGATGAATGGCCGGGACATCCTCGCGATGACCCAGCCCTTTGAAACCCACATATCCTGAAGCTCCTTCATCGCCTTCGCTGTTCCAACCTTGATGTCCCCCACCAGTCGACGGAAACGCCCCCATGCCGATGCGAACCCTGTCCCTTGCCGCATGCCTCTTCTGCCTCATGGCCGCACCGATCTCGGCAGCCGGCCAGACCCGGCCGAATTTCCTGTTTATCCTGACCGACGACCAGTCCCCG
The DNA here is from genome assembly GCA_029259845.1 of Planctomycetaceae bacterium. Classification (GTDB taxonomy): domain Bacteria; phylum Planctomycetota; class Planctomycetia; order Planctomycetales; family Planctomycetaceae; genus JAHBXU01. The sequence continues at coordinate 3,052 of JAJDEI010000262.1, read as the reverse complement.
TTCACGTTGAGTGCCTACGGAAACGACGTTTGTGAGACTCCGAACATCGACCGGCTGGCGGCGGCGGGGATGGTGTTCGACGATGCCCGTCATATGGGATCCTGGTCCGGTGCCGTCTGTCTGCCGTCCCGGACGATGATCATGACCGGGCGCACCGTCTGGAGAATCCCCGGCGCGAAAGGACCGGGGCTGCGGTATCCCAAGGAGTTTCGTCAGGCAGCGGCCCGGCAGAGCCTGCCGGCCCTGTTCAATCGGTCCGGGTACGACACATTCCGCACGTGCAAGAAAGGAAACAGTTTCAAAGAAGCGAACAATCTCTTCACCGTCAGCCGCGTGGCGACCAAACGCGACGGAACCGCGGAGGGGGGCAGCCGCTGGCACGGCGACCAGGTGATGGACTACCTCGCTGAGCGCGAAGCCAATCACGATCCCGATCCGTTTCTGATCTACTTCGGCTTCTCTCATCCCCACGATCCCCGCAACGCGACCCCCGAGTTGGCCGCCAAGTACGGAGCGGACAACGGCGGCCCTTCCGGAAGACCGAACCCCCAATCGCCGCCGTTACAGGCGAACTACCTCCCCCGGCATCCGTTCCCTCACGGACACCCGGGTCTGCGCGATGAAGTCGCCGTGCAAGGCGTACTTGAGCGACGTGATGAAGCAACCATTCGCAACGAGCTCGGCCGTGAGTATGCCTGCATCGAATACATCGACCGTCAGATTGGCCGCGTCCTCGAAAAACTGGACGCGATGGGGCAGCTCGACAACACGTATATCCTGTTTACGTCCGATCACGGCATCGCCGTCGGGCGGCACGGATTGGCCGGCAAGCAGAACCTCTATGAGCACACCTGGCGTGTCCCCTTCATTGTTCGCGGACCGGGCATCAAAGCCGGCAGCCGGGCGTCCGGCGGCATTTACCTGCTCGACGTGCTCCCCACGCTGTGCGACCTCGCCGGCATCGAAACTCCCGACGTGGTTGAAGGCAAGACGTTTCGTCCGGTCCTCGAGGGACGAACGGACCGCATCCGCAACGTCCTGTATGGAGTTTACTGCGGTGGCACAAAGCCCGGCATGCGATCGGTCAAAACGGGCGACTGGAAACTCATCAAATACGATGTCCTGGACGGCCAGGTTCGCGAGACGCAACTGTTCAACCTCAAACAAAACCCCCACGAATTTCTGCAACAACACCACACGCCCGAATTGACAGCGCTGCTCGGCATTCACCCCACTGCACGGCAGACCAACCTAGCCGGCCTCCCGCAGTACGCCGAGAAGCGCCGGGAACTCGAAGACCTGCTGAAACAGGAAATGAAGCGGCTGGGCGACCCGTACACGCTCAAGTAGCGGTTTGTCATAACGTTGTTTTCGGGCGGCGTGTGATGTCTGAGCGTGCGTTGAAAAGGACCAGCACTTCGGAGGATTCGCGACGGAGAGCGCGGGACCGCCGGTGCGGACGCTGACGGATTGTCGCGGCCCGTTCCGACGTCTCGGTTCCTCCGTCGGCAATCTCCGCAGGAGCGTCCCGTCGCCCTGTCACTTCCAAACCCGGCACGGCAGGAGACGCGCGGCAGGCGGAAAACCCACCCCGAAAAATCCGTCCCGCAGCGACGTCAGCTCACCAGACTGCTGACGGGCTCCGCGTCGCAGAGCGAGGTGATCGGCCAGTCATCCTGCACGTCGGCGGACTGGTCAATCCGGAGACGGTTGTAAACCGTCGCCACGAGCTGCGGCAGGGCAACCGGGTCGTCCGTCGGCTCGGAGGCAGAGGCGTCGGTTGCCCCCACGACGGCTCCCTCCGGAAGCCCGCATCCGGCCATGATGGCCGACCAGGCGTTCGTCCAATGGTCGCGGCCGCCGTGCTCGTTCAGGAGGGGAGTCCGCCCGAACTCACCCGCACAAACAACGAGTGTGTCCTCCAACAGACCGCGCTGCCGAAGGTCGTCCAGAAGCGCCGCACAGGCGCGGTCGAACTGCGGACCGACCGTGTCGCGATAATCGAACAGCGTTCCTGGGGCGTGTACCGGATCGGCGTGGGCGTCCCAAGTAACCTGCCCTTCGAGACGGGTGAAGTGATTGACGGTGACGACACGCACCCCCTGCTCGACCAGTTGCCTTGCCTCCAGCAGCAGGCGACCGCACGACGAATCGCCATACGCATCGCGCACGGCCATCGGTTGGTCGTCGAATGTTTTCAGCCGGCAAAGGCGGTCCGCTGCCGAGCCGTCACTCGGGGTGCCCCCCTCGCCTGTCGGGATGAGTGGCTCGAACGCTTCTCCCAGGAACCCGCTCCCGTCGCCCCGGTAGGTGTCGACGCCCGTGTGCGAAAGCCGCTGAGGCAACAGGACGTGCGCCGGGGTCTTGCCGCGCGGACCGAGCAATCGTGAGACCATCGAGCCGATGCTGGCATGCCGGGTGCCATTGGTAACAAGACGTCCCGTCTGCAGCAGTTGCAGGCCGGTCTCGTGTGTGGGAGCCGCATCGTGATGCAACGTCCGCAGCACGGTGAGCCGATCGGCCCGCTCCGCCAGCCGGGGGAGGCATTCGCTGAATTGCACGCCAGGCAGCGATGTGGAGATCGCCTTCAGCGGCCCGCGGACTTCGCGGGGGGCATCCGGCTTGGGGTCGAACGTCTCCAGTTGGCTGGGGCCGCCGGTCAGCAGGATGAGAATGCAACTGCGGTCGCCACTCCGCTCCCGGGCCCGACGAACCGCTGCCTGCTCCGCGACCGACAGTCCGACCATACTGAGGCCGCCCACCGCCAGGAAATCCCGGCGGGACACCGATTTTCGCGGCTGGACCGAATCACTGGCGAACGACATGGCAACGCATCTCCCGGGGCGAGGGCCATCCTCGCCTTTGCCCCTATCATACGGAAACTGCCGATCGGCGAACAGGACCGTGCCGAGTTGCCCAGGGCCATTCAAAGTTTCACTTTGGAGAGGACCGACCGGGACAAGCTCAATGGTAACCCGAAGCGTCAGCGAGGAAGCGAACGTGAGTGAGCGATTCGTCCCTCGCTGACGCTTCGGGTGACGAGGTTCCCCAG
>JAJDEI010000261.1 GCA_029259845.1 Planctomycetaceae bacterium | reverse complement strand
GGCCAGCCGGGTGATCGCTGAAGCCCCCGGTCTGTCACCGGCAGGCCTCCGGTTTGCAAACTGGGGCCCCGAAAGCCGCCAATCCAACCCGCGTGACCCAATCGCGCAATCCATGCCAAGTACGCCCTCAAGCCCACAGGTTCAGGAGCGGAATTCTTGTATTCTGGCTGTAGCAGCAGCCTACTGGTCTGTCAAAGCGACAAACGAGGGTGTCAGAAGTCGTAAGTCGTTTGCACTGGCGGACAAGCCGACCAGTGGCACCCTAAGATTTGGCGTTGACGATGCACTACATCTGTTTGAGGATTTTCACGGTTTGTACGGCGGCGAGTTCCGGATCGAGGGATGTGTCGGCGATGCCGGAGATGACCCGCGTGATGTTGTGGTCGGTTAGTCCCGGTTTGGACCATGTGGAGACCGGAGCCCTGGTGAGATAGACCGAAAATGCATGATGGCCGGAGCCCGGGCGTTCCCCGATGACGTGCAAGATACTTCGCGGCGACTCCTTGTCGTCGAGGGAACCGTAGAGGTGTTCGCCGATGCGGTAACCGGCGCGGACTCGTCCGGTCGTGACCAGAACGAGCTCGGGAGCAAGGTGGAATCCAGCCGCGGGCAGTTCCGTGCGGACCTTGTTGAGGTACACGTCCAGGTGTCCCGGATCCGTCAGCGCCAAGGTGTTGAGTCCGTCGGAGACGACCAGCTCCACGTCGTAGCGACCGGCGTGTTCGTCAGCCAGTTGCTGGATGACGCTCACGGAGGCATCGTCAAGTTGCTCGCCGGTCGGGGGGTGCAGGATGTAATCGTGGCGGTCTTTCGATTGTGTCACGACGGGAATCGCCCCGGGCAGTGTTGCGGCGAAATCGTCCGGCAGTTCGGTCCAGAGGCACTGTTTGGAGTCCTCGTAGAGATAGCGAACCCGCTCATCGAGGGCGGCGTTCAGTTTCGACGGTTTGTCGCCGTATCCTTCTGCGATGAAGACGCCGCGGTCGCGGACATCGGCCATCTGCTGCTTCGCTTCGGCCAGAATTTCAGCCTCGGGCCGGTCGTCGCCCTGACGGCGACGGTATTGAAGGTAAACCCATGCCGGCTGGCCGAAGTGCTCGGTGGGGCGGCCCTGTTGGTCGATGACGCCCAGTTCCTGGAAAAACCGCCACATGCGGTCATTCACCTTGTAGCCGAACTTCTCCCGGACGCGAACATGGTCCTGAAACGAGGTCGTCAGGTAGCTGAGCATGGGGTCGTTTTTGGTCGGCAGGGCCATCAGATATGCCGGGTTGGCGGGCATGATCTGATCGATGCACCAGTCGAGGTCGTCCAGATCGACCTCCATATGCAGTGTTGAGCAGACGTCGAGGCCGATGGTCAGCCCGTGCAGCTTGCCCATCACGGTGTCTTCCAGACAGCAGCGGACGAGTTGCTCACGGGTGCGAAAGATCTCCGGCCCGATGAAACCGGCGACGTCGTTGACGTGCACCCAGGGGGATGCCGGCCGTCCCGCCTGCCGGAGTGCTTCGGCGATTTTGCGAGACAGTGCCCGTGCGAAGCCGTACTTGCGGGACTCGTGCATCACCATGTCGAAGCCCTTGCCATGCCCGTTGGTGGCGTCGGCCCCCTGTCCGGTCTCGAAGTAGAAACCGTACTTCCCCGTGCGGGCGGCTGCATGCTTGACCATCTTGTCGATCGACAGGTCGAAGGTCGTGTTGGCGTCTGTGCAACCGGCGAGACTTTGGAACCACAGGGCGGTCGAGCCGGGCGTTTCCTGCTCGGTGGCTGCTTGCACATCGACGTGGGCCAGGACGCAGTGCGGCAGCACGTTTTCCAGTCCAAACGTCTTGAGAATCTCCGCCAGAGCCAGTTCGATCGCCGTCACGGATGCGACCTCGCTGGAAACCGGATTGGTCCCCAGCAGCACATCCCCTACAGCGAACGCCCAGCCGTTGAACACCTGCCAGCGGATGTCATCGACATGGTCCGTGGGCGAGTTAGGCTGCACGCGGGCCCCCATGTATCCCCGCGCCCCAATTTGCGACCCCGGCAGTGTATTGAACACTTTCTGGCTGACGGTGATCAGCTCGGCGTTGCTCATCAGTTTGACGACGAAGGCGATGACGTCGCTGGACAGCCCCGGCATGATCGCCTTGATCTCCGGTTCGTCCGTATCGAGCAAGAACGACTTCAACCGGCCCATCGTCCAAGAGGAAAACGTCCGCCGCACGTCGGGATCAAGGGCGCTGTCGTTAAAGTGGTACAGCGAATCAATGAATACCGGTCGCGCGGTGAGGTCGCCGATGCTCGTGTTGGCCAACAGGCGACGGGCGTTCCGGCGAGACGTTTCGTCGGCAGCGGCAACGCCGATCGTCTGATCGCCTTCCTTGAACTCATTGGCGGCTCCGAGGAGCTGACGGTATCGCGTCATGTCGAACGTTCCCCCACCGCCGGCCAGGTATCGGAACAGGTCCTGCCCACCGGCATCGGACACTTTGATGAGTCCTTCGGTTGCTGCCGATCCGTGCCGCGCACCGATACCGGTCGCCCAACACGAAGCGCCGGCGAGAGAACCGGCCAGAAAAGTGCGACGGTTCAATTCTGTCGCGGCGGTCAGATCACGTTGCGATGATGCGGGAAATGCTCTCATGGGAAATCCTTGGCGACTGCCGGGCGATGCTCTTGAAACGCCCTTAGGCAGGCGCGATGGTCTCGAATGATTCGGTCGTGTTAACCTTGAGGAAGGGTAGCACGGGTTGCCTCAACCCGTGTCGCCCCGCGACAAGAAGCCTTTGCGTGAACTGTCCGATGAAGGACAGGCTTCCTGCCGCGAAGGCCTGCCTTGCAATGAGCGAAACAGAGTTTCGCGAAAGTGCATTCCCAAACGGAGATTGGGAACGAGGTTTGAATCGGGTCACAAGACTCGCAGAACCGTTAGCGTGATTTGTTCAGTGAAGGACAGGCTTCCTGCCGCAGCGCGGCACCGGTTGGGACAACCGGTGCTACCCACTACCCACTCGACTCACAATGATTTCAGATACTCGATCAGATCATGCATTTCCTGTTCCGTCAACTCTCTTTCGCCGGACACTTTGGCGGGACTGTGGAGATCGGTGAGCACCCGTTCCAGCGAGTGGGCGCGACCGTTATGCAGGAACCGGACCTTGCGATAGACGCCTCGCAGCGAGGGCGTATTGTACCCTTCGTAAAAGTCGTTGGGGGAGCCAAGTCCGACGTCGTGTATCTTGCCGTCCGTGAGGTGCGGGCCGTTGTGGCATTCGGCACACGCCGCCTCGCGGCTCTCAAAGACGAGCTTCCCTCGTTCGGCGGCAGCGCTGAGGGTGCCGTCCATTTTCCGGAACGGGTTCGGAGGGGCTGGAAGCGTTTCCAGAAAAGCCAACAGGGCGCGGGTTTCGTCCGCACGCGGAGCCTCGCCCAGCATGGTCGTCGTCAGCGACCGGTGCATGGCGTCGCTCAGATCGTTCTGCCAGCCATGCCACGTCCAGGGGCCGGTCTCGGTGACGTAATACAGCGGCAGCACCGTCTTGAGCGTCATCGGCGTGCCGTCGTTGAACGTGTCCATCGGCCGCGAGTTGGCGCCTCCGTACTGGTGGCACGAATTGCAACTGTACCACTGGTCCAGACTGCGGCGACCGTCATAGAACAGCGCCATGCCGCGACGAGCCAGCGACGGCTGCGGAGAACCGCCGAGTACGATCTCCTGAGTGACACGCCGCTCTGCGAGATCGACCACCTGGACCGAGTTGTTGAGAGAGTTGGCGACGTACACTGTTCGACCGTCACCCGCCATCTGCAGCCCCATCGGACGTCCGCCGACTTCGATGCGATGGAACCGGTCATCGTCCCGTTCCAGGGACCGGTCGATCAAGTCGCCCGGTCCGCCGGTTCCGACAAACGGCAAGCCGGGCAGCTGATACACGAGTAACTCGTGAGTCCCTGACGCCGAGGCGACCAGCGTCTGCTGATCGTCGCTGATCGCCAGACCGAAAGGGTCGGCGACCGCCTTGCGGGGCACGTCAAGCGAAATCGCCTCGCGATCCGACGGACCGTCGAGCCGCACCCGCCCGATGCGGCTGGCGAGCACCCAACCCCGGCGAATGTTGTCGGCGGTAATCGGATTCGTGCGGTACACCATCCAGGTGAAGTAGGCGTAAATCCCATCAGGCGAGGGAACCATGTGCCCGAGGTTGATGCCATTGGCCAGTCGCTCCTCATAGAGCGGCTCGCCCGTCGACGTATCGACCACCACGATCTTGCCATCGCCCGCACAGCCGACGGCGAGCCGCGCGGCGTCTGGAGACAACGTCAAATACCGGGGCCAGTTTCCCACATCAATGCGGCGAACAACGCGAAGGTCTTTGAGATCAACTTCTGCGACCCGGCCCGTGGCGACCAAGCCGACGAACGCCCGATCGCCACTCGGAGTGATGGCGATGCCCCAAGGCTCCTCTCCCATGTTGACCGTCCCCACATGTTGCAGACGTCCATCGGCAACGCGGAGAACGGTCAGTTTGCCGGACCACGTGCCGGTGACCAGAATCAGCTGGCCGTCCGGAGAAAACAGAACATCCGCCGGGTGGCGTCCACAGGTGATTTCATCGACAACGCGGCTGTCCGTCGTGCTGACCAGCGACACGCTGTCGGAGGTTTCGTTCGCGGTGACGAGCCAGCGGCCATCCGGAGACAGTGCCACGTCGACCGGTGACCGATCGTGCGCGCTGGTGGTTTCGTCGGCCCACACGATTCCGTGAGCTGTCAGCAGGCCGAGGCAGACCGCGGCCAACAGGAGCCGAACGAGCACTGAAGGTTCCTGCATTTCAGCCTCTGCTTCGTGGATTCGATCGAATTGGCCGCCAATTGCCAAAGATGCTGCCGCGAGGAATTGGACAATCATGCGATGTTTGGAAGCCGGCAGACTTTGCGCCCGCCCCCCAACGTCATAGCATAATCTCGATTCGACCGCCCGGCAGCCTTGGGAAAACCTGATTCGGCGCGCCACTGCCGCGTTGGCAGTGGAAAAAGCCAGCATGCTCTCGAACCTCGGCAGGGCTGACACATCCGTGGCACACCTTTCGTAGGGATCATGCAGTCCCAGGGGGGCACTGGCGAGGGCTGCTTGATTGGGCGCTCCGTGAACTGGCTCACCGACTGCGAAGACCATCCCCCTGACAATCACAGGTTGAGTTGACCGACCGACGGGGCCCTTTTCCGACCAAAAATAAGATACTGAAACCGGTAGGTTACAGCGAGAGCGAGATTGGGATGCCCTCTTTCTCCCTCTCTCCAAGGCCCTGCCGTGCTGTTTGAAGGTCTCAGCCAGGAATCCTCTTACACAACGGCCGTCGTTGGATGGCCATCTCTCTCTGCCATTAAGGAGCAAACGATGAAGTGTTTCCCGGTTCTCAGTCTCGTGATTACGTTGGCGTTTGCCAGTTCGCTCACCGCGGGTGAGCAGATCAAGAGCGGCCCCCAGGTCGGAGCCGACCTCGGCGCGTTCAACGTCACCAAGATCGCCGGAGCCGAAAGCGACGGCGTCGACGTGGGGAAGAACCTCTGCTATCGCTGCCGCAACGGCGGCCGTCCGCAGGTCGTTGTCTTCACACGCTCGACCGACCCCAAAGTCGTCGAACTGGTGCAGAAGCTCGACGCGGCCATCGTTGAGCACGAAGGTGAAAAATTGCGGACCTTCGTCAACCTGCTTGGCGACGACCAGGACGACTTGGCCGCTACCGCGAAGGCCTTTGCCGCCGGCAGCAAGACCTCGAACGTGCCCTTCGTCGTGCCGAACGAATTCGAGAACGGCCCGGACAACTATGGGATCAACGCCAAAGCCGCCGTCACGGTTGTTTTGGCCAATGGACTGGGCGTCAAGGCGAATCACGCGGTCGCCAATGCCAAAGACCTGGACGTTGACGCTGTGATCAATGACATCAACAAGATCCTGCAGTAAACGCCGTCGCATCCGCACACGCACGGACATCGTGCGGTGAGGAACGATTGAGTCCGGGCCACGGGCCCGGCACAAATTGCCGCGATGTCTGCTTCGGCCGACATCGCGGCTTTTTTCGTAAAGCGGTGTCCGGTTGACTCAGGTTGTCGCTGGTCTCCCGATGCGATCATTTCCCAAGTCACGGGATCAACGTGCGTCACTTGTTGGAGCAACCGACCGAAGAGCATCCCACGATGTCGCGGAGTTCTCCGATTGAAGTGGCAGCGTGCTCCACGAATCGCAGCGCAAGTTGCCCCAGCGTCAGGGCAGGGAACATCCGAACGTGTTCCCGACGTTGCCCGCGGTCGACCAGTTCCTTGCATCGCCGCTTTGATTCTGGCGAGCCGCACTCGCCCAGACAGTGATGCCCGCCATCGACGATGACGCGAGCCTGGACTTCCCCACGAATGGTGGGCGCTCAGAGAAGAGCGTAGACTGCTCGTGAGGAGAAGAGGAGATGTCGAAAGCGAAGCGACGGCGGCACAGTGAGGAGTTCCAGCGAGAGGCGGTGAAGTTGGTGACCGATCAGGGA
>JAJDEI010000027.1 GCA_029259845.1 Planctomycetaceae bacterium | reverse complement strand
ACTACAACGCGATCGGCCGTCATCCGACTCTCAGACCCTCAACGCCCGACCATCAATCAACGACTTACGACAAACTCCGGCTCGAAAAAACTTTCAGAAACACCGATTTCCCAAATCACTGGGGAACTTGGGTTAGCGCTATCAGGTGCGAGCCGGCGTGAAGATGGCCGAGTCGATCATCCGCGAGTCGTTGCATTCATCGTCTTGGGCTGCGACCGACAGTTGATACAACTGCTCTCCGGCCGGTGTGGGGTACTCGCTGTTGATGCACGCCTGACACAGCGATTCCTCCGGCATTTCCAGAGCGCGGGGAATGGCGTCGAGCGGCAAGTATCGGAGGGAGTCCGCCCCCAGGGCGGCTGCCATCTGTTGTTCGTCTTCAGCGGTCAAGTCGGAGCCGGACATGAATTTCGGCGCGAACAACTCGGAAACGCTCGACATATCAATTCCGTAAAAGCACGGACCGACTATCGGGGGACAGGCGACGCGGACGTGCACCTCACTCGCACCGCCCCGCTCCCGCAGCTGCGAGACCAACGCTTTCATCGTCGTCGAGCGAACAATCGTATCCTCAACGACGAGCACCCGTTTTCCGCGGAGAACTTCCGGGAGGGGGGTGTATTTCATGCGCGCCTTGTCGGCCCGGTTGCTGCTCTCGATAAACGTGCGACCGACGTAACGGTTTCGCATCAGCCCTTCGAGACAGGGGACCCCCAGGGTGTACGCCATTGCGTCAGCCGCCGCCTTTGCCGTGTCGGGGACCGGGATGACAATCGTGTCTTTGTCGATCGCGATGGTCTCTTGAGCAGCCAGTTGCTCGCCCAACGACTTGCGGGTCAGATACACGCTCCGCTCATCCAGCGTGCTGGCGACGTTGGCGAAATAGATCCATTCAAAGAAGCAGTGTGCCCGGCGTTTCGTCTCCGCGAACGGGAGGACGGACAGTTTCCCCTCCTGAATGATGACCGCATGGCCGGGCGGCAGGCTCACGATCTGTTCCGGGCGAAACCCCAGATTGGCCAGCGCCACGCTCTCACTGGCCGCTGCAAACAACCCGTCCTCGAAGGCATAGCACAACGGGCGGATGCCCAACGGGTCGCGGGCGACAAACATGTCTCCCAGGGCGTTGAGGAACGCAATGTTATACGCCCCGTCCAGGTTGCGGCTCAGCCGTTGCAACAGCAGCAGCAGATCGAGCCCCTGCTCCTGCCGCGAAATCTCGCGGCAGATCAAGTGCATGAGAATCTCGGTGTCGGTCTCCCGGGCCAGGTGAAAGTCGCCCTGCGAAAGAATCTCGTCTCGCAACTGCGGGTAGTTGGCCAGTTGCCCATTGAAGGCGAAGGAGAACCATTTGCGTTTTTCAATGTGATGCCGCTCGAACGGCTGGGCGTAACTGCGGTCGTCCTTGCCGCAGGTGGCGTACCGCACATGCCCGATGGCTGCAGGACCTTCGTATTCCTGCATCAGTTCGTCGGCAGCGGTCGGATGGCTCAGCCGGAATACTTCCGAAACCGATCCGACATCCTTATGGGTATCGATCAGCTGGTTGCGGTCCGTGTGGTAGGACGTCAAGCCGGCGGCCAACTGGCCCCGGTTTTGAATGTCCAGCAGCATTCGCGGAATCCAGCGGGAGACCGCACGGGAGCCCTGGGGCGGACTCAGCCGCCCGGTATACTCACCCGGCAGTTGATAGATGGCCGCAATTCCACACTCATGATGTAGCTCAGCCATCGGCGTCGGTTTCCAAATCCCAACGAGTCGCAATTGACCGCAAGTAATGGGTTGCGGCGTCCGCGAGTTCACTGAGTCGATCATAACGCCCCGCTTTGCCCCGTCCAGCACTGCACGGGTGAATCTCGAGGCGATTCAATGATTCGCATTCAAACGAGGCTTCGTTCACCACATTATTCTGTGAACGGTCGCGAATCCTCCAGCGCAGGGCCGAGGTGATGAAAAATTGCCAAGGCGCCGAGTCCGCCAAGAAACACATCGTTCACCTGTGTCTGCCACAGGTTTCGCGAATCGACACGGCGGGTGGCTGGGGTGATCGGAGACTGATAGTCACCAAAACGTCCGGAATTCTGGGGCTGTAGACGGTGAACGAACCGCATCACGGCCCCAATGTTCCGCCCGCGGACACATACCCGTCACCTCAACATCGCCCCAGCCACCCGGAAACGAATGAACACCGCCATCAAACCGGCGCAACCAGGCCCTGGAGAACTGCCCCGCCGTCGTTTTCGCGAACGTCAGCATGCGATACGATGTCCGATTCCGGGAAATCCGGGAAAGAAGAGCGGTCCGCCATGCAAAACCTTGTTCGACGGGAAGTGATCGACGCGGCTCGGACTTTGGTCATCAAAGTCGGGACGAACGTGCTGTCGCGCGATGACGACTCGCTCGACCCGGACCGCATCGCCGCCCTGTGCGAACAGATTCACCGTGTGCGGCAGACAGGGCGGCGGGTCGTCGTCGTCTCCAGTGGAGCAGTCGGGGCGGGGATCGGTCTGCTGAAACTCCCGGGACGTCCGACGGATCTGCCGCACCTGCAAGCCGCCGCCGCCGCCGGACAGGCCCGGCTGATCCGCCTGTATGACGAAGCGCTCCGAGGACACGGCTATCACGCGGCCCAGATTCTGTGTACGGGCAACGACTTCAAACAGCGGCCGCGCTATCTCAACATCCGCAACACGCTCAACACGCTGTTCGAGTACGACGCCGTTCCCATCGTCAATGAGAACGACACCGTCAGCGTGAGTGAGATTCGTTTCGGCGACAATGACCGGCTGGCCTCTCTGGTCACGACACTGCTCAACGCGCCGCTGCTCGTGATTCTCTCCGTGATCGACGGGCTCTACGACGGCGACCCGGATGGCCCACAGAGCCGCGTCATTCCGCTGGTCCCGGACTGGAGCGACGACCTGTTTCAACTGGCGACCGAAGCCCGCAGTCGGCGCGGCAGCGGCGGAATGCGGTCCAAACTGGAAGCGATCAAAACGGCCAACGCCGTCGGCGAGAGCGTGATTCTGGCGAATGGCACGAACCCGCATGTCCTGGATGAGGTGCTTGCCGCCCGTGAGGTCGGCACGCTGTTCCTCGCCGGCGGGCGGACGTTGCCGTCCTGGAAACGCTGGATCGGCTATTCCATGCCCGCCTCGGGCCGCTTTTGTCTTGATGCCGGAGCGTGCCGCGCCATCTGTGAAAACGGCAAATCACTGCTCGCCATCGGCGTGACGTCTGTCGAAGGCGATTTCGAAAAGGGAGAGATCGTCTCGCTCATCGGACCGGACGGAAACGAGGTCGCCCGCGGACTGACCAACTTCGGAGCCCGGGACGCTGCCGCCATCGCCGGCCACCGCAGCGATCAGATCGAGGGCATCCTCGGCGACCTCCCCTACGCGGCGGTCATTTTGCGCGACAATCTCGTGGTGACCCGGTGATACGTTGTTTCGTTGAATGGTTGACTCGTTGATTCGTACGGCACGTTTCGCCGCACAATCCAAATGTGCGGCGAAACGTGCCGCTGCAATTGTCCGTTAATTACTGTTGAATCTCCCGGTGAAGACGCAATGATCCTCATGGACACCACCCAACGACCGTCTCCTGGAGTGTGGAACGATGGCAGCCAACGAACAGGTCGAAACTCACCGGGCCGACACGTCCGAAACGACGACCCAAGCAAGGCCTCGTAAGATCGCGGTCTCCGGTGCGGCGGGACTCATCGGGACGGGTGTCGTCGGCCGCCTGAAGAACGGCGGGCAATCGGTGATTCGTCTGGTGAGGCATGCACCGAGATCCGCCGCCGGCGAGGCGCAGTGGAGCACGGACGACGGGCTCGTCAACCCGTCGCGGCTGGAGGGAGTGTCCGGGGTCGTCCACCTGGCGGGCGAAAGCATTGCTGAGGGGCGCTGGTCCGCCGAGAAAAAACGCCGCATTCGGGACAGCCGCGTGAACGGAACGGAGGCTCTGTGCCGCAGTCTGGCGGCTCTCTCTCGAAAGCCGGGGGTGCTCGTTTGTGCATCGGCGATCGGGTATTACGGCGACCGGGGCGAGACCGTTCTTGATGAACAGAGTCCTCCCGGCGAAGGGTTTCTCCCGGAGGTCTGCCGGCAATGGGAACAGGCGACCGCCCCCGCCGCGGAGGCGGGCATTCGCGTGGTGAACGTGCGGATTGGTGTCGTCCTCAGCAAGCAGGGCGGTGCGCTGCAAAAAATGCTGCTCCCCTTCAGAATGGGAGTTGGCGGCAAGGTCGGCACCGGGCGGCAGTACTGGAGCTGGGTGGCCCATGCGGATGTCGTCGGCGCGATTGTGCACGCCATCGACTGCGACGACCTCCACGGACCGGTCAACGCCGTCTCACCGCACGCAGTCACCAATGCGGAGTTCACCAAGGCGCTCGGCGAAGTGCTGCATCGTCCGACGCTTTTCCCCCTGCCCGCCTTTGCAGCCAGACTTGCCTTGGGAGAGATGGCAGATGCTCTTCTGCTGGCGAGTGCCCACGTTGTCCCCAAACGATTGCAGGAAACCGGCTACGAGTTTCAGTTCCCGGATCTGCATGACTGCCTGGAACACGAACTGCGCGACCAACTCTCATGACGAATGACCCGCTGTATCAGGAGGCGCTCGGTCGCTTTCGGAAAATCATCGAGGACGCGGAGCGGCTCGACGGAGACAACCCAACCGCCATGGCGCTGGCGACCATCGGCTCGGACGGTCGTCCGGCGGTCCGCATCGTGCTGATGCGCGGGTTCGACGAGCAGGGGTTGAGGTTCTACACGAACTACGGCAGCCAGAAAGGACGCGATCTGGCGGCGAACCCATACGCAGCGGTTTGCTTTCACTGGGACCCGCTGCTGAGTCAGGTCCGCATGGAGGGCACTGTCGAAAAGAACAGCGACGCGGACTCCGACGCCTACTGGGCGACACGACCGCGAGAGAGCCAACTGGCAGCGTGGGCGTCGGACCAGTCACAGCCACTCGACAGCCGTCAGACGCTCGCCGACCGCGCCGCCGCGCTGGAGCAGAAGTACCCCGGCGACGATATCCCGCGGCCTGAGTTTTGGGGCGGCTATCGCCTCATCCCGGGACGCGTCGAATTCTGGTACGGCCAACCCGCCCGCCTGCACGATAGAGACGTCTACGAGCGCGGCCCAAACGGTTGGACGCATCAACTGTTGTATCCATGAGTGAAGGGTGGCGGGGATGCCGCAGAACCGTCCGGTCCTGTTGCAGCGCGGATCACGGGGGCGGTGTCGTTGTTCGGTGAATCGTTCACCGCCCCCGGATCGCAGGGGGTCTTGTTGTTCCACGCACCAATGCGCCCCCGCCACCCGTCGCGTTCACCATTGCGCTGACCCGTCGCTAACGCTCAGGGCTCTGAAAGGTGGGACCGCTGTCGACGCCTGCCGACCCATTCGCAAACGCCTCAGAGCCCGAAGCGTTAGCGCCGGGTCACCCCCAACTCTCCGCAGCGGTCAACCGGTCGGTACACGGTTTGCTCCGATATGCCTACGATGTGGGCAGTGACCGCCTCATGGATCCCAATTCTCTTTCCCCGCTGCGCGCATTATGACACCCAAAGAAGTTCTCGCTCTCTGTCGCCAGGAGGAGATTCAGGCCGTTGATCTGCGGTTTATGGATTTTCCCGGAACGCACAAGCACTTCACCGTCCCCGTAAACGCTCTCACGGAAAAGAGTTTCGAGGATGGGTTCGGGTTCGACGCCTCCTCGATGCGCGGCTGGCAGGCGATCAACGAGAGTGACATGCTCGTCGTCCCGCAGGCAAACACCGCCATCGTGGATCCGTTTATGAAGTCCACGCTTGGCATCACCTGCAACATTCAGGATCCGATCACGCGCGAGGACTATGCCAAAGATCCGCGCAACGTTGCCCGCAAGGCAGAAGCGTACATGCTGTCGACCGGCATCGCGGATACGGCCAACTTTGGACCGGAAGGGGAGTTTTTCGTCTTCGATGACGTCCGTTTTGATCAGACCGAGCACGAGGCGTACTACCATCTCGACAGCGTTGAAGGCCAATGGAACCGGGGGTTGAGTGCCCACGGGACGCCGGGCAACGCGGGGTATCGCATTCGCCGCAAGGAGGGGTATTTCCCCACTCCGCCGGCGGACACGCTGCAGGACCTGCGGACGGAAATGATGCTCACGCTGCAGGAGTGCGGCGTCCCGGTCGAGGCGCAGCATCACGAAGTGGCAACCGGCGGCCAGTGTGAAATCGACATGCACTACGCGCCGCTGCTCAAGGCGGCCGACGGACTGCTACGGTACAAATACGTGGTGAAGAACGTCGCAGCGCGGCACGGGAAAACGGCCACCTTCATGCCCAAACCGCTCTGGAACGACAACGGCAGCGGACTACACTTGCACTTCTCCTTGTGGAAAGAGCAGCAAACCCTGTTCGCCGGGTCCGGATACGGCGGACTGAGCGACATCGGCCTGCACGCAATGGCGGGAATTCTGCGGCATGCCCCCGCTCTCTTCGCCTTCTGCTGCCCGACGACCAACAGCTACAAACGATTCATCCCCGGTTTCGAGTCCCCGATCAACTTAACGTACAGCTTCCGCAACCGATCGGCGGCGATCCGTATTCCCGTGCACAATTCCAGCGCGGCGAGCAAGCGGTTCGAGTTTCGCTGTCCCGATCCGTCCTGCAATCCGTACCTCGCCATGTCAGCCGTGCTGATGGCGGCGATTGACGGCATCCAGAACAAGCTCGACCCCGGTCCGCCGCTCGACAAGGACATCTACGACCTCACGCCGGACGAACTCGACGAATTCCCGGCAGTGCCGCGCGGACTGGACATCGCGCTGCAGGCGCTGCGCGAGGATCACGACTTCCTGCTGCGGGGCGACGTCTTTACCGAAGACGTCATCGACACGTGGATCTGGTTCAAGCAGGCGCATGAAATCGAAGCCCTGCACGAGCGCCCCCATCCCTGGGAATTCGCCATGTATTACGACGTGTGAATGAGTTGATTCGTTGATTCGGAAGTGAATCAGGAGGATGAGAAAAGTTGTGGTGCGAGTTCTGTAAGCGTTCACAGGATGGGGGGTCAGGCACCATTTTCTGCGGGAAGCGGTCTCCGACACAAATGACGTGATGGCCGAAAATGGTGCCTGACCCCGGATCTTCCGTGCAAGAGTCGCCCAACCCGTGAACCGTTACGCGAGTTCTTTGCAATCTTTCACCGCCGCTTGCGGATTAGCACGTACCTGAGGCCTCCGAAGTCGTCCCGAGTTCCCGCTCGAGCGCAAACCAGTCGAACCTCAGCCCATCGTCGTTGACGGCGACCATTGCTCCACCGATCGTTGGGCATGGGCCTGCACGAGTCCTTCCAGGACGATCAGGCCGGGATAGAAATTGGCGGACGACGTTTTCACGCTGATGACCGCTCGCTCCTGATAGTTCGTCCAGAGATGGAACATCCCGTCGCGGGCCTCGAAATCCGTCACGGCGTCGTACGGGACGACCGTCAGTTTCGGGCGGGTGAGCAGTCGGCGCGGGCGGCTGAACTCCAGCACGTCGGCGTGAAACCACAACTCGGGCGTCCACTGCACCCCCTTCGTGCGGGCAAAAGTGGCCGCCATGCGACGCGCGATCTGTTCGGCAACCCGGTCTCGCAGCATCTCAAGCTCTTCATCCGTGTTGTGCACGGTCGTGGAGAGGAAGATGCCGCGCCCCTGTTCGCGGGAACGGTCGGCGAACACCAGTGTGTAGGTCGTGCCGGCGTACCGTCCGTGCGAAAAGTTGCGGCGTGACTCGAAGGAAAACACGTCGACATCCGTGAAACTCAGCACCTGCCGTCCGGTCAGCGTGATCCGCTCCAGACCGTGCTCGTAACAGCAGAATCGCATGCGACGGACCCGCCAGGCGACAATCAGCAACATAACACCGATGATGCCGAGCAGCACGCCGACGAAAACCCCAAACGGCTGGGCCGCGCGGATCGACAGAAACATCGTCATCAGGCCAACCGCCGTCAGCACAAGGCCGACCGTCGCGAACAGCACCGAAACGGTGGGCCCCGTCACGCGTTCAAACAGAATGCGGCCTAACGGATTGGCCGGCGGCGGCTGTTTGGCCGGACGATCGGCTGGTGCCGTCGAATCCGGAGCGACCGATAGCAGACGCTCAAGCATCCAGGTGTTGCGACCGGCGAGCGGCAGGTGGACGACCGCTCGCGGAATCCCCTCCCGCCAAACCCGGACCTGCTGTCCGATCGTTTCGACAGCCGCCACCGAATCGGTTGCCAGCAATGCTTCCTGCTTCCCGGCCGTCACGCGCAGCGTGCTGCCTTCCAGTCGCCAACCGTCCCCCTCAATACCCTTTCCCCGGGCGAGTCTGTCGACGGCTTTCTCGGCCAGTCGCTCACACAGGCGGCTGATCAGTTCCTCCAGCGGGTCGCGACTGTGCGGGGCCATGCGATTGACGAGACGCAGTTGCCGCTGTCCGTGCGGTATCTCGATCCAAAGACGCAGCTCCCGGCTGACGGCCACCAGACGTCCGCCGGCATGATGCGACACGCGGAACAGGGCCAGATCAGTCACCTGCTCGTCGGTGAACTCAACCGTTCCTTCCCGGTCGATGACGCGGATGATCGTCCCGTCATCCTCCAACCAGCGGCGTCCCCGGCGAATCACCACAGCGGACACAACCGCCCATGCTCCCAAACCGACCGACACCAAGCCGGCTGCGACCCCCAAAGGACGTGAGACCGGCAACAGCGCGGCGGCGACCAACAGCCCGAAACCGCCCAGGATGAGCGGCAGCCAGAACCACCACACCCGGTAGTGCGTCCCCACCGGGACGCGGGTCAGATTGCCATCTTCCGAAAACACCACTGTTGTCTTCCGTCGTACCGAGAGCCCCCTCCTCTTGATGATTTCGCATCCATGCCGCCTGTGACAAGAGTAACCGATCAACCTCGCTCATGCGGAGTGTCGGAGGGACTGCTCTCAAAGCATCAGAGCCCCGAGCGTGAGCGACGGGACAGCGATGAGCACTTGCACCCCAATGTCTCTGGGGGCATCCGATCAATGGTGGGGGGTGGCTGTTGCGATCTGTAATCGATGAGTTGGGAGACCGCACGGAATTCTGGGGCTGTGGACGGTGAAAGAACCGCGTGATGGCCCCCGTGTCGGTCTGAGCGCGCGTCTTCGTTGCCTCAACAATGCCCCAGCCACCCTGAAAATGATCGACCGCTGCGAAACAAATGAGCACCACCGTCGAACGGCTGCACCCCAACAACCCTCGCCAGCAGTCTGGGCATGTTCGCCACAGGACGGACCGTGTACGATCGAAACGGGAACCTCATTCGACAGTCTCATCTTTGGACGCACTGCCCACTGCGACCGATTTCGGGAGATGGCTCATGACAGACGCGGTCATTCTTGAAGCCGTGCGGACGCCGTTCGCCCGTCGGCAGGGAGCGTATCGCGAGATCCCTCCGGACCGGCTTCTGGCCCATGCGCTCACAGGTTTGGTGGAGCGGGCCGGTTGCGAGGCTGCCCGGGTGGACGACGTCATCACCGGTGCCGTCACGCAGGCGGGCGAGCAGGGATGCAATGTGGGGCGGCTGGCGGTCCTGCTTGCGGGATTTCCCGTCGAAGTGCCGGCCGTCACGCTCAACCGGATGTGCGGCTCCAGCCAACAGGCCGTGCATTTCGCCGCTCAGGCGGTCGCAGCCGGAGACATGGACTACGTGATCGGTGCGGGCATCGAAAGCATGACCCGCGTTCCCATGTTCAGCGACATCGGGGGCGGCTTCGAGAAGCTGGACCCGGCCCTGTTTGAGCGGTACGAGCTGATTCATCAGGGCGAAAGTGCCGAGCGGGTCGCCGAGAAATGGAACCTCCGCCGCAATCAGGCCGACCAATTCAGCGCCGAGAGCCATCGGCGGGCCAGCGCGGCCGCCAGGGAGAGCCGCAACGCCGAACTCCTTCCCACCGAGGGCCTCGATACGGACGGCAACTCCCTCACCCTCACCCGCGACGAAGGCATCCGCGATGCGATCGACATGGCCAGGATGAACAGCTTGCCGACGATCTTTCGCCCCGACGGAAACGGTGTTGTCTCAGCCGGCAACTCCAGTCAGATTTCCGACGGCGCTTCAGCCGTGCTCGTCGCCAACCGCCAGATCGCCGAGGCGGACGGATTCCGGCCCCGCGCCCGGTTCCTGGCCCGGGTGGCCGTCGGCGACGACCCGACGCTGCAACTGGCGGGCGTCATCCCGGCGACTCACAAAGCGCTCAGCAAGGCCGGGATGACGATCGGCGACATCGACTGGATCGAAGTCAACGAAGCCTTCGCCACCGTCGTCCTCGCCTGGGCGAACGAGTTCAAGCCACGCATCGGGAAACTCAATCCCTGGGGTGGCGCGATCGCCCACGGCCATCCGCTCGGCGCCACCGGAGCCGGCCTGATGTCCAAAATGCTCGCCGGTCTCGAAGCGACCGGCGGCCAAACCGGCCTGCAAGTCATGTGCATCGGCCACGGCATGGCCACCGCGACGATCATCGAACGGATTTGAGAGAGAAGCTGGAGTTCAGGCTTTAGTACGGCATCGTTTTAAGTGTAGCGGGTTTTGGCGGCGTTACGGGGCGGTTATGAGGCATCTCAGCGTCCACAAGCGTCCAGACGACGCTACACTTAAAAGCCGCCCGCACTAGCAATCGTAGGGTGAAACTATGAGGAGGCCGAGCTGTTGGTGGTGTTCTTTGATGCGTGGCCAACGTTGTTGTGTCCAACCCGTTTCCACAAGACAAAGGCATCACCATGAAGTTTGCCGGCATCGACCTCCACAGGCAGGCGATCACAGTTTGCGTTGTTGACCAGTCCCGCTCTGTACTTGCGCGGACGGGTCGCCGCAGCGATGCCGACTTTGCGAGTGCCACCGGGCGAGACTTGTCCTGTCACGCGACTTGGTGTCTTTGTGTCTTTGTGGTCGAGATGCGCCACGAAGGCACAAAGTGAGGACATCAAGAACCTGCGTCGACCTGCCCGTGTTGGCCCGTCGCTCACGCTCGGGGCTCTGATTGGAATACGAACGTCGGAACTCCCGGGAAGGGCATCCTGTTCTCCGGCGGTGTCGGCTCTTATCATCGTGCGCATTCGACAACCACCACGAACGCGGACCGATGAAGTACGAATCTCTCACGATTCTGATTCCGAGCCACAGTATCGAGGATCTCCCGCTAGAGTTGCCCGAGCAGCAAGCGGAAGGGCTGCTCAATGCGTTTGCTGTCGCCTGGCATCCGCTGTTGCTCGATTCTGCGGGAGTCATGCCGAATTGGGAGCGGGCGGACGAGCCGCCGGAAGAGCTCAAGGACCGGCTGTTTCTCATCCCGTCGGCATCCGAGGACTGGGTTCCCTGCCAATGGATCGACCATGCCCGCGATCAGGGGGCGGTTTTGGTGACCGGCGTCTCTGAACGGGCCGCCATGATCGAGCAGGCTGTCTCTCCGCTCGGCAGCGAATCCTCCGCCGACCCGGAGCTTGTCAGCGATTTCCTGGCCCTGGGCCACTGCTATTTGCAGTTGGAAATGCTCACCCGGAAGATGCGGTACTTCAACGAATTGGACGAGACGCGGCTGCAAGACGATGCGGTCGCCGCCGCCCGGGCTGCGCTGGCCAATGACTGGGCGGCTGCCGTGTCCCACCTGCACAGTTGTTTCGAAATGTTGCTCGAAGGCCGGGAACGGTTTTATCCGGTCGATTGCTATCTGGCCGACTTATGTCTCCTCACGCCGGAGATGGCGGGGGAGGAGTGGTCCGGGCTCGTCGGCTCCGACCGGTCGGTCAATTATCTGGCGACCGCGCAGGACTTGCAGTCGATCGCCGGTGAGCAACCGGAGGACATGGCAGCCTTGCGGGCACGCTGGCTCAACGAGCAGCAGGAGTTGCTGGGCGGCGAATGGACGGAAACGTGTAACGCCTTGTTGCCGCTGGAGTCGGTGTTGCCCTCGTTCCGCAAGGGTCTTTCGGCGATCGAACGGTTGTGCGGCCGCCGGCCAATCGTGTGGGCACGGCGGAAGTACGGCGTCGGCATTCAAATGCCGCAGTTGCTCGACAAACTGGGATACGAAGCCGCCTTGCACTTTGTGATGGATGACGGCCTCTATCCCGATGAGGAGCAGGGCAAACACCGCTGGGAAGGATGCGACGGGTCGGTGATCGACGCGGTGAGCCGCATTCCGCTCGCCGCCGACAGCGCGTCAGGCATGTTGCGATTTCCCCAGCGAATGGCCGAGTCGATGGACTACGACCATGCGGCTCTGTTGATCTTCGCCCGTTGGCCGAAGATGCAGTCGCCGTGGCTGGAGGATTTTCATCGCATCGAGAAGTACGCGCCCGTGCTCGGTCGGTTCGTCACGTTCTCCGACTTCTTCCGGACAACTGACACACCCGGACGGCTGTCCCGTCACAAGGCGGGAGATTATCTTTCGCCGCATCTTGTTGCATCGGTGGCGATGGAAGAGGCGGACCCGATCAGCCGCTACGCCGACCATTGGGCGCGGCATCACCGTCTGGAGTCGGTGCTGTGGATGTCCGGCATGGCGAATTTGCTACAAGGGCGGCCGATTGATGCGGACCGAGTCGCCGCACTGGAAGAGCCGATCGACACCGACTGTTCTGAGCCGGCGGTTGCGCAACGAGACGAACTAAGCCGGACCCTCAACGAAGCCCATCAGGAAACGTCGCGGCGGCTCGCGGAGACCGTCGTCGGCAGGCGTGGAGCGACGCAGGGATGCTTTGTCGCCAACTCCTGCTCGTTCGGTCGGCGGGTGGCGATCTCCTGGCCGCAAGACGTCCCTCCTCCGCAACAATCTCCCGCGATTGTTGCGAGGCAGACGAACGACGAACAGTATTCTCTGGTCGTCGAGTTGCCGCCCTGCGGGTTCGTTTGGCTCCCGGCTGGCGAGGCGACCGCAACCGCCAGAAAAACGAGCCGCGTGCTGATGGCGGAGGAGAACACGCTGCGGAACGAGCAGTTTGAAGTCCGGTTGAGCGAGGTGACCGGCGGGATTGCACAGATCAAGACGTACCGCCGCGGCCCGAATCGCCTCAGTCAGCAATTGGCGTTTCGCTTCCATCGCGAGCTCACGGTGACCGTCGGCGAAGGGGAGCAGAGCCGGGAAGAGAAGACGTGGTACACCGAGATGCGGATGGACGAGTCGCGGGTCATTTCCGACGGCCCGCTGCGGGGAGAGATCGAGACGCGAGGGCGACTCGTCGATCCGACGAACGATTTGATCCTCGCCCGGTTCACACAGTTGGTGCGCGTCTGGCAGGGGCGTCCCGTTGTGGAAATCGATGTGCTCCTGGAGCCGGAGCGGTTGCCGGTCGGGGATCCGTGGTCGAATTACTTTGCCGCGCGGTGGGCCTGGAGCGACTCGGCGGCTGCGCTGACATGCTCCGTCCATGAGGGAGCGCAGCCGGTGACGTCCGACCGGTTCGAGGCTCCGCATTTCATCGAAATTGCCGATGCCGAACGGAGAGCGACCATTCATTCGCTCGGGCTGCCGTTTCACCGGAAGACCGGCCCGCGAATGCTCGACACACTGTTGGTGACTGCCGGCGAGACCCGTCAACATTTCCGGTGCGTGGTCTCGGTTGACGATGCCTTTCCGATGGAGCGCTCCCGCGACATCTTCGACCGTCTTGAACCGGTCATGGTTTCCGAGGGGCCGGATCAGCCGTCATCCGGCTGGTTCTTTCACATCGACAGCCGCAACGTACAGATCACACGGTTGATGCCGTTGACAGCAGCGACCCCATCTCCGGAAGAGGCGAAGACCGGCGGCGGTGAGCTTGATCCCTCAACGACCGATGTCGACGAAACGCCGATTACCGACGCCGACGGTGCTGGCGGCGGCGCCGACGGCGGTCCGGGGCAGCGGTGCGAGCCGGGCGTCACGCTCCGCCTCCGAGAGACCGAAGGCCGCGCTTGCACGGCCAGGCTCCGCTGCTTTCGCACACCGGCCCGCGCCCGGCAATGCGACCTGCTGGGCAAGCCGCTGACCGACCTGGTGATCGACGCGGATGTGGTGATCGTCGAGCTGACGGCGTACGAGATCTGCGACGTCGAAATCGGCTTCGCGTGAACGGCACCCGCCCGGCCTGTCAACATGGGCGTTGGGCGTTGGAGTTCAAGCTTTAGCTTGCTCTGGCAGCCTAAAGGCTGAACTCCAGCCCTCAGTCCGGGGTTTGACAGAACACGATGAACAGATTGGCCTAGCGGACCAGGAAATTGAGCGAGGTCATTCGCAGCTTCTGGCTGTTCTGGTCGCGGGCGGTGAGCGTTAACACGTGCGGACCGGGAGTGAGGTCCGGGGGGAGCGTGATCCGGTAACTGTGAAAGTAGTCCCGGCGCTGGCTGCGGCAGCGGTCCTCGGTGGGCGGCAGGTTCTCCTCGAAGAGGATCTCGCCCGTGGCATCCCCTCGATGAATCCGAATCGTCGATCGCAGGGTCGTGACGAACTCTTCCTCCGCGTTGAGTTGGCTGGTGAAGTTTTCGACCTCGGTATACACGAGCACAGACTGGCCGGGCGAAAACTCGTCTCGATCATACGTCGAATAGCTGCCGAACCCGTTGATCTGGCGGCAGAACTGTGTGTGTGTGAGCCGCAGGCCGGCCAACGGGGCGATGTGCGTGAGGGCGGCACGCAATCGCGTGGCGGTCTCGCGGGCCCGGCCGGCCTGGTCCGGCATCGCCTCGTCATCGAAGATATTCGACAGAGCCCAGAGCAACTCTGTCCAGAATTCCTGTTGGGCGGGGTCGCAGTCCGGAATGGCCTGCAGGGCTTCCGGGCGGCGGCTGCCGATCAAGTACAACAGCCGCAAGGCGACATGCTGGCGGACATAATAGTCTTGTTCGATGGACGATTCCCCGGGATTCTGATGGACCAACTGCGTTTCCAGCAGGGCCGTCAGCCGGTCGAGTTCTTCCTGCCAGTGAACCGTCTGTAGTGATTCGGCCAGCGCGTCGATGGACGGCGTGGGAGTCTCCTCGTCGCCATCGCGCGGAGGCCGCTGCAAGGGGGCAATGCTCGCGGGGCGAAGTGGGTGCGGTGTCTCGGCTTGCGGTGTTCCTGCGCGGTCGCCGCCGATACCGAAAACATCAAACAGCGAGCCGGCCAGTCCCTCATCAGCATCGTTAGCACCGCGGCCCGTTTCTTCGGCGGGGTTTCCGCGCAGAGGGTCGCGACGATCAGAATCCTGTTGAGAATCGTGGTCGGCTCGCGCGGCTGCCGTCGCTTCTTCCCGGGCGATCGTGGAGAACGGCGTCGGAGCCTCCAAGGGCAGCTTGTGGCTTCTTGACGGACGAAGACGGTCGAACGGAGCCTCATCGTGCCCGACCTGCACGATGGGGGAAGACTCTTTGACGAGGGAGGAAAAATCGTCGCGGCGTCCGGCGGCGAACGGCGGCTCGTCTGGTGCATCATGCGGGGAAACAGCCGGCTCCGGACGTGCTGCAATCTGTTGCAAGGAGCCGGCGACCGGCTCCGGGAGGGCCGTTTCCGTTTCAGCGACGCGCGGCTCGGCAGGAGCCGCGGCCTCTTCCCGCTTGAAAGGGCCTCGATGGAGGATTCGGTCCCGGAGATCACGGAAAGCCGAGCGATCCGGCGGCGTGACTGCGCCGGTCATCTGTGCGGCTTGAAGGGGCGGCTGCTCCTGTGCGGTCGCAGCGATGTCAGCGGTGTTGTCCTCGCTTTCGCCGCCATCGGATGTTGTCTCCGCCCAAACGTTGTCGACTTCGTCATCCGGGACCGACCGGGCGATCCGTTCGGCGGCTTCAGAGGGCGAGCCGAAGTGGGAATCGGCGGGGGCATCGACGGCGCCTTCGCCATCGGTGCTCTGCCGCCCGAATTCGTCCGCCTCCCGGAGCGCGAGCGACCTGCGTGGACGGAAGTCGGCGGCGGCAGCCGGCGCTTCGACACGCGCAGCGGCGAGAAAGTCCGTCATCGTCGAGGGGACCGACTGGCAGCCCATCAACAACACGGTCGCAGCGGTCCACAGCCGGCGGACGCTGTGCGACATCGAGAGTCCTTACTTCTGACAGGGAGCGGCGTCGAGGAACTGCGGACCGAGCGCGTGAGTGCCCGCCCTCTTCCCGATTGACGGGAACGGCGGGCGACGTTACCCGAATGCGGGGGACGTGACAATTCGGAGGTCCGCTCCCGGTGCCCCGTCCGGCGGAATATGCCACTCGCCCGCCGGCGGCCGGAACGATGTCGCCCGCCGAGCGGCATTTTCTGCCGAATTGCTTTCCTCGCTCCGGCAAGGTTGCCATGATGCAGCCATGAACGACTATCCGACACGGCTCCGGCAGGCTATTCAGGACAAGGGGACCCCGGCCTGCGTGGGACTTGACCCGCGATGGGAACATCTGCCGCGAGGATTAACCGAAGACGGCGGCACGCCGATCACAAGATCACCGGCGGTCGAGGCGATGCTGTACGTCGATTTCTGCGAGCGAGTGATTGATGTCGTCGCGCCGCTGGTTCCCGTCGTGAAACCGCAGGCGGCTTTCTTCGAGGCGCTTGGTCCTTCCGGCGCGGCTGCCCTGGAGGCAGTCATTGATCACGCACGGATGGCCGGGCTGATCGTTATTTGCGACGCCAAGCGGGGAGACATCGGATCGACGGCTGAGGCGTACGCCTGCGGCTATCTTGCCGGAGCAGACCCTCAAGCCGCCGCGTGGGGTGCGGACGCATTAACCGTCAACCCGTACCTGGGCGTCGACACGTTGCAGCCATTCGTCGACGTTGCCGTCGAGCGTGGCGCCGGCTTGTATGTGCTTGTCCGGACGAGCAATCCGGGAGCGGGCACGTTCCAGGACCGGCGATGCGACGGAGAGCCGCTTTATGAAACGGTTGCCCGGGCGGTCGAGTCACTGGCTGCGCAGACAGCTGCGGGGGACGCGTTCGGACCGGTCGGTGCTGTCGTCGGAGCGACGTACCCAGATGAATTGGCCGAACTGCGGGCGTTGATGCCCCACGTCCCGTTATTGGTCCCCGGGTACGGCAGCCAGGGGGGCACGGCTGCCGACGTGGCGGCGGCGTTTCAGCCCGATGGGCACGGAGCGGTCGTCAACAGCTCGCGCGGCGTGATCTTTGCCTACGAGAAAGAGCCGTATCGATCGCGGTACCGTCCGGAAGACTGGGAACGGGCCGTCGAAGACGCCGCCCGGGCGATGATCGGCGACCTGGCCGAGCACACGCCTGCAGGATCGCTGCGGTAATGCCTGCGGATCGTGCGAAACCACGAGCGGGCCGCGGTCCTCAGGAGGGCACCATCCAGTCGTACTTGTTCAACTCGAGTGCGAGGAAGATGCACCCGGTGATCAGAGACGCGACTGCAACAAACAGCAGTCCGGTGTAAATATCCGGTTGGGGCTCAGCGCCGCCCTTAGAGCCTCGTGGTGACATTGTCGCCTCTCTGGATGATGCCATTCTTGGCGGTTTGGATCACGTACCCGACAGCACGATCGGGAGTGACATTCGAAATCCGAATCTTGCCGAGCCAACGGTTCTTCCCGCCGTTGACCTCGGAACTGTACACGTCAAGTTCATGATTCTTCCGCACGCCGTCATCGCTTCCCACGGAAATCTCAACGGCTTTGGCTCGGTTGGTCTTGTCCGTTTTGGTGGCGACGACGACACCGTCAACCGGTGGCGGCGGATCCTCAAGCGAGCGGAATTCCGCCGGGTCTGTCGGCAGATTGTTGAGCCGCAGAATCTTCTTCAGGTCGCCACTTTCGGCAAGCATGATATCGAACCGCGTCGAGAGATCTTCCAGCCGAAGCTGCATGGCGAAGATCTGGTCGTCCCGGTCGCGAAGTCCGGCCTGGAGTTCGTTCACCTGGTCGCGAAGCGTTCGTGAGGCGACGCGCTCACGCTGGGCTTCCTCGTCACGGAAGTTTGCTTCGTTCGATTTGGACTCGGCCAATCCCTGCAGGGAACTATTCTGCCGGTTGAGCTGCTCGGTCTTCTGCTTTTGGTTGGCGATTTCGTCTCGGAGCTGGGCGTTGTCTCCTTCGGCCTGTTCGGCCCGCTGCACGGCGGCGTCGGCGGCCTGGTCGGCGGAGTCCAACTTTCGCTGCAACTCCGTATTCTGGTCCTGGAGGTTGGTCTGTAACCCGACCACCTTGGTTTCGAGCTTCCCTGCCTCGTCCTTCCAGCTTTGTTGCGTCGAGTAAACGGCCCCGGCAAAGGCCATGAACGCGATGCTCATCACCAATTGGACAACGACGAGCATTTTGCCAACGAATGTCATCTCAACACTCCCCAACGGTGCGAATTGTGTTCGACCGTGCTTGAGTCAGGATCTATTTCCCCAGCCGCAAGCGGAGCTGCTGCTCACGCTGGCGGGCCTTGTCCAGGTCGGCATTGATCTGTTCGATCAGGTCGACCATCTGCTGATGTATCTGTTCGATGCGGGCTTCGTCCGCTCGCAGCACCGCCAGTTGGTTCGTGAGCCGCAAGACGTCGGAGCGGCGGTCGCTGACGACCTTCTCGACAGCAATGCCCTGCGTTGTCTGTTGCACGACCTGATTCGAGATTTGCGAAGACTGCTCTTGAAGGTCCTTCAGTTGCTGTTGCTTCCGGGCAAGGCTCGCTGAAAGGGCTTCACGGTCGGCAGCCATTTGCTGCTCCATTTTCTGAATGCTGTCGCGAAGCTGCGGTTCCCGGACATTCAGTTCGCCCAGTTGGTCCTGCAGTTTTTTGTTCGTATCGTCCAGCGCGGCGACAATCACGCCCGGCAAAAGGGGCGAGGACCCCACGCTTTCTCCGTCTGGCGATGTCGCCGTCCACTGGCCATTGGGCCCCGGGTCGTGGGTGAAGTGGTAATCCTTCAGCGACCGTGCCGTGCCGTCCCAGTTGGGACCGCCGAGCGTGACAACGCCCGCAAACCCCAGGAAGGCGATGCTCAGCACCGTGACGACAATGGCAAGGAGTCGGCTGACCATGTGATTCGGGAGTTAGACGCGATCGATGGTAACTGCCCGCTGGCAATACACCGAGCAGACGGGGAACAGACAACAGTCAAAAAACGCAGGCAAGTGTCGCCATGAGAGATCGCTTGGCGGGACCTTCGCCGCAGCCCGACCAAGACTCGGCAGCGCATCTCAATGATAAAGCCGACGGAAAAGGAGTGTCAATTGGCCATTTGGAATTCCGGCACATTCTCTGGTGGCGGAGCGCACGCGGATTTCCCGGACAAGGCCTGTTGGAATTGTCGGCAATCCGGAGACGGTCCATCATAACGGACTTTGGAGGTGACCCTCGATTTGTGAGGATGGGCGTCATCGCCACTGACTGCACGGCATGACAGTGTCGTAATGATTTTTCCGGTCGATCCGGCGGCTCCGCCTTGGAGGCTTGCCGGAACGATCCCGGTCCGGATGATCCCTGCGGGAAGCGTTGGTACCGGCGTTTCCGCAATCTTGCGGAATTTGGTGAAGAGAGTGCCCGTTGCTGTTACTGACACAGAGTTTGGGGTACATTGTGCCGATGCGGTGTTGGAGGCGTGACGGATTCCCGATGCCGCGGCGGCATCGGCAGCGAATCGGCCGTTTAGCAGCGGGCTGCTAAATCGGGAGAGGAGAATTGATGATGACCAACCGGCAACACGGGAACGCGGAATCCTGTGCCCGGTTCTTCGTCCTTGCGGAGAAAATGACGTGGCAGCAACGAATCTCAATTACCACATCGACCAGAATGCCAACTGTACGACGGTCACCCTCCTTCCCGGGCTGAACGACGCGCAATGGTCCGATATTGAGAAGGCGGGGACCGAAATCGCCAGCCGCCTCAATGGGTTGCGCTCTCCTGCGGTCACCGTCGACTTGACTCCCTTGACTTACATGGGGAGTTCGATGGTCGCGATGATTGTCCGTTGCTGGAAGAACGTCCAGTCGAACAATGGACGGCTCGTCGTTGTTTGCAATAACGATGTCGTCCGCGAGGTCATCTCCCTGGCCGGACTGTCAAAGGTTTGGACGATCGTCGAGACACGCGAGGCCGCCCTGCGGGAATTCGGCCTGACCGGTGCCGGCGGAGGGGGCGGGGATCGCTGGTTCGTCATCGCGGGCGTCGCAGCCGTGCTGGCCGGGATCGTGGGGGCGGGATTGCTGCTTTCGCAGACGGGCGGCAGCGAGGTCGCCTCTGGTTTGCTGTTTGGCGGTGCCGGGGTCGGGTTCATCGTGGGACTTGTCACACTCATGCGTTCCACATCGTCGTCCCGTAACTGGGGATTGGGCGTCGTCCTCGCCGCAGTGGCGGTTGCGGTCCTGGGATTCGTGAACATGAACCGGGGAGGCCAAGCGGCACCGCAGGTGCCCGCGGCCGAGGCCGAACCGGCAACGGAGAACGCGCCGGCGGAAGAGACCGAGCCGCCAGCAGAGGAGAAGCCGCAGGCAGAGGCAGCAGCGGCGCCGGAGGAGGACACCTGATGCGGCAGCCGTCCCGAGTGCCGGCAACATCGCCCCCGGTCACGAACGTTTCCCCCTGACGCACACACCGGCAGCCGCCACATTCCCGTCGAACGCATCCGGCTCACACATTCTGCGACTAGGCGAAGACGAATCATACACATCGGCGGAAGCACACTTCAGGATCTTCTCTGAGTCAATTCTGAGGCAATCTCGCACATCCGAAATTTGGAGTTTTCCCATGAGCGACGCGGCTCCAGCAACGAACACCGAAACACGGCATCGCGGACTTCAGGAGGAACTGAAAGAACTGGTCGATGTCGTGGGGCCGGTGCCTCTCGTCGACCTGCTGCTCGAACGGGCGTTTGAGGTTGGTGCAACCGACATCCATTTCGATCCCAGTTCCGAGGGCGTGAACGTGCGGCTGCGTGTCGACGGGATGCTCCACGAAATCCTCGAACTCGACGGCAATACGTCACCCCAGGTGATCTCGCGCCTGAAGCTGATGGGCGGGATGGACATCACCGAGAAGCGGTTCAGCCAGGACGGCCATATCGCCAATTCCGTGCTCCGCGACCAAAGGGACATCCGGGTCGGCAGCGGACCGACGATCTACGGCGAGCGCATCGTGCTGCGGCTCATGCCATCGACAAGCACGTTCAACCAAATCGAGGATCTCGGGCTGGAGGAAGACCAACTCGCCGCCCTGGACAGCGCCCTTCGTGTTCCGCATGGCATGGTGCTCAGCGTCGGACCAGTCGGCTCCGGTAAGAGTACCTCCACCTACAGTTTCCTCAATCGGCTCAACGAACCGAATCGTAGTCTCGTGACGATTGAGGATCCGGTCGAACGCCGCATCGACGGCACGATCCAGATTCAAACCGACAACAAGATCAAATTCGGTTTCGTGCAAGCCCTGCGGGGCGTGCTGCGGCAGGACCCCAACGTGATTATGGTCGGCGAAATCCGTGACGCCGAAACGGCCCATATCGCCGCTCGGGCAGCACTCACCGGCATTCAGGTGCTCAGCACGCTGCACGCGCACGACACCGGTGCCACCATCGACGTCTTTCGCGAGTTCGGCATTCCCCCGATGTTCATCGCCGACAGCATCACGTGCGTCATCGCTCAGCGGCTGCTCCGCATGGTCTGTCCGAAACATCGTGAGACGTTCCAGCCAGATTCCGCCACGCTTCAAATCCTCGGCCTGAACCCCGATGAGTCCGGGGATGTGGAACTGGTCCGCGGCGTTCCCAATCCGGAGAACTTCGGCACAGGCTACGCAGGGCGAACCGGGATCTTCGAAGTGCTGCGGATTGATGAGCAAATCCGGGAGGCCATTTTGCACGGCCATTCCAGCAAAGAACTCACCAACATTGCCATTCAGCACGGCTTGCAGTCGCTGGAGCAATCGGCCATCAAGAAGGTGTTGGCGGGCGTCACCACCGTCGAGGAAATGCACCGCGTCCTGATGTGAGCGGTCTGAAATGGATGGACGAATGCCATCCTGCGCCACCGAGCGTCATTCTTGCGCGGACGTTTTCAGCAAACTGCCGATTGCAAGAGCGGAAAAGATGTCACGATCGGGCATTGCGTCCCGTGGACAGCTTTCAACAGCGAATTCTTCAGGAATCCGGTGGCAGCACCCTCCGGCTATGCCGTCCCTGTCTGGTCGTATAGAATTGAGCGGGTGAAAAGCGGCGGCAGCGATCGCACTGCGCCAGGCGAAGGTTGTCTGACCCGTGGGATACGTGTTGTGTGTGTCTCATTGTTCGGAGAGAGATACCATGATGAAATTCGAGACAACGAAAGCGATTCATGCTGCGTCCGTCCTCGCTCGACAGGAACCGCATGGGACGATCAGCCGGCTGCGGTTGCTCAAGCTCTTGTACATCGCCGACCGACGTGTTTGGGCAGAACGTGGACGGCCGCTGTTTCGGGCCAACGCGAGGGCGTTGAAGAACGGTCCCTTGCACAGCGAGGTCTACAACCTGATCCAGGGAATTCACATTGACGCCCCAAAGTGGGACAAGCATTTTCACAACAGCGGGACACGCAAGGTCGTGATGCATGATGAGCCATCCCCGGCCAGCCTGTCTGAGTACGAAATCAAAACGCTGATTGCTGTTTCGGAGGAATTGTCTGACAAAGACGACTGGGAAGTGGTCGACCTGACCCATCAGTTTCCTGAATACCGGCAACACTATGTCGACGACACGTCCCGTCCGATTCCTGCAGAGTCAATCATTGACGCTGTCGGCCGATCACAAGAGAAGCGTGAGATTCTGGACCACATCGGGGCAGCACAACAAATTGATCGGCTGCTGGAAATTGCGGGCGACGGATGAATGCCGGCGATACATTGATCGTCCCCCAACCGACGGAAGGGGTCGATGGGCACCTTTGGGTGATCGTGTCCGATCCTTCTCAAGACGCCGATCGCCTCGTGATAGTGTCGTTCACAACGTACGGTCGCTACAAAGACCAAACGTGCGCCGTACGTCCCGGCGACCACCCCTTTGTGACCAGAGACACGTTGGTGTGCTATTCCGATGCAAGGATCGCAACAAATGCCCAGTTGGAGCTTCTTGTCACAAAGGGCCTCATGAAACGAAACAAGCCCGTTTCTGCCGAACTCCTGGAACGAATTCGGCAAGGAGCGTGGAAATCTGATGAGATATCGCTTGAGGCAAGAGAGGTGCTGGTTGACCAGGGAATGATCGGCTGATCTTCTTTGCCAAAGAGTGAGAACCCGGTTCAAGCTCATATGAAGTCGCGCATCCGTGAATCGCAGAATGCGACACTGCGTACGGCAATGATCGCCCGTCGAACCAATCGTCTGCTGATCCGATTGCTCTTGGTCGTATCAGTTGTCTCAGCATCGACAACCGGCCTTGCCCAATTCGGAGGAGCGGGCGGGAATGCCGGCGGAGCGAATGGTGGAGGCGGAATCGGGGGCGGAGGAGGGAACCAGTTCGGTGGCGGGAACCAGGTTGGCGGAATCCTGATTGATGCCGATGGCGTCGTCAGGTCCCACGTGCCGCGACCGGCGTCCCCCAAACTGCAGAAGGCAGCGCGCGACGCATTCCTCGCCGAGAAACTCGACGGTGATCTCGTCTCGTTCTCGGAACGTCGGCAAGTCTCGCTAGTGCGGCTGGAGCGCGCATGCGAGCAGTTGCTTCAATCCGGCAAGCCGCTGGACGAACCGCTCCGCTATCTGGCGGGCCTGCAGCGGATCGACTATCTGTTCGTCGATCCGGATGGGGCGGATCTGGTGATCGCCGGTCCTGCGGAAGGCTTTGTTCCCGATGCCACAGGCCGCATGGTCGGCGTCACGACGGGGCGGCCACCGCTGCGTCTCGACGACTTGATGGTCGCCCTGCAGGCGGTCGGGTCCGGCACCCCCGCCATCGGCTGCTCGATCGATCCGGAACCCACGCGGCTCGCCCGAATGCAACAATTCATTAACCAGAACAGCCGTCCTACCTCTCCCGCCCGGGCCGCCGGTCGCTACAAACAAATGGCCAACATTCTCGGCCAACAGAACGTCTCCGTTTTCGGAATTCCCGCAGACTCGCATTTCGCCGTCACCTTGGTGGAAGCCGATTTTCGCATGAAACGCATCTCGCTCGGCAAGGAACCGTCCGGTGTTCGCGGTCTCAAGAGCCACCTGTCGCTCATTAAGCCCGGCGGCAACAGCATCCA
The DNA here is from genome assembly GCA_029259845.1 of Planctomycetaceae bacterium. GTDB lineage: Bacteria > Planctomycetota > Planctomycetia > Planctomycetales > Planctomycetaceae > JAHBXU01. The sequence goes on along the minus strand of JAJDEI010000027.1, from coordinate 6,571 downwards.
GCGATGGTGGTTCACCCCAAAATACGACAGCATCTCCACAACCGAGGACCGCACCGCGTTTCAGTTGGCCGGCCAACGTGTGCAGTTGCACGCACAGGATGAGATCGCCGCAGCTTCCGGCGCGAGGGCGGACGCTTCTTTCGAGCGGGCCAGCACACATGATTTCGCCCGAATGTTCACCGCCAAGTATCCGGAACTCGCCGCTCGTTCCCCTCTGTTCGCCGAGTTACAGAACCTGTTCGATCTCGCCATCATGGCAGCACTCGTCCATGAAGAAAGGCTCGCCGAAAAAGTCGGCTGGGAGAAGCGATCGTTCTCACGGACCGACTCCGAACTGATTCCCGCCTATTCCGTGCCGCGGCATGTCCCCTCGATGTCCACGTTCCGCAAAGCGCGGCGGGGGCTCATCCTCGGACTGATTGGCGGAGTCACGATCGAACCGGGACAAGTCCTGCGTCAGGCCGCCGTCGGCGACGACGCCACGCGACTGTCCGGCATCCGTCGCCTCGCCCTGGATGCCGGATCGGCAGACGAACAACCCTGGTGGTGGGACTGAAAGTTCAGCAAGTCAAACCGCCGGCTGGCGCGAAAAGCTCACAACCACTCCGGGCTCCGAGCCGGACACGATCGTTCAGGACGGCGTCACCCTTCCCCAGTCGCGAGTCGCGGCTCCCGACGCTGTCCGCTATGATGTGGCTCACCTCGCGAATGACCTCTCCCCCCTCTGATGCACGATGCGGACAGGAGCCATGAGCACGCCCGGGCCCACGGGGAACATTCTGATTGTCGACAGTGATGGCTCGGTCGTGCCGGTCATCTGTGCGCGGTTGCAGCAAGCGGGATTCGAAGTCGTTGTTGCAGCGACTGGCCGTGAGGCGATCACATTGTCCGGCGAGCAGGCGTTCGATCTCGTGCTGCTGGCCATGCGGCTGCCCGACATGAGCGGTGCGGACGCCATCTCGAAGGTACGGCAGTGCTTTTCGAGAACCGAGTTGCCGATCATCGTTATTGCGGCCGAGGACAACGCCGCCGAGGTCGTCCAGGCCCTCCAATTGGGGGCGAACGATTGCGTCGACCGGGGAGTCGACCTCGACATTCTGCTGGCCCGTGTCCAGACCAACGTCGGCCTCAAGCGGTCGTCAGAAGAACTGCAGGAGACCAGTACGACCCTGTCACGGATGCAGCGTAAGCTCGAATACGATCTGCAGGCGGCTGCTCGCATCCAGCAGAATCAGATGCCCTCGGACGACCTGGAGATCGACGGCTGGGAAGTCGCCTGGCGGTCTGTTCCTTGCGACACCTTGGGCGGCGATTCCCTCAACGTGATTCGTCTCGACGACGAAAACTGGGCGCTGTACGTGTTGGACGTGAGCGGACACGGTGTGCCGGCGTCGCTGCTGGCGGTGAGTGTGAGCCGCATTCTGACTCCCGGCCGCGACGGGTCCGGCCGGCACGATACGTTGCTCCCGCCCCGCCCTCTGGGGGACGTGCGGGGAAATCAGGAGTCCCCGTCGGTCGCATCGGCCGTGTATGTGCTGGAGCGGCTGCAGGAGAAGTTCGTCCCGGAAGAAGACTCCGTCCAGTATTTCACGATCATCTACGTAACGCTCAACACGCGGACCGGCGAGATGCGGATCGCCTCGGGCGGACATCCCAGCCCGGTCCTGATGCGGGACGGTCAACCGCCCAGCCTGTTTACGGATTCGGACGGGCCGGCCATCGGCCTGATCCCGCTCGATGCGGACATTCATTTTCACGAAGCCGAACTGCAACTCGATCCGGGAGACACCCTGCTCCTGTACTCCGACGGGGTCATCGAGGCGTTCAACCCGGAGGAAAAACTGTTCGGTGCCGAGCAGTTGCAGCAAAGCCTGCAGACGCACTCCGGTTACCCGCTCTCGCATGTCGTGAACAGAATCCACGTACAGGTGCAGGACTGGCGGGACAGCAACCCGCAGAAGGACGACGAAACGCTGCTGGCGATCCGCCGCGTTGAGTAGCCGCCTGTCTGCGGCGGGAATCGCAAATTGGTCGAATGTCTCATACCGCGACCGCGGGTGGGTGCCGCGGGCACAAGATACCTCGCCCTCCCGAAGAAACGGACCGTCCGTTCCCGGAGAGACTCTCTGCGTCCGGACGTTCCAAACGCGCTGCGAGCTGAGTGTGAGGCATCTTGTCGCTTCGCAACCCAGCCGTGCCGGCTGGGCCACCCGCCTGTTCCGGTAGGATCGCTCAATCCCCGGATGAATCCGCGATGTCATCCGGCCGGTCGTACGACGGCGTCCGTCGGGGATGGAGTAAGATCGGCATTCCCATCGTCGGACGCTCAGTGTGAGTCGTCCCGTCGCTTCGCGACCCGGCCGTCGTCACCGCCGGCCGGGCCACTCTGCGATGAATTCAAAACATTTCGAGTGAACCCCCAAACGGTGATACGCGACTCGCGATCCGCAACGGAGCCAATGCGTAGACATCTGAGGTTTTTGCAAGTGTGGTTTCAAGTCGGTTCTCCGGTTTCGAGGAAGGCGAGCAGGGGGCTGCCGGTGGCTTGGAGTTGCCGGAGGTAGGCGGCTTCGCTGTAGAGGGTGTTGGTCTTCCAGAGGCGGAAGATGATGCGGATCCATTTGAAGGCCAGGGCGCGGATGGCGGCATGGTGCTTCATGCCGGCGGCGCGTTTCATCCGGTAGAACGCTTTGGACCAAGCGCTCCATTTGCGGGCGTGGTCGGCGAACTCGTGGAACGTCTGTCTTAAGAACTTGGGGCAGGCGACCCGTTTGTTGACATGCCGCGAGTTGCCGCTGGCGCGGGTCACCGGGGCGATGCCGCTGAAGCGCTGCATCTGCGCGGCGGACTCGTACCGTGTGCGGTCCGAACCCCAGGCGGCGATCATCCGCGGCACCAGCGCGTCACCGGCACCGGGCAGGGCGCGAAAGATCGCTTGGTCCGGATGGACGGCGACCGCCTGCCGCAGTTGCTCCTCGAACCGGGCGATCGCCTGGTTGAGGTCTTTGATTTGCCCGACGAGTGTCTGGACGTACATCGCCCGCGGCTCGATGAGGGCCGGGTCGGTCGTCAGCGGCACGGCCGAGCGGACGGCGTGGATGAACTCCGTTTGCCGGCCGGCGTTTTTCAAACCGTGCTCGGCGAGGAACGTCCGCAGCGTTTTCGGATGCACCCGCTTGAGTTGCCGCAGCGTCGGCCAGCGCCGGAGCAGATCGAGGACCAACTCGTGATAAAGCGTGCCTCCGGCCAGTGTGAGCACGAGCGGGAAGTACAACTTGAGCGAGCTTGCGAGCTGCAAAACCAGGCGTTTGCGGGCTTCCACCAGCTTGCGCCGCAGTTCGCACAGTTCGGCGATGCGCCGCGTTTGGACCGTGTCCGGCTGCCACCGCCGCAGCTGCTGATGGTGGTGCTGGAGAAACTGGGCCAACAGCCGCGCGTCGGCCGGATCGTCCTTCGCTCCGGAGGGACAGACGGCATCCCGATAGCTGGCCAGTTGTTTGGGGTTGATCGGGTACAGCTCGATCTCCTCGAAGCCGGCCAGCGCGGCCATCAAGGCGCCGCGACTCTGCTCCAGGGCGATGAGCATTCGCTGCCGGGGGAACCGCTGCTTGAGGCGGGCCACCCAGGCGGCCATCTGTTCGGGTTCCTGCCGGAGCGTTTCGAGGCGCCCGCCGTCCGGCCCGACGACACACACCACATGCTCCTGATCGGCCCAGTCGATGCCGATCCACACCAGGCTTTCACCGGCTGAGGGTTTCGTATCCATCCGCTCTCCTTATAAACTGAGTTCCCTGAGTTCAGTCCGAGGGCACGCCGCTGGGGAACACTCGAAGACCTTATCGAATGAGACGTTGCTGCGTCGTCATCTGGAGTGATTCGTTGTGGTTCCCAGGACATCGCCGGGCGCGAAGCTCTACGTTCAATCGTTGGAGCGATCGGGTGCGTGATTCGTCGCCCGGCGATGCGTGCCTGCGTGTGACATCATGCGCCGGGCGGCTGACCGATCCCACTCCGCCGGCGAATCGCGCGCTTGATCGGCCCCGGCGCTGTCGCGTCCGTCGGGAGGAACCAACCGTCCCACTCCCGCTCCCAGCGGCCTCTCAACACACCCCGGAGAATGCTATAAGGGTGCGTGGGCGCTGGTGAACATGGTGCGTTCATTTCGTGTAGAACAGTGAACAAGATTCAACATCCATTTCGCGTTCCGAACGCACCGTTAATCAAGGACCACGCACCCTACCCGGCTGGGGCGCGTTCAGACGCCTGAGCCGTCAAAGCAGTGTCGATTGCAGAACAGTCAATCAAAAAGCAGGCAGGCGTCACGGCCCCAGCGAGAGGGGACGCATACCTGGGGCTGTGACCGCCTCTCAATTTTCCCTGCAGGTGCAGCCATAGCAGCCGTTGTCCGCCTCTCACCCTCAATCATGCCCCAGCCACCCCGCCGCGCGCGTCAGCAAGCGGCCACCCGCGGCACAGTCTTCCCCTTGATGTGAAAGTCATCGAAACGGTGACGCCCCAGAAGGAACCACGGATTTCACGGAAGGCACGGATGAAAAACACGACACCGCCATCCGTGCCCATCGGTGTGATCGGTGGTTCCCCGTTCCCAGGTGGCCCTGCCGGCATCGGCAGGGTCGCGCGGCGACAAGACGAATCCCACTCGACGCCGTTCAACCGGGAGACCGACAGACCGCAAAGAACGGGGGGCAGCCTGTTCCGGTAGGATCGGTCAAACCCGGGATGACTCTGCGATGTCATCCGGTCGGTTGCACTACGGCGTCCGCCGGGGATGGAATCAGTGACGTAGTGACGTAGGTCAGGCTTTGCCTGACGATCGGATTCCGCGATCGAGCGATTAAACACCGCTCGTGCATCTGAGCCATTATGTCAGGCAAAGCCTGACGATCCAATGCCGAGATCGAGTGAAGGAACAGCATTCGTGCATCTGAGCCACGTCGTCAGGCGAAGCCTGACCTACTTCACTTGTCGTCCACATTCAGATGTGATCCGACTTCTTGAGATTGCACCGTCGGCAGAGCAATTGGATATTGTTGTCGAAGTTGCTCCCGCCTTTAGCGACCGGGATCACGTGGTCGAATTCAAGGTACTGATCTGATTGGCACTCAACGCATTTTCCTCCATAGCGTTGCCAGACACGCTGACGTACATCACGCGGAATATGTCGATCGACGTTTTCAGTTGTCCGCCTAGCCAGCTTTTGGTTGGCGTTCCTGATTGCTGCTTCGAGAATCATGCCGCAGATTAGGGTTTCATGTCCCAAGGCAAAGCGCCCGGTCGAGGTCGCCGTCGCCTTGAAGTCAATCAATGACGCATTGTAATCAATGCTGATAACGCGCCTGTGATTCACAGTGAACGGTTTTGTATCTGATGAAAACACGATGCGATTATCAGTGATCACAAGGTCTCCATTGTGCTCGTCTACTCGTGGACCTGACTTTAAGTATCGAACACGCTGAAAACACAGGGGGCAGCAAAGTGGACAATCTCCCCCGCACGAGTTTCGACGGGAACAATATCCAAGACAGTTGGCAAAACACCATCTGCTATCAGTGTGAGTTCCCGCAGTTTCCACATTTCACTGTCGACGTACGCGATAAACTGTTCATCGAGGACGAAGTTTTGAAGCATCCACTGGAGTGACTCTTCCTCATGCTTATCTAACCTCATATCTGATTTGGCATCTGCAAGCATGTGGCCTACGAAACCGCGAGCGTGTGGTTCAACCAATGTCAGTGCTTCTTTGTGATTGAACCCCAAGTTCATAGCGCTCGCCAGGAAGCCAAGCCACTCGTCCTTGAGTAGGACATCGTCCTCGAGGGCCGTCAGAAAGAGCCCGCGTAGGAAATCCTCACCTTGGTCGGAGAAATAGGTATGCGTAAGCTCTCGAAGAGAAATGCCCATCCAGTTAGCCGTCTGTTCAAGGACGGCTCTCTCCTCTTTGGTAACCACGCCATCCGAGACTGCCTCAGCGAGTTGTTGTGCATAAATCCAACAACCAATCTCTGAATGAATGCTCTCGAGGTCTTGCTGGTATATCGCAAGCGAGTCAGCGATCCACTCAAGAGTTGCTTTCTCCTTATCAGAGAGAAGCAAGTCTCTCCAAACAAGTTTTGCGAAGTGCGAGTAGACCCGCCGTTGCACTTCCCTGCGATCTGAATCACTCAACTCTGCCTTCTGAACGAATCCAGCGAAGTCGTACTGCTCTCGGTACTTCTTTAACCCTGCGCGAACTAGGCGGCAGGCATCCTCAATTCGAGTCTCCGCCTCCGGATCAAGGAATTTGTTCCAACCCTTCTTCAGCAGCCCAACTAGCGTTTTCTTGGCCATTGATGTGTGAGCCAGTTTCAGAATGGTGCAAAAAACATGACTCCAAGTGGAGCCTGTTCTGACGGCAGGGTGGCCCGGCCGGTTGAAGTGGACCCCGGTTTTCGGACCACTGGTTAAGGTAGATTTCGGGGAGGTTGAGAAGAGGATATCGTGGCGTCATCCGGAGGTGCATGATGGCGCGGACACGACGTCGATTTGATCCACGCTTCAAGGCGAAGGTTGC
>JAJDEI010000260.1 GCA_029259845.1 Planctomycetaceae bacterium | reverse complement strand
CTCGGTCCATCCAATAGACATTGATCGCAGTCAGTGCCTGCGCAACGATCTCCTCCGAAAGAACGTCGGTGAAAGGCAAGTCTCCATCTTGGAGAAACTGACGGCGCAGAAATCTGACCTGTTGTTGAAACCGTCCTTGGTTAGAATCACTCATCTTTGTGGCCTCCTTGCCGGTGATGGATCCGTCGCTAACAACCATCTACGCAAGCGAGGCTTTTTTGTATATGTCATTTGGGGAGAACAGATTACGGCTAAACTAAGTGCCATTCGTGTGTCGGACCGGAGCACCGCGTGCCTTGTCAGGCTTCGTTCGAGGGATCGTCAGGACAGAAGCCTTCCTCCGTTGTCGGGCTCCCGAACCGTCACGCATTCCTCAAACCACGACTGACAGGCCACGAGATGGTTGTCAGAAACCAAGTGGGTTGTCGTGTCCGGTGTGCGTTCGAAGGAGCTCATTCATTTGGGTCCCGAGGCGATTCCTTCCGTTACCGGCCAGCCGAGGGCGCGATGGAGACGGAACTGGACTTCGTTGTAACTGACGACGGCTCGGAGGTACTCGCGCTGTGCCGTGTTGAGCGCCTGGATTGACTGCAGAGCTTCGATGGGGAGTCCCTGACCGTCGCGAATACGGTGGAGGTTTCGCTGATAGGAAAGTCGGGCGATGGCAATCGCGTCTTCCGAGACGCTGATCTGTCGCCGGCGGGATTCGACCTGAGCGGCGGCTTCGGCGACTTCACGGGCGACGCGGTTCATCCGTCGAACGCGTTCCCAGCGACGTTGTTCGATTTGAGTCCGAACCGTGTCACGGGCCGAGTGTTCGCCGAATCCGAGGTTGCGGACTTCCCAGACGGCCAGGGCATCAAAGTCTGCGCGGTCACGCACACTGCCGACGCGATTACCCAGTCCGCCTCCGAAACCGCTGTAACTCATCCCGAGGAGGACACTCGGGAGCAGAGGAGCGTACTTCTCACGCTGGAGTCGTTCGACTGCTTCGGCTACGAGACAGCCGGCCTCCTTGAGTTCCGGTCGGTTGCTGAGTCCGACGGCAATCAACCCCTGGCGATCCAGATCGACGGGCACCAACTCGATGGGAATAACCGTCGATTCGATCGGGACCAGACGAGCGGTGAAGTCAACGCTGGCGACTTCGGCGAGGCGCACGGACGCCACCGCGATCGCTTCGTCGGCACGAATAAGATCATTCTTGCGGATGGCCAGCTCGGCCGCCATGCGGTCCGCGTCTGCTTGCAAGCCTTGTCCCGCTTCGGCAAAGTCGCCGGTCAACACTGCCAAGTCATGTGTATTGAAGAGTGTTTCCTGCGAGATTGCGTACTGTTGAGACGCGTTGAGCATCTCCAGGTAGGCAAGTGCGGCTCCCAGCAGTTGGTCATGCAACACGGCCTTCGCCGCGTGACTTCGCGCCCAGGCGGTGCGCTCAGCGATTCGCGGAGCGAAGATCGCGTCGGTGGTGTGAAAGCGGGCGACAAGTCCGGGATTGGAGAGCGATCCGGCACCGACGGCTCCGGCACCGAGTCCGCCTTGGAACGAGGATCGGTTGACATCGATGACCGTCCCGTCAGATGCCTGCAGAGTCCCATCATGCCGGTGATAGCTGACGCCCGCTTGAATCGAGGGCAGCCACAACACTTCGGCACCGTCCAGCCGGGCGTAAGCTTCCTGAATGCGCCATTGAGCGAACTGCACCTGCGGATTCTCACCCGCGACGAGGGCGAGGATCGTGGCGAGATCCACAGCGTATTCGCCGCGCGGATCGATTGGAACGTCGTCTGCGGATGAAGTCCGGCTCGCTGGTGAGCCAAGGTCAGCGGGCGAACTGGAGCCAGTGGCCCCGCTGTCCGAGGAATCGTCGAATGCGACTGTGCGGATCTCGTCACCTTCCGCATCGAACCTTGCCTCAGCCGTCAGCTCGCTCGTGACTTCGGATTGATTCGTTCTCCCTGATTCATTCTCGTTCTCCGCCAGAATGGGCGTCGTGTGTCGCGTCGACGCCTGTTCGTGCGGCGTGGCGCAGCCAACGATGGCCATCTGCTGCCGGGAATGTATGGCGAAGCGTCCTTCGTCCTCGATGAAAAACCAGAAGCGCTCGTGCTGCCCGCTAGTGCGGTCCGATTCGATGCTGAAGGCAAGGCCTGCGTTTACACGGTCGGTGATGACGGCACCGTGCAGGTGTCGGATGTGACGCTGGGGATCGACGACGGCCACCGCATCGAGATCCTGAGTGGTCTTGCAGCGGCGGACCGGGTCATTGACGGCATGCTGGACAGGCTGTCACCAGGCCAACAGATTCAAGTCGACGAGTGACCGGCTTCGCTCCGCTCTTTCCAACATCGACGGCGTGCTGATCCGTCCCCGAGAACCGACTCTCGCATGTTCCTGATTAACTTTGCTCTCAAGAATCCTTACGCGGTGCTGGCCGTGTCGATCGGGTTGTGTCTGCTCGGCGCGGCCGTCATTCCTGCGATGCCGGTCGACATTCTCCCTGACTTTGAGAAGCCGGTCGTCGTCAGCTTTTTCTCTTATCCCGGTCTGCCGACGATGGACATGGAGAAAAGCGTCTCCTCCCGTGTCGAACGGGTGTTGACGCTGGCCGGAAGGATTGAGCATCAGGAATCGCGGACCGTTCCGGGGGCGTCGGTCATCAAGGTGTTCTTTCAGCCGGGGACGAATCCAAGTTCGGCGATGAACGACGTCGTCAATCTCGAAGCCAACGACATGCACCATCTGCCTCCTGGAATCGAGTGGCCGTTTACACTCCGCAGCGAACCGGCGAACCTGCCGATCGTTCTGGCCGCCATTTCCGGGAAGGGGTTGAGCGAGACGGAACTCTACAAGATCGGCTACTACGCCGTGCGGAACAAGATGGGTGGCTTGCAGGGCGTGCAGATTCCGCATCCTTTCGGTGGCAAGTTTCGGCAGATGATGGTCTATGTCGACCCGGAACGTCTGCGTGCGGTGGGCATCGGTGCCAACGATGTCGTCGAGGCCCTGCGAAAATCGAACCTTGTCCTCGCAGCAGGAACCGCCAAGCTGGGTGATACCGAGTACCAGATTCACCCGCTTAACATGCTCCCCACCACTGAGGACATCGAAGGTGTGCCGATTGCGGTGCGCGATGGCCGGCCGATCTTTATTCGTGATGTGGGGTACGCCAAGGACGATGCGGCCATTCAGTACAACATCGTTCGCGTCAACGGCAAGCGGAGCGTGTACTGTCCACTCCTTCGTGAGCCGGGCGAGAACACGATTGCGGTCGTCGATCGCATCCGAGAGGGCATCGCCACAGAGATCCCGGCGATGAAAGAACGGGGCGACATCCCCGAAGCGGCGGACGTCACGCTTGTCAGCGATCAGTCCAACTACATCCGCAACGCCATGCGAAACCTGCTCTATGAAGTCGGACTGGGGGCCATCCTGGTCACGATCGTGGTGGCCGTGTTCCTGCGTCAATTCCTGCCGACGATCGCCATCGTCAGCGTGATTGGCATCTCGATGCTCATTGGCGGACTGGGCTTTGCCTTCACCGGCAACTCGATCAACGTGATGACGCTCGGGGGCGTGGCCCTCGCGATCGGCACCGTCGTCGATGCGGGCATCGTCGTGATGGAAAACATCATCCGCCACTCACACATGGGCAAGACTCCAGCCGATGCGGCGCGAGACGGTGCGGGGGAAGTCGCCATGCCTGTCCTGGCGGGAACTGTGACGACACTGGCCGTCTTTATTCCCGCCATCTTCCTCAGCGGGATGATCAAATATCTGTTCGAGCCACTCTCCGTTGCCGCCACGATGACGATTGGCTCGTCCTACTTCATCGCCATGACGGTCATTCCTGCGTTCTGTGCGAGATTTGTCCGCACGAAGCTCAAGGAAGACAGTGCAGGCTCTCACCCCGACGAACCACGCGGCTTCTATGTCGCGCTGCTTCGGGATGCCATCAAGGCACGCTACCTCGTCGTGCTTGCGATGACTGGACTGGTCGGCGTCTCATCGCTCCTGCTACCAAGGATCGGTTCAGAGCTGTTCCCCGAAGTCGATGCGGGCACGTTTGAAGTCCGCATCAAGACGACCCCGGGCACACGGCTCGAAGAAACAGAGAAGCTGGTCGCCCACATCGAACAGACGATTCAGTCAGTCATCCCTCAGGAGGACATCGAGACGATCATCTCGAACATCGGCCTGCCCGTCGGCAAGGGAGCCGGATTCTCGACCGTTCTCAGTTCCAACTCCGGGCCGGACACGGCTTACGTGATCGTCAACCTTTCGCAAACCGGTCGTTCCGTAAGCACGGGCGAGTACGTCTCCACGCTGCGTCAGACGTTGAACACGGAGTATCCCCGCGAGCGGTTCCTGTTCGTCACCGGCGGCATCGTCAACATGGCCCTCAACGAAGGGGCACCCGTCCCGATCAACGTCCAGGTCTCCGCAGGCACCATCGAGAAATGTCGCGAGAAGGCAGAGGATATCGTCCAACGCCTCCGTGAGATTCCCGGAGCAGCGGACGTGCAGATCGCCCAAGCTCTTGATTATTCGCAACTCGACATCCAAGTCGATCGCACCAAAGCCAAATACCTGGGGCTCGACCAGGAGGAAGTTGCCCAGAACATCCTCACGGCTCTGGGATCGAGCGTCGGCTATTCGCCCACGGTCTGGGTCGACCCGGCAACGGGCGTCGACTTCTTCATGGGGGTGCAATATGAATCGAACGAGATCGATTCGCTCGACGACATTCGCAACATCCCCCTTTCGCTCAACACGGCTGACGGACCGGTCACGATTCCTCTTTCAAACATTGCGAAAATCCGCCGCGTCAACATCCCCGGCGAGATCGCCCACTACAACATTGCCCGCGTGAATGATGTGTACATCAACGTCGAAGGCCGTGACGTTGGCGGCGTCGCGGCCGATGTCGAACGAGTGCTGGCCGACATCGAACCGGAGCTCGGCGTGAGCTACACTGTTCGCGGACCGGTTGCGACGATGAAATCGGGCGCCGAGATGCTGGGAATGGGGCTGGTCGTCTCGGCAGTGCTCGTGTATCTCGTGATGCTCGCCCAGTTCCGATCCTTCATCGACCCGCTGATCATCATGCTGGCCGTGCCACTCGGACTCAGTGGCGTGCTCGGAATTCTGTTTTTGACGAACACGACGATCAACATACAATCGCTGATGGGCACGCTGATGATGATCGGTGTTGTGGTGAACAACTCGATTCTACTCGTCGAGTTCGCCAACCAACTTCGCGAACGGGGCATGGACACACAGCAGGCAGCCCTCACCGCGGCGAGTGTCCGATTGCGTCCTATCCTGATGACGTCCCTCACACTTGTCGCATCCATGCTCCCGCTCTGTTTTCGGTTAGCACCAGGTGGCGAAGCCATGATCCCCCTCGCTCGCGCGCTCGTCGGCGGCATGCTGGCTTCAACAGTCCTCACCCTGTTTCTCGTTCCAGCCGTCTACGTCATTCTAAAACCCGCTCCGACAACTGCGGCTCAGGCATCAACGTAAGAGACGACCCGGCCTCTTTCATGGTGTGGAGAAGTTGACGTGTCCCGCAAATCAGCTTGCTTTCCCTCAAGATGATTGGACTGCCCCACGAATGGTGGGCGCTCAGAGAAGTGCGGAGACTGCCCGTGAGGAGAAGGGAAGATTGCAAAGCCGAAGCGTCGACTGGAGATCGGCGTGTAAAGCCAAGTAGGGACCTTTGTGCGGGCCATCGGTTGTTCGTGGGCTCCGTCGGCCAAAACGTCGAGTCGCCGCAGCAACCGGGCATCATGTTTTCTGATCACCCGTTAAGCGGTCCGCACAGCGGACCCAACTTCTGTTTCAATCCCCCGCACCGATCGTCGTCAGGAACTCTTCGAGGTTCCCGGTGAAGGTGGATATCCTCGAAGGTGGATATCCTCGTGCGTCCCAGACCCCTTAAGGATTCACGCGCCTTGATGAATTGCCTGTCCAAAGGTGGCCAGCAGTTTGGGCGACCCGCTCCCGTCGCTAATGCGCTGGGATCTGGGCTCTGGGCTCTGATTTGAGATCGCGTCGGACTCAGATTCGAGAGCGGGGAGCTTTCTGCGGACGCATCGCCCTCAGGGGCGCACGAGAATGCGGCCGGCGGTCTCGCCGCGCATCATCTTGGCGACGGTGTCATTGATCTGTTCGAGCGTGATTTCGGACACGAAATCCCGGACGTCGCCGAGCTTCCATTCTCCGGCCAGCCGGTTCCAGATTTGGACACGGCGTTCGTAGGGACACTGGGCCGAATCGATGCCGTCCAGCGTCGCGCCGCGGAGGATAAACGGATAGACGGTGAGTGACAACTCGTGTCCGCCGACGAGCCCACAGGCGGCGACGCAACCCCGGTGCTTGAGCGAACGAATCGTCGTGCTGAGTGTCGGACCGCCGACTGTGTCGACACTGCCCGCCCAACGGGGGCTCAACAGGGGGCGTTTGCTGTCGTCGACCGCCTCCTCGCGAGTGATGATGTCGGTCGCGCCCAGCGAACGGAGCCAGTCGTGCCGTTCCGGTTTTCCGCTGACAGCCGTGACTTGATAGCCCATTTTCGCCAGCAGCATCAGGGCGATGCTGCCGACGCCGCCGGTCGCTCCGGAAACGAGGACCGGACCGCTGTCCGGCTTGATGCCATGTTCTTCGAGTGAAAACACGCACTGGGCTGCGGTGAACCCTGCCGTGCCGAGGATCATGGTCTCATCGACGGTCATGCCCTCGGGGACCGGGACGGCCCAATCGGCCGGCACGCGAACAAACTCGGCCCATCCGCCCCAACGTGCGGAGCCTTGTTCGTATCCCGTGCAAAGGACCGCATCGCCCGGCCGAAACTTATCCGAGTCACTCTCCTCGACGATCCCGGCGGCGTCGATCCCCGGCACATGCGGAAACTGGCTGACGACTCCGGGATGTCCCTGCGCGGCCAGCGCGTCCTTATAGTTGAGCGAGGAACATTGCACACGGATCAGCACGTCTCCCGGCGGCAACTCCCGCAGCGGGCGAGACTCCACCGACGCTTCCACAGCCCCCTTGCCGGGCTTGCGGACGAGAAAACATCGCAACGTTTCGGGCGTCATGTCGGACGATCCTTAGGGATGGGATGCGGAGGCAGTTCGGCGGCATCACTGAGATTGCAGCCGCGTGCCGCATCATAGAGGCCAGCCGCGCGACTGCGAAGGTTCTCCGCTCCCGAATTCCGGTCCTCCTTGAGGACCGTGACTCGCCCGTCCGCCTGTTGGGCGATACGCGGTTGGGCCCCCTTGCTCGTTCAGATCGACGGCAGGCAATGGCCCTCCGCTGGCCGCGTTTCGCGATCGTTGTACGGATACACCCGCCGCGAAAGCCCAGCCGGACCTCCGCACGAGGTACTATCAAGAGTCGACGGGTTGGCAAAAAGGGCGTCGGGGTTCCGCTGCATTGGGCGGTCGAAATCCGATTTTGAGTCGGTGTTGCTTTGAATGCGGGGGCATCGCCCGACTTGGGACGGGACCCGAAGGCCGCTGCGAGTCGGATTGCGATGCGGGGGGTCGACGAAATCTCTTCAGTTTAAGCCGGAGGCGGCGAACCCAAGTTCGTCAGTTGTTGGCGTAGGTTCCTGGGACGCAGCATGGTATGGGGGGGTTCTTCCACGACATCAGACTTTGGCTTGTGGTGAGCGTCCGGATCCGCCGGGTTGAAAACATGATCGCAACCGGTTCGGTGAGGAGCCTGATGCCCCTCGGATCTCCGGGAGGAACGACTTCACCCGGCTCGCGAAAGACTCGCTCCCGTAAGCCGAAGTTCTCCAACCTCAATGGGGGGCATTCCCCTGCCATTCGTCATTTGACCGATTTGTCATTGGACCATTTTCCGTGCTCGCTCAAGGTTTTGCATCGCAGAGTCGTACTGTGGACTGATCGCCAACGCGCGTTCAAAGGAGGCGACAGCCTTCTGCAATTGGCCACGTTGGGCAAAGGCAACTCCCAGGGAGTTATGCGCCGACGCGAGGTTCGGTTCCAACTGGATCGCCACTTCGAGGTCGTGAATGGCCTCGTCGATTCTTCCCTGATTCAGTCGCACGGTCCCGAGTTCCTCCCACGATCCTGGATGCTTTGCATTGATCGCAATCGACGATTCGAAGCATTCGGCTGCGCGGTCCAACTGATTTGCCTTTTGATAAAGAAGCCCTAAGTTGTAGTGTGCGCCCGGATAGCGAGGGTCGTCTTCAATGGCTTGCTGAAACGACTGGGCAGCCAGGTCCCATTCCTGTAATTTGCGATGAACATGGCCCAGATTATAGTGTGCCTGGGCATAGCGAGGCTGCAACTGGAGCGCCTTCTCGTAACTTTGTTTTGCCAGGTCAAGTTGGCCTCTTCTTTCGAAGTCATATCCCGCCATACATTGGGCTTCTGCGTCACCCGTTAGCTTCGCTGTCGCAAGCTGAGCGAGCCGGCCGGCCTCTTCATATTTGCGTGCCCATGACAACACCTTCGCTAGGTTGCGTAGTGCGACGCCGTGGGCCCGCTCGTCGATACGCCCCATGACCTTTGCGTCGACTTGCTGTCGCACTGTTTCGGTCCACTCGCTCTCGGGGTCGGCGATGCCCAGCGACTGAAGTTCACTAAGCAGGCTCAGTGCCAATTCCCGGTAGCCTTCAATCGTGGGATGGACATGGTCTAGAAACCATTCCTCACCAGTGATACCGGTTTCGGTCTTCTTTTCGAGCAGCTCCTGGAAATCGACGACCGCGACGTCGTGCTGTGAGGCGACCTCTTTGACCACTGTCCGCATCTCCGACAGTATCCGCAGAGGACAGACATCTTCATCAATAGCACGCTGAAAGGAATGTTTGGCTTCCGGATAGCGATTAAGCGCGAAGAGAACCGCACCCCGATGGAAATGCGTGTTCGCATAAAGCGGATCGATCTCGAGTGCCTGGTCCAATGACTTAAGAGCCACTTCGAGTTCCCCCGATTCCTGATGAGCCTTTGCCCGAGCGATCAACTCCCCCCAGCGAGCCAACTCGTCAGCGTGCAAGCCATCTTTGTGCTGGCTCTTGAAAGGAGACATGTGGCGCTCGTTGGCTGCGGGATTCACCATAACCACACGCGCGCCAACTGACCGAGCCAATTCGACCATCCGAGCCAGGTTCAAACGATAATGCTCGATATTCCGGCTCCGTTGTTCATCATCTCGCTTGTAGTCGTCGGGTCCGACTGAGCCATCGAGAATTGCATCGACTTCTTCGGGAAGTTCGTAGGCCCCAGATGAACCGTGCGCTCCGCCGCTCCCGGCAAGACCGAGCAGTGCACGAACAGACGTATAGACACGCGACTTCGCCAAGACGGCTGCCGTTTCACGGACAGCGCGGGGTGTGGCCATCAGCCGGCTGTAGGTCCGGCGCTCGAGGAACTCGTTGTGGCCACAATAGATAATGAACAGGTCCGGTTCATATTCAATCAGTTCCTCCATGAGCGATGCCACACGATAACTGGCATAGCTGATGCCACCGGCATTGACCACCTCCCAGTGATATCGGGAATCAGATGCCTTTAGGTATTCACGCAACCAACCGCAGAATGAAGTCGCGTCGTTGTAAGGGCGGCCGTATGTTGTAGAACCTCCCATGCAGAAAATACGATAATCGCCCTTGCCCTTCGTTAAAGGGAAGTCTTGCGGATTGAACCACTGCAGCTTTTTGGCCGCGGTGCGGTACATCCCGTGACCATCCGGCGACCGCACTTCCTCAAATAGTGGCGACCGGGATGTAAAGCCAACGAACGGATCTTCATTGTCGGTAACGGGCGTCACTCCGAAGGCGGCAAGCAACAGCTCCATTGCCGCAAAAAAAGCTGCGGTCATAATGATCGAGAACAGAATCTTCTTCCGCACGGGAAGACTGCGATGTCGGCTCGCTTCCTTCGGGGTCTCGACGTTTGTGTGAGTCTTGCGAGGTGCTGCCATGAATCCGCCCAGGGTCTCTGGGACCACAGTTGATTGGTCTGATCGGCACGCAATTCATTATCAACGACAGCGAATTACGTGGCAAGGGAGTGACATGACAGGGTGAACGTGTTTTTCACGATGGGGGATGGTCGGCGGTTCTCCGTCGGCGTGGCTTCCGGGTTAACGAAAAGCACGGATTGGCGTTCTCCTGGAGCCAACGGCGACGGCCGCGGAGGGGGCGGCTCGCGGCATGGGCCGCAGAAGGATCGTGATGGCATCATTCTCCCGGCGACGAGGCCGAGAGCGCTTCGTGTGGGTCGTAGCGGATGGTACCACTCTCTTCACCAACGAGCAGGTCGACGACGCCGCGGCCGAAATCGGCCGGTGCGGGGGAACAGGAATGAATGCCGAGTCCGATGCGCTCTCCCTCGAACGGGAGTTGCCGCACGTAATCGAACATGGGCTCCGCATCGAACATGGGCTCCGCATTGGTGCCCACATTCCGCAACAACAGCACGGAGGCTTTACGCTCCGGTCCGTAGGAGCTCGGCAGGCACAGGGACTTCGCCGCGGGGAACGAGAGGCCACGGGACGCGCCGATCAGCAGATCCCCGTTCCCCGCTGGGGCCGATCTGTCCCCGGCCGACCGGTTTGATTGGCTCGGCGGGAGGAAACAGAACGCCCGCCGCAGGTTGTCCCGGTTCGCCCACCCGGCCCGGTGTGCCGTTCGCCTGGCCCGTTCCCGTTTTCGCGCACGCACTCAGTACGACGAGAACGATTGCGCTCAGAAATGGGTGCATGAAGTGCCACCTTTCATCACAAGTCAGTGGGAAGGAATGGGTCACTGCGAAGAGACCGTTGTTTCTTGGACTCGAATCATGGGAGCGACGCTTCCAGAAGCGTGATCTCGTTGTCCGGATAGATGACGGCCTCCGACCGCTCTGCCGGGAGCAGGACGGACTGCCCACGCGGCAAATCGACTGTCGCGTCGTCACACAGAAGTCTCCCGGAACCGGACAGCGACATGAGGACGTGAAAGGCGTCGTCCTGCCCCATCGCAAACGGCTCACGAGCTTGATGCCGCCGGAGGACGAATTGGGGCGAGCGAACCAGTTCCTCCAGCGTGTGATCGGATTCCAGGACCGTCGGCTCGACCGGTCCGACCGGGCCACGGTCGAAGTTGATGCAGCGGAGGGCGGGTTCGATGTGAAGCTCGCGCGGCTGACCATCACTGCCGACGCGGCCCCAGTCGTACAAACGGAAGGTGAGGTCACTGGACTGCTGAATCTCGGCGAGGAGCACTCCCGCACCGATCGCGTGGACGGTGCCAGCCGGGACGAACACACAATCACCCGCCTGAATGTTGATCCGGTGCAACAGCGATTCGACCGTTCCGGCAGCCAACGCAGCACGGAGATCGTCCGCCGTGACGCCCGCTTTGAGGCCGGCGTAAAGTTCGCCTGCGGGGGCCGCGTCGAGAATCACCCACGCTTCGGTCTTGCCGTTCTCTTGCGGGTCGAACTCCTTCGCCAGGCGGTCGTCCGGGTGGACTTGAACGGAGAGCACGTCGCTGGCGTCGAGGAATTTGACAAGCAACGGGAACTGCTGTTGGCCCGCATGCCGCCCGAACAGCGGCACATTCTGCCGTTCGACCAGCGCATGCAGAGTTTGTCCGGAATACTCGCCGCGCGTAACGATGCTCTGGTCATCACCATGATCGGCGACTTCCCAGCTTTCGGCATAGTCGGCTTCGGGGCCGATCGGCTTGTTCAGCAGATCGCCTAAGCGGCGTCCTCCCCAGCGAATACGCTTCAGGATCGGTCGAAACACGAGCGGTGACATGCCGGGGCCCCTCCTGAAGGCCGTACCTTGTCCGGGGAAAACTGCGAAGACAACAGCATCTGGCTCGTCGGCGAGAACGAGGAGCCGGCGGTCGGACCGTCGCCGATATCGGCTGGACGCGGCTTCGCCAATCTGTAACAGTCCGGCCCCTCCGAATTCTGGCATTCCTCCGCCCGTCTGACAACAAAGCCGTCAGGTCCCGCTGCAGAATCCGTCAGCAGGCCTCACGCGACAAAGCCCATGCAAACATCCTCTTGGCTCCGGTTGTTGGTCCTCGCCGCGCTGCTGCCCGTTGCCGGGTGTGCTGCGATGCACTCCGTCCAAATGGCCGCTTCGGAAACCGTCGATGCCATGCGCCCCTCGTCGAGCAACTATGCGAATCCTGAGGATGAGGCGAGCGATCCGTGGGTCAAGAAGGCGGGCTCCGAAGCTCGCGGGAACCGGCCCAAGGAGAAGTCCGAGGAGCCGCCTTGGCTTCGGAACTTGCTCATGTCTCCCAAGGCCCGGGACATCGAGAACAATCTCGGCATCGAGTAGAGGGCGAATCCGCGAGCGGTTTTGGTGACGCCTCGGAACTCAAGAGATTCCGATCTCTCATTCGGAGTCGCTGGAAGACGGGCGGCTGCGTTTGAGCGGGCCGCTTGTTGCGGTGGTGCTCTTGGTGCTCTTCGCCGGAGAACCCTTGAGGGCGCGGTCGACCGCATCAAGCAGCACGTCCATGGCGAACGGCTTGCGGAGATAGTCGACGACCCCCAGCATTTCCGCGAACGCCTTATGCCGGCCGCCTTCGTTGGCGGTGACCATAATCACCGGAGGCGGGTCGCTGAGCGTCTTAAGGAATTCCAGGACAGGAAAGCCGCCCATCTTGGGCATCATCATGTCGGTGATGACCAGGTCGGGACCGATCTCCTCGACCAGACGCTGCCCTTCGATCCCGTTGGAGGCGTGCGTGATCTCGAAACCGGCTCCTTCGAGGATGCTGCGCATGGTCGCCGCGATTTCGCGATCGTCCTCGATCAGAAGAATGTGCTTTCCAGTTGCCATGAGTCGGTCGCTTCTCGTTGAGCGTCAAGCGTTTGTCCTGCGGTCCCTTTGCATCGTAGAGGCGGAGAGCCCGAATCTCAAGATGCGTCCCGGCTGCGGCGGACAAACTCCTCGATTCGTGTGAGATTCTTCACGCCCGGCGACGATTCTACGCCCCCGGCCACATCGACCCCCCACGGACTGGCGGTTTGAATCGCACGGGCGATGTTGTCGGGTGTCAGCCCACCGGCCAGAATGAGCGGCGGCCAACGGTCGTCGCGACCGGTTGCGGCAAGCGATTCCCAGTCAACGGTCTCCCCACTGCCTCCATACACATGGGGAACGCGGGCGTCGACAAGCCACGCCCAAGGCGTTACGCCACCCACAGAGTACGCGGCGAACTGTTCTGCAGCCAATCTGGCGAAGTCTCCGTCCGTTCGCAGTGCGCGGATGATCCGCAGTTCTTCCAATTCGGCCAGCAGACTGACCGGCTCATCACCGTGAAGCTGCACGGTGCTGATCCCGCACGATCGACAAATATGCCGAATCTGTGCCGCCGAGTGATTCACGAAAACTCCGACCGGCGTAACATCTGCAGGGAGCACCTCCACAATCTGCGCAGCGGCCCGCTCGTCAACACACCGCGGCGACCCTTCGAAGAAGTTCAGCCCAACTGCATCCGCTCCCAGGCCGGCAACAGCGCGAGCGGTCTCGACATCACGAATTCCGCAAATCTTGATCCACATCACAAATCCCGGCCATCTCCGGGCGAAACGTTCAACACGAAACCGGCCTCACTGCAGCCTGCACGCTTACGGATACGGCTGGTTCGCCCCGCAGCTTGAGCATGGCATCGGGCGGGTGAAACTATCCGAACAGGTCCAAGAGGGGACTGCCGCCGGCCATCACGGGGGACGGACGGCTTTGTGCGTTGTAAATCCTGGTCTCCGGAGAAATGCCGAGTGTGTGAAAGATGGTTGCCGACAAATCTTCTGGAGTGACCGGGTCGTCTGCCGGATAGGCGGCGTCGCTGTCGGACGTTCCGTAGGTCGTTCCGCCACGAACCCCCGCTCCTGCCAGAATGGCCGGGAAACAATGGCTCCAGTGGCCGCGGCCCCATCGAGCGTTTGACGGTTTGGGCGTGCGTCCCATTTCACCGAGGCAGACAACAAGCGTTTCGTCCAGCAGCCCGCGCTCGCTCAGGTCATTTAGCAGGGCCGAAAACGCCTGGTCCAGACCGGGCAACAGGTATTTGGCGACGTCGTCCGAGTGGCGATGGCTGTCCCAACTGTATCCGTCCGGGCAGTCCCAAAGGACGGTGACGAAGCGAGCTCCTGCCTCCAGCATGCGGCGTCCCATCAAGGCTGACTGACCGAATAGGTGCCGGCCATATTGATCTCGAAGTTTCGCGGACTCCCGGCGGATGTCGAACGCGGCCCGCATTTTCTCGGACGTGATCAGATCGACCGCTTTGGCTTGTTCACGGCTGTAATCCCGAATGAACCGTGAGCGATCGATCGTGCGTCGTGCCGTGTCAAACTGCTCCAACAGGCTGACACGTTTCACGGTCCGGTCGAGGGTCAGATCCGCATGCGTCTCACATCCGTGAATGCGAAAGTCGAGTTCGTCGTCGGCGCAGTCACGAAAGTACGGGTTGTCCTGGGAGTCCCGTTTGTTGATCCGGGTCGCCAGCGCGTTATAAGACCGGCCGAGCCAACCGGCGTATTGCCCCGAGCGATCGTATCCCTGGATGTGCCCCAACGGGTTGGGCAGGTAGACATAGCTTGGAAAATCGCGTTGCTGTTTGGGCCCACGGGCCGCGTCGGCCCGCTGGTCGAGGTACTGCACGACCGACCCCATCGCCGGCCAGTCCTTTTCGGTTGCATCAACCTTAGCGGCTCCGCGCTCAGCGGGCGGCAACGGATGGCCGGTCTGTATGTAATGGCAGGCGTTGTGATCGTTCTGGTTGTGCGTCACCGTGCGAATGACGGCGTATTTGTCCGAAAGGGCCGCGAGTTTGGGCAGACGCTCGCAGATTTGTAGCCCCGATGTGCGCGAGGCGATCGGCTGGAACGGACCACGAATCCCGCTGGCGGCGTCCGGCTTCATGTCGAAAGTTTCGAGCTGGCTCGGTCCGCCGAACAAGAACAGAAACAGGACCGACTTTGCCCGCGGTCGCACAACCGACCCCGCCTCCTCCGCTGCCCTGAGCGTGGCCAGATTCGTCCCCAACAGTCCCGCGCCGGCTGCTTGCAGGACGTCCCGTCGAGTGAGGCCGTTACAGACTCGCCGCGCGCGACCTTGGATCGTGAGCATGATGCTGGCCCCGATGTGACAGGTGTTGCAGCGTGACAGGGAACACGTGCGTTCCTCGCCAGTGCCTTGTCAGGTTTCGTTTGAGGGATCGTCAGGACAGAAGCCGCCCTCCGTTGTCGGGCTCCCGAACCGTCACGCATCCCTCAAGCCACGACTGACAGACCGCTAGTTTATGCCTTCCCGTTTCATCAAGCAATGTCCGGTGGTACGATGAAGCGACCCGCACAACGAGACGGGATGATCCTCGATCAACCGCTCGGCTCCCGGCTCGGCGATACGGGGAGATGGCTTACAGCGAAAGTGCGGTTGGCAGTCCGTTGAAAAACTCGATACCGCGTGCCATTGCCGTCTCGGCAGTGCGAGAAACCAGTAAGGTTTCAGACATCTTCACGGCTGACACAGCCGAGGCACATGTTTTTCAACGGGCTGTTAGCGAGCGATGTGACGAAACGAAGTGACGAACAAAAGGAGTCACACAGATGTTGAATATCCAGGGACGTGCGCTGCGTCTGTGTGACCGATTACCGCGACGTGACTTCCTCACCATCGGATCGCTCGCCTTGGGCGGACTCACACTCCCGCAGTTGTTGCGTGCCGAGCAACAGGCGGGAGTCAGCCGGTCGCACAAAGCGATCATCATGATCTACCTGACCGGCGGCCCGCCGCATCAGGACATGGTCGACCTGAAACCGGATGCGCCGGCCGAGATTCGCGGCGAGTTCCAGCCGATCCCAACCAACGTCCCCGGGATCCAAATCTCGGAACTCATGCCGCGCGTTGCGGCCATGATGGACAAGTTCGCCGTCATCCGGTCGGTCGTGGGGGCCGAGAGCCGGCATTCGTCGTTTCAATGTGTGACAGGCCACACGTTTCGCTCACAGCCGCAAGGCGGATGGCCTGAGATTGGTTCCGTGCTGTCCAAACTGCGCGGCCCGGTCGATCCGTCCGTCCCGTCGGCGATCGACTTGTCGATGCACATGCAGCATCTCCCCTACAACCTTCCCGGACCGGGGTTCCTGGGCATGGGACACGCGCCGTTCAAACCGACCGGCGATGGGCTGCAGGACATGGTGCTCAGCGAGGCGAGCCTCGACCGTCTGGATGATCGCCGCCACCTATTGACGAGTTTTGACCGATATCGCCGCCGCATGGAACGGCGACTCGACACGGGGTCCAGCGACGATCTCACGGAACAGGCGATGGGGATTCTCACATCGAGCCGGCTGCTGGAAGCGCTCGATCTGTCGCGTGAGGACGCCAAGGTCCGAGAGCGGTACGGCACCGACGACCCGAAAGTGCTCTCTTATTCACACTTGGGCTACCAAGCGCACATGTCGAAGTTTCTCGCCGCGCGACGACTCGTCGAGGCCGGAGCACGCTGTGTGACGGTCGCCTTCGCCGACTTCGACTGGCACGGCAACAATTTTTCGCGCGGTCGGAAAGTGATTCCTCTGTTGGACCAGGGGTTGGCGGCGTTGGTCAGCGACCTGCACGAGCGCGGGTTGGACCAGGACGTCTCGGTCATCGTCTGGGGGGAATTCGGGCGGACCCCCAAAGTCAATAAAAACGCCGGACGCGATCACTGGCCCAACGTGATGTCCGCCCTGCTCGCCGGGGGGGGCATGCAGACCGGTCAGGTGATCGGCGCGACCAACCGCTACGCGGAGGAAGCCGTCTCGCGCCCGGTCCACGTGCACGACGTCTTCGCCACACTGTACCACAAACTGGGGATCAGTCCGACGACGACGATTGCCGACCTCAACGGACGCCCGCAATACGTTGCCGAGGCCCAACGGCCCATCCCCGAACTGATTTAACCGCCCGTTGAAAAACTCAATTCCGCGTGCCACTGCCGTCTCGGCAGTGCGAGAAACCAGTCAGTTTTCACACATCTGCACGGCTGACACAGCCGTGGCACACATTTTCCAACGGGCTGCTAATCGGAGACGGTTTCATTTCCGAGAAAGCTTGTGAAGTTCTCGGTGGAAACACCCGGTGTCTCATGATTTCGCGAAACGTTGAGGACAATAGCCGCCCCCATCCGGCTTCTCGCGTCTTCGTTGATTCGAGACACCGGGTGTTTGCGCGTGCGTTGGGAAAAATCACAACCTCGGCGGGCGAGGCTCCGGTTGAGCCGCAAGACCAGAGAGTCGCCCGGAGACAAAGCTCAGCGGACGCTTCACCGGAAGCCCCAAGAATTGAAGCCATCACCAGAGGAGGAAAACCATGCTGCGGAGGGGCCGTTTCGAACTGCTGTGGTGTCTGTTGTTTGTCGTCACGGTCCTGTGCTGCCAGTCTGCTCGCGCGGAGAATGCCGAAAGCGCATCGCGACCGAATCTCGTCGTCGTACTGGTGGACGACCTAAGGTGGGATGAGCTGGGCTGCACGGGACACCCCTTTGTGCGGACGCCGCACATCGATCGTATCGCGTATGAAGGATCCCGGTTCCGTAATGCGTTTTGCACAACGCCGCTCTGTTCGCCCGTGCGGGCCTGCCTGCTGACCGGGTTGTACACGCATCACCACGGCATTCTGGACAACACCAATCGGAGCGAACAAAGCCATCGCCTGCCGACGTTTGCCCGTGTCCTCCAGCAGTCCGGTTACGAAACGGCCTACATCGGCAAGTGGCACATGGGCAACGACGACTCGGCCCGGCCCGGATTCGACGAATGGGCCTGCTTGAAGGGACAGGGCACCTCGTTCGACCCGGTCATGAGCAACAACGGCAACCGGGTCTCTCACACTGGTCACACGACCGACGTCCTGAACAAACAGGCCGTCGCCTTCGTCCGCCGCTCACGGGAGAAACCGTTCTGCCTGTACCTCGCCCACAAGGCGTTGCATCCGGAGTTGGCCCAGCAGGACGACGGCAGCATTTCCGATCCTTCCGCAGCGAGATTTCTCCCAGCGCATCGGCATGAGAATCTGTACCGTGATAATGCCATCCCCCGTCGCCTGAACGTGACGGATGACCTGTCTGGCAAACCGGCACTCCTGCGGGGAATCGACGGTCTCCCTCCGCTCGGTCGTGACACGGGAACTGCCGATGAAACGGTCCGCGACCGATTGCGGATGCTGACGGGAATCGACGAGGGCGTCGGACAACTTCTGCGGGCCCTCGAAGCGACTGGCCAACTTGACCGCACTCTGTTCGTCGTCACCAGCGATCATGGTTACTGGTACGGCGAACATGGACTGAGCGTGGAACGGCGTTTGGCCTACGAAGAAGCGATTCGGATTCCCCTGCTCGTCCGCTATCCCCCGCTCGTCAAAGCAGGGCGGCTCATTGACGAGTTCGCGCTGAGTATCGATCTGGCGCCGACGCTCCTGGAACTGGCCGACATCCCGTCCCCTCCACAGATGGACGGCCGCAGTCTGGTTCCGCTGCTCGCTGGGCGGGCGGTGAACGACTGGCGCGACTCCTTCCTGGTCGAATACAACACGGACGCCGTGTTTCCCCGCGTGCGCAACATGGGTTACAAAGCGATTCGGACCAACCGCTGGAAATACATCCGCTACAACGAACTGGCCGGCATGGACGAACTCTACGATCTTCAGGCCGATCCGTATGAAATGACGAACCTGTTTTCGGACGCCGCCTCGGAGGAAGTCAATCGGGATCTGAGCCGTCAGGTCGATACGTTCCTCGGAGACTCTCGCTGAAAGTCTCTCGGGAAACTGTTACCGTATTTTTCCGGGAGCCTCGGCCTTAGGGTTGGGCACATCTTTTGTTTGGGGTTTGTGGTGCTTCGCCGTGTTGGCGGCGGGCGGGTTGATTTTTCCAGGAGGGTTCTCGGTTCAGGAGTGTCATTGAGAACGGTTTACAAAACGGACGTT
>JAJDEI010000259.1 GCA_029259845.1 Planctomycetaceae bacterium | reverse complement strand
GCAGCGGTTCTGTCGAGGGCCTGAACAACAAAGCCCAGCTCGCGATGAAAAAGGCCGACGGTTTCAAATCCTACGAAACCATCGAAATCGCCCTGTATCACCAGCTCGAAAAACTCCCCAAGCCCCAACGAACCCATAGATCCTGCTGACGAGGCCGAAAAGGAGAAATGCATGGCAATCGACATCGACCAGGAAGTCGCCGTGCTGCGGCAGCTGACGGTCACTCAACTGCGGGCCCGGCATCAGGAACTGTTCGGCGAGCCGCCGCGATCAACGCACAAGGAGCAGCTCATCCGCCGCATCGCCTGGCGGCTGCTGGCCCTGGCCGAAGGAGACCTGACCGAACGGGCCCGCCGCCGGGCGACCGAACTGGCGCGCGATGCCGACCTCCGTATCCGGGCTCCGCGGGAGGCCTCCTCCCGCGTGCGGACCTCCCTGCCATCGGATTCCCCGCCGACGCGCGATCGTCGGCTGCGCGCAAATGAGCAATCCACAACGATGCGGCCCCTATCAGAATTATGCAACCACCGAATAACGTGGCCGCCGATTCTTGAGACCCGGCCCTTAGCGCGGCGCCTTTCTAAGTGTAGCGGCAGCCGCAGTGGCTCAGGTAGTTTCGGCACTCGGCTTCGGGGAACAGGTCGAGGACGCGGTCGCAGAGGTTCCCGAGTTTGTCGGTCGTTCGTTCGGCCCCGTCGCGGAGCAGCTTTTTGAACTTACTGAAGGCCAGTTCGATGGGGTTGAAATCGGGGGAGTACGGCGGCAGGTAGCGGACCGTCGCGCCGACCGCCTCGATCGCTTCCACCACGCCGGCCACCTTGTGGCTCGACAGGTTGTCCATCACCACAATGTCGCCTGGTTTCAACTCCCGAACCAGATGTTGTTCGACCCAGGCTTTGAAGACCTGGCCATTGATGGCCCCCTCCACGCAGAGGGGAGCGATGAATCCGCTCGAGCGCATCGCTCGCAGAAACGTTGTGGTCGACCAGCGGCTGCACGGGACTTTGGGGATCAAACGGGTTCCTTCCAGGCAGCGGCCGTACGTGCGCGTCATGTTCGTTTTGGCCCAGGTTTCATCGAGGAAGATCACGCGGTCCGGATCGATCGTCGCTTGCTCGTCCCGCCACTGCCGACGCGCCTCGGCCACGTCCTCTCGGTCTTGCTCGGCCGCGACGAGCGTCTTTTTTTTCGAGTCAGCTTGAGCGCGTGACAGGCCGCACCAATCAGATGTTCGCTGGCGTCGCTGCCGCGTTCATCCTTGAGCCGCGCCTTCAGTTCCCGCAAGTAGGCATCGGGGGTGGCGGCGACAGCCGCCTTGAGCCAGTCGGCCCACGCCATCCACTTCCGCCATCGCTTGCGGGTGGTCTTCGGAGCGATTTGGCCCGTCTCGCGACGCTGTTGTTTGATCCGTCTGATCCACGACTCTGACACACAAAACGGGAGGGCCACCTCCTTCGTCCCTCCCCCCGCACCACAAGCGGACAGCACATCCCGACGAAACTCTTTTGAATACGCTTGCATCCTCGGTCCTCCTTGAAACAAGAAGAACCCAGACTACCTAAGCCACGCAGGAGGCGCTAGAGTTACCGAGGTGCCGCACTAGTGGCCTTTATTGGCCGTGGAGGTTCGAGTCCTCTCTTGGGCACTTGTGAGCAAAGGACTTACGTCGATGGACGTGAGTCCTTTTTTTCACTCCGATGGTTTTTGGGGGGCAGATTGGGGGCAGCGATCGCATTCGTGTTGATTCTGCATCGGTTGTCGTTGGAAGGACACCAGATCAGGAGAACCGGTTCGAGCATGGCTGGAACCATGGGCGAATGCTTTCATCCGGTTTTTCGACTCGGAGACTGGCGGTTTAGGAAGACACCGGGAACATGTGGCTTATCGGAGGCGGATCGGCTTCTCCCGCGTGCCGCGCGTCGGCTGCGGTTGCTGGGACAGGGCAAGCTTGATCTCCCCGGAGATGTTGATCATCCGCCAATTGCGCTCTCCAACAGCCGGCGACAATGATCTCTGCTCCGGTTGTGAGACGTCTGATCACCCGGCGAATACGGATTTCTCGCTGGGGGTCTTTGTTCGGCGGCCGCGCATCGGTATCTTGCGAAGTGTTCCTTTGGCCCACGTCAGTAGCGGCATGGCAATTTCCCCCAACGAAAACAACGGCCCGACGATCGCGGTTCGCATCCTTGTGGTCGACGACGACGAAGCCCACGCTCAGGCGGTTGCTGAGAGCCTGGAAGGCGACGATGTCGAATGCACCATCGCCGGCTCGGGCGAAAAGGGCATGGAACTCATCGAAGCCGAGAACTTCGATGTGATCGTCACCGATCTGCGGATGGACGATTTCGACGGGCTCGCCATCTTGCGGAAGGCCAAAGAAGAGCTGCCGGAAGCGGAGGTGATCGTGCTGACCGGGCACAGCTCGGTCCATTCCGCCGTCACCGCCATGCAGGGGGGGGCCTACACCTATCTGACAAAGCCGCTGGACATCACCGAACTCCGCTCGGCCGTGCAAAAGGCCTCGGAACGGATCCGGCTCGTGCGGCGCAACGCGCAGCTCTCCCGCCGCCTCGACGAGAAGTTCGGTTTCGAGGGAGTCGTCGGTACTAGCCCGGCGATGAACAAGGTGATCGAGCAGCTCAAAAACCTCGCGCCGACCGACGCAACGGTGCTGATCCAGGGAGCCAACGGCACGGGAAAAGAACTCGTCGCCAAGGCGCTGCATCAGAACTCGCCCCGTAAGAACAAGCCATTCGTTCCGCTCAACATCTCGGCACTGCCGGAGAGCATCCTGGAAAGCGAGTTGTTCGGCCACGAGCCGGGTGCCTTTACCGGGGCGGCGGCGCGGCGGATCGGCAAGTTCGAGCATGCCAACGGCGGCACGTTGTTTCTCGACGAAGTCGGCGAAATGCCGATGCAGACGCAGATCAAGCTGCTGCGGGTGCTGGAGGAACGCAAGATCACCCGCATCGGCTCCAATGAGGAACGGCCGATCAACGTGCGACTGCTGGCGGCGACGAACGCGGACCTCAAGAAGATGCTGGAGGACGGCTCGTTTCGGGAGGACTTGTACTACCGGATCAGCGTCGTCACGATTTCCCTCCCGCCGCTCAAGGACCACCGGGTCGACATCCCCATCCTGACCGACCACTTCGTCAAAGAGTTCAGCGAACAATACGGAAAAATGGTGCAAGGGGTCACGCGAGCTGCCCGGCAGGCACTGATGGCGTACGATTGGCCCGGAAATATCCGTCAGTTGCGGAACACGATCGAACGCATGCTGGTCCTCGACACGGATGGCCTGCTCGACGTGAACGATCTGCCGGAGGACATCTCGGCGCTCCCGGCAGAGGATTTTGAGGGAGCCGCCTTCGGCAACGTGGGGGCTGACGTGCTGATCGGCCGTCCGCTCAAGGACGTCGAGGCGTATTACATCCGCAAATCGTTGGACCTAACCGGTGGCAACCGTGAAGAGGCGGCCCACATGCTGGGGATCGGGGAGCGGACCCTGTACCGGAAGATCAAGGAATACGATCTGAAGGGGTAGCTGCTTCTCACCGTAATCCGTAACCTTCGGTAGCCGCAGTGCTTGCTCGCTGCGCTGCATCCAAGGTTTCGCCGAGATGACCGGCGAAATCTGCCCGTGACGTGATTTGCCGGTTTCCACTAGAATGCCGGCTCGGGACGGACGGGGTGCTCGCAACGGAGCGTTGAAAAGAGCCTGCGATGGCGCTTCGTCCCGCTGCCGATGGCCGAAGAGGGGCCTTGGGTCCCCGTCCCGCATATGGCTGGTCAGCCGGAACGAAATCCAACCGTCGCCCCATTGGGCATGATTCACACGACGTGCGGTCATCCCCGGTCGATCGGTTCTCAATCCTGTACGGAGTCAATCGGATGAGTTGTTCCCTTGGTCGGGTCTGGTGGATTCGCGTGGTCGCAGCTTCTGTGGTGCTGGGCGGACTTCCGTTCGCCGGTTCCTCCGCCTGCGCGCAGGGTGTCACGGTCGAGCAGGTTCTGACATACCGTCCCAGCCAGCGGGACATTGAGATCGACGATCCCGCCAAGGAGGAGTACGGGAAATGCGAACTCAAAGTCGACCAGGAAGGAAAAGGCTCAGCATGGGTCGTGTATGGCCCGGAGGGGTCGGTCATCCGCCGGTTCGTCGATTCTGACGCCAACAAAGTAGTCGATCAGTTCCGCTACTTCCTGCACGGGCTTGAGGTGTACCGGGACGTGGACCGGGACGAGAACCGCAAGATCGACGAGAGCTTCTGGTTCAACACCGCCGGCACACGCTGGGGCGTCGACAGCGACGAAGACGGCCACATCGACGTCTGGAAACGCATCTCCGCCGAGGAGGCATCCCGGGAAGCCGTCAACGCGATGGCGGCGGGCGATGACAAAGCCCTGGCGGCCGTGCTCATCAACGCCGAAGACATCCGCAGCCTTGGCATCTCCGAGGACATCGGCAAGCAGTTTCTGGCGGCGGTCAAAGATCCGGCCGCACAAATCCGTAAGATCACCGCGAAATCAAAGGTGCTGACATCCGGGACGAAGTGGGTCCGCTTCGATACGTCGATGCTCATGCCCAACCTGATCCCGTCCGAATCCGGCAAGGCGACGCAGGACCTGGACGTTTACCAGAACGTCATGGCCATCGTGCAAAACGGCGACGACACCGGCTTTGTGCAGGTGGGAGAGATGGTGCGTGTCGGAGACGTCTGGAAGCTGACCGGCATCCCGCGTCCGCTGGAAGGAGATTCCATGCAGGTCACCGCCGGAGGACTGTTGATGCAGCCATCGTTTGGCTCCGCCGGCGACTCCGCCGCGCCGACCGGCCTGAGCGACGAAGTTCGCGAGTTGCTCGAACAGATGCAGAAGCTCGATAAGGATGCGCCGGAAGCCGGCGCCTCACTCAAGGCGATGGAACGTTACAACGTCGCACGGGCCGGCATTCTCGGAAAACTGGCGACCGCCGCTGCCACGCCTCAGGAGCAGGACCAATGGCTCCGACAGCAAGTGGACGGCATCGCCGCAGCGACACAGGCCAATGCCTATCCCAATGGACTCGTGGAGCTGCAGGCTCTGGAAAAGGCCATCCTCCAGAAATCAAAAGACTCGGCCCTGGCCCCGTATGTGACATTCCGGCGCGTGCTTGCCGAGTACAACGCGCGTCTCCAGAAGGCGGGAGCCAAGGATCAAGAGGAACTGCAGAAATGGTGGATTCAGCAGCTTGAGGGGTTCGCCCGCGCGTACCCCAAAGCCGAAGACACGCCGGACGCTCTGCTGCAATTGGCCATCAATAGGGAGCTGCACGGCCAGCTGAAAGAGGCACGCACGTGGTATCAGCAACTGGCGACCAACTACCGCACAACCCCTTCCGCCAAACGGGCGGTCGGCGCCCTGCGCCGGCTGGGGCTCGTCGGCAAGCCGCTCGCCATCGCCGGGGACGCCTTGGGAGGCGGGACGCTGGACACGCAACAGTACCGCGGCAAGGTGCTGCTCGTCATCTTTTGGGCGACATGGTGCCAGCCCTGCACGGAAGACCTCCCGCAGATCACAGCGATGTACAAGCAACACCGCCGCAACGGTTTTGAAGTCGTCGGCATCAACATCGACTCGCCCGGAGCGCCGATCAAACAGTACATCGACCAGTACAAGATCTCCTGGCCCCACATTCACGAAGACGGCGGACTGGAATCCCGCCCCGCTGTTGAGTACGGCGTGATCAGCGTGCCCACGATGATCCTCGCTGGCCGTGACGGAAACGTCGTCAGCGTCAGCGCGTCCGTCGACGAGCTCAAGAAGGAACTCCCCAATTTGCTCAAGAAGCAATGAACCGGCCGGTCGGGTCGAGTGACGGGGGCGCATCCGCTCCAAGGCGAGGTGGCTGGGGCGATCTGAAATCGATGAGGGGTGGGCCGCTCGGAACTCGGGGGCTGTGGACAGTCAACGAACCGCGACACGGCCCCATGGTTCGGTCCGGAGGACGCGTTTCCCTTGCCTCAACAGCGCCCCAGCCACCCGGCGCTCAGGGACGTCCTCCCGTTCAGAAGACGGATGTCGCCGTCGCGACGGTCCCGGATGACCGGGTCTTCCGGGCAGACGCCATTCTTGTCCCGGTTTCGCCAACGCGGGATGTGAGCGGCTTCACTGATGGCCGTCAGGTCGCTCGCCGACAATGAGCGGCGAAAGACCGGTCGGCTCGTGTCACCGGCTCGAATGGAAGAAGGGTCACACCGTCGCAGGTCTGTGCCGATTCCCGCAGGAAGTCCGTGATGGCCCGAACATCTCCGCATCGCCCCGGCATGCATCAGGCGTCGTGGATTGCCTTGGGTTTCTGGCTGCTTCTGGCGGGGGCCGGCGGCATTTTCTCTTTGGACACGGCTGTGTTCGCTCAGTCGGAGCCGTCTCGGGAGTTCCGGCCAACGCGGCTCCTCCCCCCCAAACAGCCCATCACCGATCCGCCGCTTCTCCGCGGACGGGAAATCGGCTCGCGGCTGGCGGACAACGAATTAGTCCTGGGGGTGACCGTTAACGGCAAGGCCCGCGCGTACCCGATCAACATGCTCAACGGGCCGTCACGCGAGATCATCAACGACACGCTCGGCGGCGTCCCGATCGCCGCGACGTGGTGCCATCTTTGCCACAACACGGTGGTCTATGACCGTCGAGCCGGTGATCGCCACAACGGCGACCGTCGCGCCAACGCGCAGACACTCACCTTCGCGGTCTCGGGCATGCTTTGGAACCGCAACCTGGTGATGGTCGATTCGGAGACCGGTTCATTGTGGAGTCATTTCCTGGGGAAGGCCATGTCCGGCCCGCTGAAAGGCCGCCGATTACAGGCGATCCTGAGCGAACTGACGACGTGGGGCGAGTGGCGGCGCGAGCACTCGGAAACAACCGTCCTCAACATGCCGCGGAGCAGCCGTCGGTTCGTCCGGGAATTCTACCAGCGGCCTGAGGACTTTGTGTTCGGCGTCGTGATTGACGGCCGTGCCCGCCATGTTTCGTTTCCCGTCCTGTTGCAGAACCCGGTGCTGAACTTTCAACAGCAAGGCAGCGGCTTTCTGGTCACGTTTGCCTCCCGGAGCACGGCGGCGCAGCTCTTCGAACGGTCGCTCGACGGTCGGACGTTGACATTCTTGAGCATGCCGGATGGTGCCACGACGGACGGCGATCGGGAAAATGGCCGCATGACGGACGAGCAGACCGGCACGGTCTGGGACCGCGCTACCGGGGTCGCCGTCGACGGGCCGCTGAAAGGCAGGAGCCTGAAACAGCGGGTCGGCATGCCGGCCTACGCAGCCGCCTGGAAGGTCTTTCATCCGGAAAGCCGCGAAGTGCAACCGCGTGAAGCGGCAGCGAACGAGTGACGCGCCACTTGGTTTGCCCGGAGATCGAACTCAAACAACCCGGTCGCCGTTTGACTGCGCGTGGCTCGTCTCTCGATCCAAGACCGGCCGTGCAGTCGCATGGAACGCAGTGGCAGCATTCGTTAGCAGCCCGTTGAAATCCGCCTTCGGGTGGCCGGAACTGGACCAACGGGAAGCCCCGGTGCACGGGGGCCACCGTGGCCTTGCCGTAGAAATCTGGAATGGTCCCCGTTACAACGGGGGCTCACACGCTTTGACACCCCTTTTGCTGCGCTGCCGCCATGACGACGAACTCCGGACCGATCGACCAACTTCGCTGGGAGAAATTTCCCGTTCTCGACGACGGGTTTGTTTGCCTGGTCGACTGCATGGGGGACGACTCATCGATCGTGCAGGCGGCCCGGGTGAGTTATG
This sequence comes from Planctomycetaceae bacterium, assembly GCA_029259845.1. GTDB lineage: Bacteria > Planctomycetota > Planctomycetia > Planctomycetales > Planctomycetaceae > JAHBXU01. Next base: position 1,012 of record JAJDEI010000259.1, on the reverse strand, counting down.
GGGCCGGGACGAAGAAAGTCTCCGACGACCGCACGCTGATCCGCTATCTGCTGCGGCATCGGCACACCACGCCGTTTGAAATGGCGGAGGTCAAGCTGCTGGTCCGCGTGCCGATGGACTGCTGGCGGCAGTGGATTCGGCATCGCACGGCCAATGTCAATGAGTACAGCACCCGCTACTCGGTCGCCATCGACTCGGCCCAGACGACCCCGCCGGACCAGTGGCGGGCCCAGTCGGACGTCAACCGGCAGGGAAGCGGGGGGTCGCTGCCGGCGGACGTCGGCAAGCAACTCACCGCCTCAGAGCAGGAATTCCAACAGGCGGCCGCCCAACTTTACAGCGATCGGCTGGAGACGGGCGTGGCGAGGGAACAGGCCCGCAAGGACCTTCCCCTTTGCACGTATACCGAGGCGTACTGGAAAATCGACCTGCACAACCTGCTGCACTTCCTGTCGCTGCGGATGGACACGCATGCCCAGCGGGAGATTCGGCAATACGCCGCCACCATCGGCGAGAAGATTGTGCAGCCGCTGTTTCCGGTCGTGTGGGAGGCCTTCAACGATTATCGGCGGGAGGCGATGTTTCTCTCGCGATTGGATGTCGGTGTCATCGAACGGCTGACCACCCACGCCCGCGATACCGGAGCCGCCCCCCCCTACGGCGACGAGGCGTTTCTCATGGCGCAAGACCCGGCGTGGGCCGAACTCAAACGCTGCCGCGAACGCGACGAATGCAGAGCCAAACTCGTCCGCATGGGACTGATGACGGCCCCCGGCGAATGAGCGGCAGCGGTGTCGTTCCGTCCGACGAGACACCCGGTGTGTCGCGGGTGCATTCACTCAATGGTGGGGGTGGCTGGGGCGATCTGAAATCGATAATTAGTGCGGCGCCTCGCTAAGTCTAGCGCCTTCTGGGTTAGTGAGGTAAACTGGGCCCTTCTTGTTTCAAGGAGGACTGAGGATGCGACCGTATTCGAAGGAATTTCGTCGGGACGTTTTGGCGGCGTGTGATG
>JAJDEI010000258.1 GCA_029259845.1 Planctomycetaceae bacterium | reverse complement strand
TGACCAACGGCGAAACGTCCGATTCATCCCTGAACCTCAACCACACCACCCCGAAATCGAAAATGCGTCGCGGCAAAACCTCTCTTACGCCATCTCACACACAGATTCCCGGAGCGTTGAGGTATCCGGACAGGTTCCTAGTACGACTGCGCTGTGTTGAACCGCCAAGACGCCAAGAGCGCCAAGCCAAATCTTTGAAGAGACCCACGGAATACGGTTCCGTCATCGGGTCAGTCAATCCCTGTCGGGAAGAGTTTGCCTGAATGCTCGTGTCGATTTGCGAAACCTGTGGCAGACACCGGTGAACGATGTGTTTCTTGGCGTCTTGGCGGTTTTTCAGCACCGGCCCTGCGTTGTCGTCTTCGGCTTTGTCGGCAAACTCCCAAGCCGCCGGCTCGCTCCGCGAGACGAGCCTTCTTTTTGCGAAAGTGACCAACTCTGACGGCGCTCATCACGCGGAGCGTGATGGCTTCAGCGACGTTCCGGCAAAGCCCAGGCTATTTGGTCCGGTTCTCAAGGATCGCTTTCAGGACGCGCGGCGGCGACATGGGGAGTTCGGTCATGCGGATGCCGACGGCGTCGTGAAGCGCGGCGTTGATGGCGGCGGGGGGCGGGCAGATGGGGACTTCGCCGACGCCGCGCACGCCGTACGGATGGTCCGGGTTGGGCACTTCGACGATGATCGTTTCGATCATCGGCAGGTCGAATGTGGTGGGCATGCGGTAGTCGAGGAAGCCGTTGTTCTGCATCACGCCGTCCTCGCCGTAGACGTACTCTTCGTTGAGCGCCCAGCCGATGCCCTGCACCGCCCCCCCCTGCATCTGACCTTCGACGTACGAAGGATGAATCGCCGTCCCCGCATCCTGAGCGACGGTGTACCGGAGGATGGTCACCTTGCCGGTGTCGGGGTCGACTTCGACGTCGACGCAGTGCGTGCCAAAAGCGTTCGTCGCCGCCGGTGCGGTGATGCTTGTGCAGGCGGTGACGGGATCACCCGTCTGGTTGATCTGCGCGGCCAGTTCGGCGAAGGACATCTGCTTGCCGCCGGGACCGTGCACGGCACCGTCCTGATAGGTGACGTCGGTCGCGTCACATTCCCAGATGCTTGCGGCGCGGTCGCACAGTTGGTCACGAATCTTGAGCCCCGCTTCGTGGACCGCGAGCCCGGTCGCGAAGGTCACGCGGCTGCCGCCGGTGACATCCGTGTATCCCACGCCGTCGGTGTCAGCGACCATTGGGTTAACGTCGTCGACCGAGATGCCGAGCGTTTCGGCCAGTTGCATGGCCAGACTGGCCCGCGACCCGCCAATGTCGGTCGACCCTTCAATGAGCGTGACCTTGCCATCGCCGTTGACAGTCACCGCCGCAGACGACTTAAGGCCCGCGTTGAACCAGAAGCCGGTGGCGATGCCCCGTCCTCGCGGATTATTGGGAGACAGGAAATGGGAAACCGGAGATGGTGAATCGCCGTTGCCCGCATCCGCCTGTGGCGTCGCCCACATGCTCGTTCCGATCTCCGAGTTGTAGTGCTCGGAGTTCTTGATCGCTTCAACGGTATCGACCATGCCGACCAGCGGATAGACAACACCATCGACCCGCCGCGTGCCTTCTTTGGCGGCATTCTTCAACCGGAATTCGGTCGAACAGATGCCGAGTTGCTCGCACAGTTCGTCGAGGACCGCCTCCACGGCGAAGCAGGCTTGGGTCGCCCCGGGCGCCCGGTAGGCGTTGGTGCGGGGCTTGTTGACGCAGACGTCGTAGCCTTCGACCCGGGCGTTCGGAAAGTCGTAACAGGAGAAGATGCACATGCAGCCGGGAGCGATGGGCGAGCCGGGAAAGGCCCCCGCCTCGTAGGCCAGATAGGCATCGCCGGCGAGCAGTTTCCCTTCCTTGTCGGCGGCCAGTTTGACGCGGATGTACGATGCGGGAGTGGGACCGGTTGCTTCGAGCACGTCCATGCGATCCATCGTGATGCTGACCGGCTGCCCCGCCTTCCGGGACAGCAGCGCCGCCACCGGCTGCAAATAGACGGAGATTTTCCCCCCGAAGCCGCCGCCGATTTCCATCGGCACGACTTTGATGTTCGTCATCGGCAGTCCGAGCAATTCGGCGACCTGCTGGCGGACGGAGAAGGAACCCTGCGTGCTGGTGTAGACCGTGAGCTTGCCGTCTTCGTGCCAGACCGCCGTTGCTGTATGCGGTTCGATGTACCCCTGGTGCACGGTCGCCGTTTTGAACTCCCGTTCGACGACCACAGCCGCGTCTTGGAAGGCTGCCTCCGGGTCCCCCTGTTCAAACAGAAACCGCGTGGCGATGTTGGTCGGCTTGTCTCCGATCGTCTCACCGAACTCTTCGGTGCGGAGGTCGTCGATGAGCACGGGGGCGTCGTCCAGCATCGCCTCGCGAACATCGAGCACGGGCGGCAGCGGCTCGTAGTCAACCTTGATGAGCTGGGCCGCCTCCTGGGCGATGTGAATGTTGTCGGCAGCGACGGCAGCGACGGCATGCCCCTTGTAGAGCACCTTTTTATCAGCGAGGACATTGGCACTCAGGTGCGACATGATGACCGCCCCTTCTCCCAACTGGGCGACGCGGTCGCCGGCGGGAGGCATGTCGCTGTGGGTCGTCACCGCTTGCACGCCGGGGAATGCCTCGGCGGCGGAGGTGTCGATCGATTTGATGCGGGCATGGGCGTGCGGGCTCCGCAGGATGAACCCGGCCAGCAGCCCGGTCAGCCGCACGTCGGCCCCGTACTTGGCCCGTCCGGTGACCTTGTCGGCTCCATCGGGCCGGACCGGCCGCGTCCCGATCACCTTGTACGAACCGTTCGTTGCTGCTTGTTTCGCAGGAGCCTGTTCCGCAATTGCCATAGTGGACTCGCTTAGTTGATGTCCCCGGACGGGGCCCGTTATCGTACAATTCGAATCGGGCGCACGCTGACGGCCCGCCAGTCTGCACCATTTTTAACCGGTCGGGATTCCGCCAATCAAGCCATGGGAGGCTCTGTTCGGCCCTCCGGCCCTTCCGAAGATGCGCAATCATTCCAAAATCTGCAAGAAACGACCGAAACTCTCGCCCCGGCGGCGGGGTTTCATTGGGTGAGGGGTATGTTTTCCCGAACGAACTCCGGTTCCCGTGAGAGACGAGATATATCGATGAGAACACTCTCAGCCGCAAACGCCCGTCGGTCGCACGCCCATCCGTCCCTCGCCCGGTGGTCGGCCATCTTGCTGATCGCCGGCCTCGTGGGGCCTGTCATGGCCGTCTCACTGGCGTCTGCGGGAGTGCGGAAGGATGCTCTTCCCAAACTGAAGCACAAGTCGGCGGAGTCGGTTGCCCGCAAGGTCGACCAGCAAATTCTGGAATCGCTCGCCGCGCAAAACGTCGTCCCCGCCGGCCAAGCGACGGACGAAGACTTTCTTCGCCGCGTGTCGCTCGATTTGACCGGCAGGATTCCGACGCCGGAAGAGGTGACTTTGTTTGGCCTCACGCCCGGAGACGAAAAACGGGCCGACACGATCGGCCGGATGCTGGAATCGGACGACTTCGGCAAGACGTGGGGCAGCTACTGGCGGGAGGTCATTTTCTCGCGAGCCACGGAAATGCGGTCGCGACGATCGCAGGGCGTGTTCGAGGAGTGGATCGTCGAGAAACTCAATGACAACCGATCCTGGGACGAGATCACGACCGAACTGCTGACGGCGACCGGCGACACCTCCGAGGACGGCAGCACGGCTCTGATCTTCGCCCACGGTGGCGATGCGGCTGAGTTAGCGTCGGAGACGTCCCGCATCTTTCTCGGCATCCAAATTCAGTGCGCCAATTGCCACGACCATCCGTACGACACGTTCAAGCGGGAAGACTTCCATGAACTGGCCGCGTTTTTTCCCCGCGTTCGGCTCCGTCGTGAAAAAGATGGAAAGAAGCGGACCTTCCACGTCGAATCTGCCGACAACGTCCGTGATGACAACCGTCAGCCCATCGACCTCGATCAGGTTTTCCGGTTCCTCGACCGAAACCGGGACGGCAAACTGACCAAACAGGAAGCCCGCCGCAACAAGCAGTTCGGCAAGCGGTTCGCAAGAATTATGAAACGGGGAGACAAAGACTCCGACGGGGCACTGTCTCGTGAGGAGTTGAAGGACTTGCCGGAGCTTCCGCAGAACCGACCGGGACGCGGTCGGGCCGAGTATTACATGCCCGATCTGGATAACCCGACCGACCCGGGCACGCGCACCGAGCCGGTGTTCTTCGTGAGCAACCAATCCGTACCGTTCGGGACCGAAGACCTCGATCGCCGCGGGGCGCTGGCCGAGTCAATTGTGTCTCCGCGTGATCCGTGGTTCGCCCGAGCGTTCGTCAACCGCGTGTGGGCGGAATTGCTCGGTGCCGGGTTCTACGACCCCATCGACGACATGGGGCCGCAACGGACGGCCGAACTGCGCGACGTGCTCGATACACTGGCGGCGGGATTCGTCGCCAACGGTTACGACATCAAATGGCTGTACCGCACAATCGCGCTGACGGACGCCTATCAGCGGAGCATGTCCGGCGATGAGTCCGACAGCACGAGCCCCGCCTTTGCGGCGATGTCCCCCACGCGGCTGCGGGGTGACCAAATCTACAACGCCGTCACGCAGATCCTGGGCGTCAAGCGATTGGGGAAACGTTCCCTGGGCGGAGGAGGCGGCATGCGAATGATGGGATATGGCCGAGACAACGCCGGTCGCGGAGCCTTCGCCGCGCTGTTCAACTACGACCCGTCCACGCCCCAAGCCGACCTGATGGGCAACATCCCTCAAGCCCTGTTCATGATGAATTCACCGGTCACCAACGGAGCCGTCAAAGGCCGCGGCAACACAGTGTTGGCCCGCACGCTCCACGAATTCAGTGACGATTCCGCAGCTCTCAGCGAGGTCTACCTCCGAGTCCTTTCCCGCGAACCGACCGAGGCGGAGGCGGAAATCTGCCGGCAGCACATCACGGAAACCGGCAACCGCACGGAGGCCTTCGAAGACATCATGTGGAGCCTGTTGAACTCCAGCGAGTTCCTCACGAAACGATGAGGTCCGTTGTCAGTTGCCGGTTGTCAGTTGCCGGTTGTCAGTTGTCAGTTGAAAAGCAGAGCAGCACCTCGTTCCCAGACTCCGGTTTGGGAACGCATTTTTCACGACACTCCGTTTCGCGAACGGCCAACGGATCCCTGGCCCTCCGAGAAGTCCGGCGCCCTCAACCCTAACCGACCGAACCAAATTCTTGCAGTAGGAGCACCCCGATGCATCTCACCCGTCACGAACACGTTTGCCTCACTCGCCGCGGCGTGAGCCGCCGCAGCTTTCTGCATGCGGTCTCCGCTGGAGCGGTGGCAGCGGGGAGCCTCTCCTTTCGCGACCTGCTGAGCCTGGAAGCGGCGGAGCTTCGCAAGCAGGGACGGTCGATGATCCTGCTGTGGATGGCGGGCGGTCCGAGCCAACTGGAGACGTTCGATCCCAAACCGGGCCACGAGAACGGCGGCCCGACCGAAGCGATCAAAACCTCCGTGCCGGGCATCCGTATCGCGGGCGGTTGGGAAAAGACCGCTCAAGTCATGGACGACATGGCCCTCATCCGCTCGATGACCAACAAGGAAGGCAACCATCAGCGGGCGACCTACCAGATGCACACCGGCTACGTCCCCTCGGGCAGCGTCAAGCACCCCAGCTTCGCCGCCTGTGTCGCCGAGCAGATCAAAAGCGAGGACCTCGATCTGCCTTCGGTGGTGTCGGTCGGGCAGACCCAGGGGGCCGGATTTCTCGGTGCCCAGTACGAACCGTTCGTCGTACAGAACCCGGGACAAATGCCCCAGAACGTGGCCGCTTCCGTTTCCGGAAAACGGCTCAAGCAGCGTCTCGGCCTGTTCGGAAAGCTGGAGGACCAGTTCGCCCAGCGGGGCGGACAGACCGTCGTCGACAACCAGCGGCAACTGTACGACAACGCCACCGGCATCGTGCTCAGCGAGCAGACAAAGGCATTCGACATCTCCGAAGAAGCGGACGGCCTCAAAGCAGCATACGGTGATACCCAGTTCGGTCGCGGCTGCCTGCTCGCCCGCCGGTTGGTCGAAACGGGCGTGTCGTTCGTCGAAGTCCGCAAGAACGGCTGGGACACCCACACTGATCACTTTGACCGCATCGAGGCCCTCACCGCCGAAACCGACCCCGCCTTTGCTGCACTCATCACCGACCTCAAACAGCGCGGGTTGCTGGAGAAGACGGTCGTCGTCTGGATGGGCGAGTTTGGCCGCACGCCCAAGCTGAGTGCCCGCGGCGGACGCAATCACTATCCTCGTGCCTTCAACCTGGCGCTCGCCGGCGGCGGCATCCAGGGCGGACAGGTCATCGGTTCCACAACCGACGACGGAACCGCCATCAAGGACCGCCCGGTCGCCGTCCCGGATCTGCTCTGCTCGCTCTGCCAGTCGCTGGGCATCGACCCCCGCTACGAGCACATCAGTCCGCTCGGACGCCCCATGAAAATCGTCGACGGCGGCGACGTCGTCAGCGAGTTGTTTGCTTGAACGAGCTCTCCCCTATGTCGGGCGTTGCGTGGACGCCAGACGAGGGTTGCCATCGCCCCGGAGTGTCAATTGTCGCAAGACGGTCGGCATCCCGGGGCTTGGTTTTGCGATCTCCCATCCGGGACAAGAATGTCGCCCCGCTTTTCGCCAGGCCGAGCCGAGTGGCCGGACAAGTGGAACTGAGTCTCCTGGACGAGCCGTCCAGCGAGCCAGATCATCCGATAGGTCACCCGCCCAGGAAGACTCCTCCTGGCCAAAGCGTGCGGATCGCCGTAGGGAGGCCGGACATGCCGCAAGATGACCGTGCCGGTCGGCGAGATCACCCGGGCGATCTCTCTCAAGGCGGGCGCCAGCAAGGGTGTTCGCTCGGCGATGAGCCTGTCGACGCTGCCATCGGCAAGCGGGATGTCATCCGCGCGGCCGAGAATGTGCTGCGGAATCAGCTGTCCGCGCTCCGGACCGATCGTCTTGACCCGACTGGGATTGAGATTCCACGCTCCGGCATGACGGCCCTCGCCGCCAATGTCGAGGACGACATCCGTTGGTTGCCCGGTGTGCGATCCGACTCTCTTTTCCATCGGACCCTGTTTGCCATAGACAGGCAGTGGTTGCAAGGGACTTGCACGCTCAAGCTGGTGAACAGGCCTGGCAACGCGAAAAACGCAGCCGGTCCGTGGGAACCGGCTGCGTTCGGAGAGGTATCGCACGATGGCCGGCAGAGTCAGTTGGATTCTGCCATCAGGAGGGTGCAGAAGGCTTTGCCGTTGATGCGGGCGAAACCGACGCCGGCGACCCTGGGCACGGGCGAGCATGGCTTCGCGATGCCCGGCTTTTGAACTTTTCCCGTTCTCGATGATGTCGTTGGCCGGATCATTCTTCTGAGCGTTGGCGGGGACGACGTTTTCTCCTTGTGGGCCGCCCTCACGAAGGACGTATCCCGGCAGGTTCTGCACAATCTGATTGTTACGATTGCTGAAGTCCGCGTGAGCGTTGCTGGCGTCGACAAAAGGTCGCTGACAGAGCCAGGCACTGTGCTGTCGGGCAAGGCCCGACATGAAGCCGTTCATCACGAGCGGCGGCAGGCCGTTCTCCGCTCGGAAGCGGTTAATCTGTTGCAACACTTTCGCTTCGACCTGCTGATCGGTGAGCTGCTGGCCGACGTTGAAGTGCAGCGTTTCGGTTTGTCGGATCACGTGCTGGCCAAGCGGTTGCAGCGTGTTCGCGTTGACGAACCGGATGATCTGCCCTGCGGCACCGTTGATGACCGCTCCCTGGCTCCCATCGGCACCGAGCCGATCGTGGACGCTGCCGTTGAACATCACATTCACGTCCAAGCCGGTTTCGTTCAAAATCGTGACAAGATGTTGGACGCCGGAGGTCACCGGCGGCTGTACCATTTTCTGGCGCTCGTCATCCGAGCACACGGACGGTGATCGGTGATGTCAAAGATCTGAGGAAGATCCCCTGACGATCACACGACTTGTCTGCTCAGTTGCGGCGTGCTGGTTCCTGGCGACGTCTGCACAGGCCCAATCGCCGGTCGATGCCACGGATTCCGACCCGTCTCCGGGCGTGTTCGCCGCAGCCGCACCGGACGGCAGCGTCGATGTCGCCTGGCGAAGCACCGACGGGCGCCTGATGCTCTCGACGTTCTCCGGCCAGAACTGGAGCCAGTTCCAACAAATCCAGCTCAATACCAATCTGCCGCTTCTGGCGGGATTCGCCCGCGACGAAGCGGGCAATCGGTACGTCGCCGCCATGCGCCGGGAGACCGCCACTCCTCAGGAATGGGCCGCCGGGTACCGCCCGGGAGTGGCCAACGTGCTCAGGGTTCCTCCGGGAAGCAACCAAACCCAACTGCTGGCCGACGTGAACCAACAGATGTTCTCCCGGAAGACACCAATCTTCAATCCGATGAATATGGCCAACAACTCGTATGTGAATGCTGAGATGGCCTATGGCGGAGGCACGCTGGTCCTGGCGCTCGGCCACAACAACGGCCAGGCAACCGACATCCATGAGACCGGCAACATCATTGGCATTGGCACCGACGGCAGCGTGAGGTACGGCGGCGGCGGCGAGCAGCATCCGGGAAATGTGAAGCTGGCCGTCGACGGCAACGGCTTTGTGAAGGCACAAAACTTTTGACCAGGGCATTGGCCTGTCGACGCTCAAGCCGGACGGCAGCGGAACGCTTCGCTGGAGCAATTTCGTGCTCGTGTACGAAATCACACGGCAGAAGCCGGCCGAAGAGGCGTTGGCCATCGCCGGCATCGTTCCCGTCCCGGACGGCTATCTGCTGATTTTTTCCAGCGGTAAAGGCTGGCTGTGGAACTTCAACAAGGCGGAAGTCGGCACCGACGGCTCCTGCGCCATTAAAGTGATGCACATATCCCGCAATTTCGACCAACTGCCCGTGTTCGACTGGTGGAAGAATGTGCGGCACGCCCAAGGCAACTTTCCGCTGCGGTCCATTGCTGACCCTCAGCCTGGCCAAAGTTTCATCCGGCCGATCGTGCAGCAACTGCCCGACGGACGCTCTCTGGTTGTGTACGAACAGTGGAACAATCCCGGAGATGGATTTAACCCGGCCTCCGCTGCCGGGGTGCGGGCGCCGCTGATTGACGCGGCTGGAAACGCTCAGGCCCACAGCCAGTTGTTTCCCGGTTTGCGGATCCAAAAGAGCACACGGGCGTTCTTATCGCCAAATCTCGGACGGGTCGCCTGGGTCAACGGCGATGGGCAGCGGAATCAACTGGTGATGCACACCATCGACGCGAATCTGCAACGTTCTTCGTTCGACTTGGGGCGGGGGGCACAGACACTGGGCCAGACGCCAGGGCAGACACCTCCGCTGACGCCGCAAGCCATTGACGTCGACGGCCAATGGGATTTGGCGACCGGCAACTTTCCCTTTACGCTGCAAAGGACGCAGCAAGGGCTGCGCATGACTCAGAATGGCACCAACTTCGACTGGCCCAGCGTGGCGGGTCGAGCAAACTTCTATGAGTTTCCGGGCGCAAACAATACAAATCTGTCGTTTTCCAGCCGCACGGAGGGTGTCTGGACGTTCAACGGACAGCCGTTTCCCATTCGCCGCCAGAATTAGAACTTGTCGTATTGCCGTCGGTCCAACGCCAACAGCATCGGCGTGGGAGACAACGTAGCACGATTCCGAACCCTCTGCCTGTTGAATGGGGCCGACATGGATCCCAATTCGGATTCGGACAAGCCGGCGACGGTGAATCAGTATCCAACTGTTCAACGGGTCGATGCGATTTGCGATTCGTTTGAATCCCAGTGGCAACAGGGAGCCCGGCCGCGCATCGAAGATTTTCTGGAGGAGGCCCCACTCGAGGAGCGTGACCTCCTGCTGCGGGAACTGCTCGCGGTTGAGCTTGATTACCGTCGCCGGCTCGCCGAGGTCTGTTCTGTTGAGGATTATGAGCGGCGGTTTCCGGATGCCGCGCGCATCATCAGGGAAGTTGCGGACGACGCAACGACGATCGAACGCCAGGATGAGTTTGGCGTTTCGACGAACGAGCAAGCGAATCGCGGTCGCGAATCGGCGCCTCCCATGCGCGAACCGGCCCTCGGCCAGTTTGGCGACTACGAGCTGTTGGGGGAAATCGCCCGCGGGGGGATGGGCGTCGTCTACCGGGCGCTGCAGAAAAAGGCCAACCGTATCGTGGCCCTCAAGATGATCCTCAGCGGGCAGCTCGCCAGCGTGGAGGAGGTGCAGCGCTTCCGCAGCGAAGCGGAAGCCGCCGCGCTGCTGGACCATCCAAACATTGTCCCCGTGTTCGATGTGGGCCAGCACGAGGGACGGCACTACTTCTCGATGGGTTACGTGGAGGGAGACCGCCTGAGCGACCGCCTGCATGACGGTCCCTTGCCCCCCCCGGAGGCGGCGCGTCTCGTCAAGTCCGTTACCGCAGCGATTGCCTGTGCTCACGATCACGGAGTGATTCATCGGGACTTGAAGCCGTCGAACGTTCTGCTCGACAGGAACGGCAGTCCGCGAGTCACCGATTTCGGCTTGGCCAAGCAAGTCGGGTCCGACAGCAATCTGACGGCGACCGGCCAGGTGATGGGGACGCCGAGCTACATGCCGCCGGAGCAGGCAGCGGGGGACCTGTCGCGGATCGATGTGCGGTCCGACGTGTATTCCCTTGGCGCCATCCTCTACACGCTGGTTACGGGACGACCGCCGTTTCAGGCTGCACAAATGGTCGAGACGCTGCGGCAAGTCATTGATGACGATCCCGTGGAGCCGCGCGTGCTCAACCCGGCCGTGGACCCGGACCTGGAAACCATCTGCCTCAAATGTCTGGAAAAGGAGCCGTCTCGAAGGTATTAGCGGTCCCAGGACTTGAGCGACGAATTGGACCGCTACCTGGATGGCCGGCCGATTGTTGCACGCGCGGTGACCCGGCGTGAGCGGCTGTGGCGGTGGTGTCGCCGGCAACCTCTGGTGGCCGCGTCGATCTTCGCGGCTGTGTCCAGTCTGCTGATCGGGACCGGTGTTTCCATCTATTTCGCGGTGCTCGCCCAGCAACAGGCCGAACATGCGCAGCAGGGGACGCGCGTGGCGCTGACCGCGCTGGAGACCGTCATTAACACCGTCCAGAACAAACTGCGGAACATCCCGGCTGCCCAGGAAATCCGCCGCGAGCTGCTCAAGGACTCGCTGCGGAGTCTGTAACAGGTGTCGGGGGAACTGCAAACCCAGTCGCGGGTCGATCGGGACACGGCTGTCGCTCACCGGGACCGACGGTGTCGTCGATGCATTCCGGGTTCAGAAGACCGGGATCAATCGGCTGAGCTTCATCGACGCCCAGACCGGACAGCCGGTCCAACGATTCCACTGGGCACGCCGGTAGCGGCTGCCGGCTCCGAAAGAGTTCTCCCCCGTGACCGTGTCGAGTGCAGCCAGCGTCAGGCCGATGACCCCCGTCTCATCGGCCGGCTGGCACACTTGACACGGTCATTTTCTCTTGATCGCCCCGTGCCATTCCCACGAGATGAGAGAGCAACGGGGGTCGCAACGGCCCGGCGGCCTTGATCGCAATCGGCGTTATTCCGCCGGAATTCGCCTGCCGGCGAAGACGGTCGCAAGACTGGCCGTCGTCGATCTCCCTTTCCGACAGTTCCATCCTCAACGGGACGTGGATGTCGCCCCGGTCGCGTTCTTGCACGTCCGCCTGAGCGTGCCCGGTTCCGGCACGTACGAGGCGTCCCTCGACTTTCTGATCCTCCGCCCGTACAGCCGCATCCGTGATGACCGCCGACAGTGGCTCAACAATCAGCGTTTCTCACCCGAACGCCCGACGCTCTGCCTGCGATGCACGCGAGCCTTCCGGCAGAAACACCGTTTCGGATAAAACATCTGTTGTCTTAAACGTGATCCCCAAAACGGAAGGAGAGGGGCGGTGACAGAGCAGGCATTCGCAGGGAAAACGGCGTTGGTGACGGGGGGCACTCGGGGGATCGGCCGCGCGGTTGCTTTGAGGCTCGCCGCCGAAGGGGCCCGCGTGGCCGTCAACTATGTGTCCAACCGGGAACAGGCCGACACGACCGTTGCCCAACTCGGCGAACGGGCGCAAGCCGCGATCGCTGTGCAGGGCGACGTCGCCAATCGCGACGATGTCCAGAGAATCGTCACCGAAACGCGCGACGCCCTGGGGCCGATCGACATCCTCGTGCATTCGGCCGGTTTGAGCATCGTGGAGCATGCCACAGACGTCACTTGGGAGTCTTGGCGGCGAACCATGGACGTCAACCTCGATGGGACCTTTCACATGGTTTACGCCGTCAAGGACGAGATGATCGAACGTGGCTTTGGACGCATCGTCCTGCTGTCGTCGGTCGCCGCCCTGCGGGAGCGCGAGAACCAGGTCCACTACTCTGCCTCCAAAGCGGCGGTGATCGCCATGACGCGTTGCCTCGCCCAGGCGTGGGCGAAGCACAACATTCGCGTGAACAGCCTCTGCCCCGGCCTGATCGACACCGACATGGCGTATACGCTCGCGCCGGAAACCCATGAACACATTATGGCCAACACGCCGATGGGCCGGATGGGCCGTCCCGAAGAGGTCGCCAACGTGATCCGCTTTCTGCTCAGCGACGAATCGAGTTTCATGACAGGCCAATCGGTCGTCACCAGTGGCGGACGCGTGATGCTGCCCGGCTGATTGTTCTGGCTGACGGCGATTCGCTGATGGCTGTTTCGGCGCCCCGGAGTTGGCTGGTGCGGGATTTCGCTTCTCCGCGGCTGGCGGAAAGCGCGACCCGGCGGGATCGTTGCGAATGAATTTGCCCGTCCGCCCAAACGACGCGCAGGGCAGACCATGATGGTCTGCCCTGATCGCGCTCGACGCCCCCGGAAACAGGCTTCAGAGAGTCCGTTGGAAGGTCCGCTAGAAATTCCAGTTCACACCGAGGCTCCAGTTGTACATGTGCCAAGTCCGGTAATCGATGTTGACGAACGGGGTGTCGGGAAAGGCCTTCCACTGAACCGATTCGCCGGCCCGGGCCATCTGACCGATGACGGTGTACGTGAAACCCGCCTGAAACTGGGCCTGTTCCAGGAGATGCACCTTGTTGATAATTGGCACGTACCGCAGCACGTTGGCTTCCACGAAGACCGACTGCTCGAACATCGGCGAAGCGTGCGTGTGACTGTCCGTATCGTTGAAGGTCGCATCGACATTGGGGTCGGTGAAGTTGACGCCGGTTCCGGTGAGTGCTTCCGTCTGTAGAAACACGTCTAGCGGATCGCCGATGTTGTTGCCGGTGATCTTTACGCGCTCGGTATTTGCCAGAATCGCGATGGTGCTCTGGCCCCAGATGGAAAAATTATCGCTCCGACCAAAGTCGTACCGAAACCCTGCTTCCGGTCCTGCCAGATAGCTGTCAACTTGCGAATCGAGGACCGCTTCGAAGAACAAAGGTATAGGCACGCTGTTGATGTCCGTCGGGACGAAGGCGTCCGTCGGGCGAAAGGTCGATGCCGTTGCGGAATTTCCTTGGCCTTGGGTCTGCCCTTGCCCTTGCCCTTGGCCTTGCCCTTGGCCCTGACCGCCTCCGATTCCCGTGAGATTGGCGGTGTCGTATTGCAAGCCGCTGTCGATGCCGCGGAAGCGGAAGCGATCATCGACATAGGTGTATCGTGCTCCGAACGTCGGCCGCAAAGTGACCCAGTTTCTCTTGTAGACCGGCTCTTGATAAAGATTGAGCGATGCGCCGAAGGCCCGGGTCTCCACATCCACTTGGAAGAGTACATCGAACTTTTGTGAGAGACCGGTGAACCCAAGTTCATTTTGCCCCACTCCGGTATCGGTCGCGAGCGCGGGTTCAAATCCTTCGGCGAACTCCAGCGGGAGCGCTCCATTCCGGGGGAACACCGGAACGGAACCCGCTGAGTTCGCGAGGATTAGATTTTGGGTAATCTTAATGCCGTTCCAGTTGTCGACGCCGCGCTGGAGGGTCTCCTGGCCAAGGCCTGCATACCAGCCGCTAACCATCAGGCCGGTTCCGTCCTCATTGTCATACCCCCATCGAGATCGGATGCCGTCTGCATTAATTGCTTGCACCTCATTCAGCGTATGGATCGGGAACGCGAATCCAGTGTTGTCGATCACTCGTGTTGCGTCGCCTTCGTTGGCGATAATAGCCGGATAAGGGAGAACTCCCGGTCCAACGATCACGCGTTGTAAGTCGGCGAAACCACCGAAGCCGAATTCAGCCGGTCCACCGAGGCCGAAGTTGTTGATCGTCACCCCTTGCGGGCTGTTGTCGGTGTGTCGGACCGGAATCGTGATGGCACCGATGTTGGAATTCCCCGGCCCGGCATATCCTGTGTGCAGGTATTCCATTGTGAAGTAGTAATCGCGTTGGCGATGCAACAGCTCCCGGAACCACAAACCGTGGTCGTTGTAGGTCATGTCGCGGGCGACATTGGGCGGGTGGTACGGCGAGACATCCGGATAGGGACGAATGCTGTTGGGTGTGTTGGGAGGCCAGAAAGCAGCCGGATTGTTGGAGCTGTAGGCCGGCTGAAAACCGGGGCCGTAACCGGGGCCATATCCGGGCGAGAATGACTGCCCTCGAACGGCCAAGGCTCCGCTGGCGGAATTCTGTGACGAGAGATGGGCGCGGCCTCCGACCGCATCATCAAACGACATTTCCGGTGCGGAGCGTCCGTTAGATTGGGCCGAACTCTCACCGGCAGCCAAGAGCATCAACACGCTCGACAGTGCTGCTAACCAGGGGTGAATCCGCATCTGTACGTCCTTGACTGGCATCAGGTTACGAACAGCCTTGTCCCCTGCACACCGGGCGCACGAGGACGGACCTGCGGATAGTATCGGTTGGCCGGTTTGGCAAACTGTATCGATTATTCCGAACTTGGCGGATTTCCGGCCTGTAGCGGCTCTTCAACCGGTCGGCGAACACGACGTCACCGCGCACGGCATGCCCCGTCGCCCGGCCAATCAGCAGCCCGCCTGGACGGTTGTCAAAGCGAAATCGGCTGCCTTAGACGCCAACAGCCTGCTGCGCCGTTGCGACCGCTGCCGCGCACAGAGACTGCGCCGAATCTGCATCCGGAGCTTCGGCGATGATGCGGATGATTGGCTCGGTGTTACTGGCACGGACTTGCACCCAGCGGTCCGGCCAATCCAGCCGGAGCCCGTCCCCGGCAGTCGGGGTGGCGTCCTGATAGGCCGCCTGCAAGGCCTCGCACGCCGCGTCCACCCGTTCCCGCGGACAGGTCAGCTTGTCTTTCACAATCGTGTAGGCTGGCAGCGAGCCGGCCCAATCGCCGACGGTCCGTTCTGAGCTTGCCAATCCGGCCAACACATAGGCCATTGAAACGAAACTGTCGCGGACGAACCCCACACGCGGTTCGATCACGCCCCCATTCCCCTCACCTCCCAACACTGCGTTGACTTCCTTCATCAGCGAGACGACGTTGGCTTCTCCCACATGACTACGGTGGAAAGCGCAGCCATGCTTTTCGGCCAAATCCGCCGTCACGCGGCTCGTCGACCCATTGACGACGAACGGCCCTTTGCGATTCCCAAGGACAAAGTCTGCGCACAGTGCCAGCGTCAGCTCTTCGCCGATAAAACGCCCATTTTCATCGACAATCGCCAGACGGTCGGCATCGGGATCTTGCGCAAAGCCGACATCCGCCCCTCGCTCCCGAACCGCAGCGCACAGTCCCGTAAGGTTTTGCTCCAGTGGCTCCGGCGTGTGATCGAAATCCCCGTCCGGTACGTCGCCCAGAACGTGAACGTCACATCCCAGCTCCTCCAGCAGCCGCGGAGTCGCCACGGCTCCGGAACCGTGGTTGCAATCGAGCACGACTTTGAACTGCCGTCGTCGGATCGCCTCGGCATCCACTAACTTGAACACGCGGGCGAAATGCGGAGCTGCCGGTTCGTCCAAGGCCTCGACCGTGCCGACCTGATCCCAGGGCCGATAGTTGAATCGGCCGGACTCCAGCAGCGCCACAAACTGCTCCCCCACCTCGCGATTGAAGACCGACCCCTCCGGCGAGAACGGCTTGAGGCCGTTCCACTCGCTCGGGTTGTGCGAAGCGGTGATCTGCAGGCCTCCGGCAGCGTTGTGTTCCGAGCACAGCACGCCACAGGTCGGCGTCGTGGCGATCCCCGCATCAAGCACGCGGCAACCGGTCGCCATCAGCCCGGAGAGGACCGCATGCCTGACCATCACGCCGCTGCCGCGGCCGTCTCGCGCCAGCACGACTGTCCCGCCGTCGGCCAACGTCCCGAAAGCCGCCGCGAAGCGAGTCACGTACTCCGGATCGAGCCCGTCTCCGATGACTCCCCGGAGCCCGGAGATACTGAGAATTCGCTGAGTCACACGACGACCTTTCTGAAACATGACCGTCAACCGACGGCAGGGACCCGCGGTCGTTCCTTCCGATAGACGGCACATTGTCGATGCCGTACGGGAAGGCCGTCAAGCGCACGTCCCCGGAGGCTCCGGGGCGAACGTGTCGTTCACGATGGGGGGGCTGTCGGTGATTCGCCGTCGGCGTTGCCTCCGGGCTAGTGCGGCGCCTCGCTAAGTCTAGCGCCTTCTGGGTTAGTGAGGTAAACTGGGCCCTTCTTGTTTCAAGGAGGACTG
>JAJDEI010000257.1 GCA_029259845.1 Planctomycetaceae bacterium | reverse complement strand
CCACCTTGAAGGCGGACGCTTCGGGAATCACGGTTTCCAGCACCATCCGACCGTACAATCGGCGGAGTGACTGCTGGAAGTGCCGATGGATCAGCAAGCGACCGTCACAACGGGTCACCAGGTGTCCCAGGCGACGCAGCTTGGGATTCAGCTGCCGCGCCTGCTCAATCGTCTGGTGCACGGCCCGCAGTCCCTGGGTGCCGAAGTCCTCCGGCGGGACGGGGATGATCACATGATCGGCGGCGATCATGGCGGTCCAACTGCAGCGATAGAGATTCGGCGGACAGTCCAGCAGCACGATGTCGTAGTGCGTGCCGCACTCCTCGATGAACTGGCGGACCGCCTGCTGGGTCATGCCGGTCCTGTCGGGATGGGGCGTATTGAACCAGGCCAGATGCTGATTGGCGGGACAGACGGAGATCCGCTCACACCCGGTGGGCCGGATCAGTTGCCGGCGGTCGGCAAAGAACGTCCCTTCGTCAAACAACCCGGCGACGGTGTCGCTGGCGGGCAGGTCTTCCACGACGGCCGAACCGAGAAACCCCTGACTGAGCGAACCTTGTGGATCCAGGTCGATGAGCAGCACGTTCAGCCCGCTGTGGGCAAACGCTCCGGCCAGATGAAAGCAGGTGGACGTCTTGCCACAACCTCCCTTCTGATTGATCAAGCAGAGCGTGGTGGGCATGGTCCTCCGTGGTTGGTGACAGTGCGCGATTCTGGCCAAACGGTCGGCATCGCTTGCTCCACGGTCGCATGAATCTGCGAAGATCGTCAACGAGAATTCGCTCCCTTGAGAAGCCAGATTCTCAGTGCAGAATCACGGTGTGGATGGTATGCCGTTCAAGTCACTTGAAGTTGACAGGAGCGACTTACGCCAAATGAGACCGGGAGAGACGCTAAACGAGGCCGGATTCACACGCCACACGAGACCGGAATGAACGCCATACGAGACCGGTTTCGACGCCAGATGAGGCCGGTTTGGAGGGCGTAACCGGGGAAAACGACTGATGATTTTCGCCCCTACCATGTACTTGTACGTACCTCAACTAACGGGTGTGTTGTTTTGAAAGTGAAAAGGGAAAGGCAGGCGAGAGCGGAGGGCTTGGCCCGACGATTGGCCAATCTTCAAAACGGCCGGGACGAGATGAATCTGTGCGAGCTGCCGTTTGCCACACTCTCTGAGCGATCGGGGGGTCGCAGCATGCTGAAGTTCACGGTCGACGATTATGACCACGCAATGGGCCGCGTTGTGGAACGGACGCTCATCGTCCGAGGCGACCCGGAGTACGGGCTGCCGACTGCGAAGGACGAGGAGATTTATCTAGGGCTGCTCAAGTACAGCCGTGATTGCAACCGCTTTGTCGAACCGCAAGTCTGGTTCTCACGAGCCGCCCTGTTCGAGTTGATGGGCTGGCCCAAGTCGGACTGGGCCTACGCGCGGTTGACGAAAGGGATGCACCGTCTGGTTGGTGTCCGACTCAGCTACCAGGACTTGTGGCGGGACAATCGCAACAAACAGTGGCGCGACCAGGGGGCGTTCGCCATTCTCGATTCGTTCAAGTTCCGAGACAGCCGCACGGCCGGGGCGAATCGCTTCGACACGGAAGAGGGATCCTGGTTTCGCTGGGGAAACACACTGTTTGAGAGCTTCGATGCGGGTTACGTCAAACGGATCGACTACGGACTGGTCCGCAGCCTGAAACCGGCGGCGCGGCGGTTGTATCGCTACCTGGACAAGCATTTCCATCCCCCCGACAAAACCCGCATCACGATCGACCTGGCCCGGCTGGCCTATCAGCACATCGGCGTCAGTCCGGGCATTGAGCTGGATAAGGTCCGCAAGCGTCACCTCGGCCCGGCGACCGAAGAATTGGAGCAGGCCGAGTTCCTGGAGCCAATGACGACTGACCGCTTCACCAGAATCCGACGGGGCGTCTGGGAGGCGACATTCGAGCTGGCGGTCTCGAACAAGCAGCCTGCAAGGGCCGCACATCATCCAGTTCACCGATTGGCCGAGGCGTTGTGCCGTCGAGGCGTCTCCACCGCGACGGCCGTTTCGCTCGTGGCGACTCACGCTCCCGCAGCGATCGAACAGGCAATGCGGGCGATGGATGAGCAGATCAAGAGCGGCGCGACGATTCGCTCGGCCGATTCCTGGATGCGGGCAGCCCTCAAGAACGGTTATCGAGTTTCTGCGGCCGCCCAGCGGTCCACCCGACGTCCCGAACTGAAACTGTTTCGGGCACAGCGGAAGGCCGGCTGACGGGCCGGTTGCAACTTGCAATCCGGCCGAACTGTCCGGAATGATTGACGATTCTCGCCCTTCATCGATCGAAGGTTCCAGCAGAGGCCAGCAGCCCGCATCAACGGCGATTCGACACGATCGCGCTGAGCAGACGCCGTCGAATCCTCTGGGGGTCGTATCGCCCGTAGATGGGAAACACAACCAGTGCGATTCCGGCAGCACGCAGTGCCTCGGCGAGAAACGCATCGCGCTCCTGGCGATCATCCGCCGCATGCGAGGCATCGTTCAGTTCCACAGCGGCCATGATGCGTGTGGTCCGGGGCGTGGTCAGCACGAAATCGACGTGCTTCTGAGCAATTCGGCGTCCGTGCGGGCCGTTCCAGTCGGAAACCGTGATCACATCGGCCAACCGCACTTTGAACGAAATCAAGAACCGCTGGCCAATCGCCGGCTGCAATCCGTCATGATAGAAACGGCGTTCGCCCGGACTCAGCAAGTGTCTTCGCGATCGGTACGGCAGTTTCGATTCTGTTGAGGATCGCGATGCGGCGCTGTCTGCCGTGTTGACCGTTACCGAGGGTTTCTTCGAATTTCGTTGTTGCCTCATTCCCGACCCAATAGCACGGAATTCGGGCTCCGGTCAAATATCTCCAAAGCATCACAAACTGGTCACAGAATGATGACAATTCTCTTTGTACTGGTATGGTCCCGAATGTAGGCGAGTGACTCCGCTCGCCGGTCGTCATGCTCATGCAAAACGCTTTGCCTGAAGTCGGACGCAATAGCGGACGGGATAAGGGCAAGGAGCTGACGTCTCCTGGCGGGGACAGCGGGTTCGGGAATCTCGATCTCATCAATCGAGGATAAGAACCGGGAATTGCCAATTCCCCCGTGTCGAAGACACGCGTGCTGGCCCTTCGAGCTGAGTGCGTCGCGAGGCGCTCGCTCAGTTCAATGGAGGCTCGTCGGAGTAATGTCGATGGTGGTCCGCTTCCGTTTGTCTGGAAGAGACCACCCCGTCGAAGCAATCCCGGCGTTCTATCCAATCGGCCACAGGCCGTCTGTGCCTGCGGCAGCTATGGTTGTCATGAGGTTCTCAGACGTGAAGAAGGGCGATGCGGACAGACCTTGTGTAGAGCAAGACTCTCACAAGGCCGTGTCGGTGAAGTCATCGTGAATGCGATGCTTCTCTGCTGTGATTCATCTCAGCAGACAAAGCGGGTGAGGAACGCTGCGGCGTTCCCAATCCCGTCCGTGGGGTTCGGGCCGGCTTTTGCCGGTTCGTTCAACGCGGCTGGCGTGGGGAGTTGCTGTCTGGCGACAGGCAGTACCGGGGCTGACTACCTCGGCAATCGAGTGAATTCACTCGCGATGAAAGGTGCGACGAACGGCCTCGCGAGAACGCGGGTCGTCAATCGTTGGCCGATCGTCGCGGGCTGAAGAAAACTCGATGATGAAAAGCTCAACCATGAAAGGCGCAATCGAATACGTAAGAGAGCGCTTGCCAGTCAGACTTTGGGGAGACGGTGCCGAACTGCGAACATCCGCATGGGGTTGGTACCCCGAGCTTCTGGTTTCGTAGGTGGGAAATCTGACGCATTGCGTCAGGAAAGTATGGCTGGCCGGAAGGCAGCACATACCCATGCGGACCGGGCCGTAACAGGCTCTAGCGACGTGACCTCAGAGTCGAAGGCCGACACTAACGCAGGAAGCACTGCGGCGGCCGGGAGGCCGTTCGTTGGGAGTGCGTTTTCTGTTGCGGACACGGTTTGCAGAAATCGTGAATCATCCGCAGGAAACCGCCTCTGGCGGACGGATGTGGCAATCCGGTGCATGGCTTGGTCAGTCATGTGGAAGTAGCACGGTTTTCCGTGCCAAACGCCGTAGTGTGGGAGAGTGGCCTGAGTAGAGACTCGTGCGGAAGCGCGAGCGGTGTTCCGGGCGAAGGCTCGGACATATTCGTCGTCCATCGTCCTGGCAACAGGGCCATGCGACGGAACATGCGCGGCAAGGCAGTCGCGACCCGTCTGTGATGACTTGAGGGTGATGCCTCAACGAGCAGGAACGAAAGGGCTGAGGGGCTTGAGGTCGCATTGCGACCGAAGACCCCGTCAGGAGATGTATGGTCGATGCTCATCAGTGAGCACCGGCTTCCTTGGCTGGCAGCGATGCGGTCAGAGGTGGCTGCTTGGGAAAGCAACCACCTCTGGCGGCGGACTGACGACGAACGCCCGACGTGCGCCTGCGGGCCACGCGCGTGTTCGGCTGAGGTTCTTTTTTGCAGGCACTATGGATTGGGGCCGTGCACTGACGAAACCAGTGCAGACTCAGTCTCCAAGACAAGTGCCTGCCGGACGTCATGCGGCGAATGCTGGGCCGTGGTCGCGACTTTTGTTCCGTCGAGACTCACCGCACCGGTCCCGCAGCATGACCGCTCACGCCAAGGATTTTATCAAGGCAGCACCGGCTCGGGGTTGGCCGTTATCAACCCCCTCTTTTGTCGTGTCTAGGAGCTGGCAGGAAGCCGTGAAGTATCGTTGTGTCGCCTCATCCCCGGAAGGACTCGTCCAGCAGGTCGCCGTTTGCTACCTGCGCCACGGCTATTGGTGGTACGTCACCGGGAGAATCCCGAATGGCAAGGACCCCGACGCGGTCGACCACAAGCTCATCGCCAAATACGACATCGCCCTCACCGACCGCCAACGCGCCCACCGCAAACAGCGCGGCCTCGCCAACATGCAATACATCCGCTACGGCGATTGGTTCCTGCTCCTCGCTACAGCTGGCCATCACCCCTTCAAACAACACGAGCGAAAACAAATCCGAGACTGCCGCCGGCACCCGATCAAGTTCGATGGCTACTCCCTCAGCTACCGCCGCAGCGGCATCACCCCCACCGGCGGCGCCGCTCCCAAATGGCACGCCTGCGTCCGCATCGATACACAGACCTACAAACTACTCAAAGCCTTCTTCCTCGACCGTGCCTGCCACCGCACCGCCGAAACCCTCACCACCGACTTCGCCCGCATCCCCTACGCCCGCTACGCCCCCGTCCGCCGACAATTGCTCACCATTCTACGAGGGGTCAACGACGCCCGCGACCGGATGGGATACAAACCATTGCCCCATGCAGTACTCAAACTGCGGAGGCAAATCGTCAAGCCATTTGAGAAGAACTCAATCAACCTTCATCCGGCAACGACAGGGTGATTGTTACCGTGCGGCCCGAGCCGGAGTGCGAGTATTCGGTCCAGATGGTGCCGGTGGCGTTGGTGTCGCGCAGCCGCTGGGGGGTTTGCAGCCGGTCGGTGAGGCTGTTGGTGAGGCCGTAGTCGTAAAACAGATAGCTGCGGCTGGGCGTGACGAGGTGATACGGGCGGAGGCCGTCGTTGTACACGGTGCTTTCCGCCGACACGTCGTGCGCGTAGATCACGTTGGGCGTCGTCCCGCCGGCAGCCCCCTGGTGCGACTGCTGGCTCTTGGAGACCAGATGGTGCCCGTTGTACGAGTAGACAATCTGGTTGGCGATGTCAGCCGTGTTGTCCGGATCGTCCGTCTGATTCCCGTGCGAGGTGATCTTGGTGAGCCGGCCGAGGTTGTCGTACTTGCGGGTGAGGGAGCGGACGGCGCCGTCGGTCGAGCCGCCGAGGGTGGTGAGCAACCGAGGCCATCCGCGACTTTTGCCATGTTCAGGCTGTTTCGGCACGTACTGCGGATGCCGTAATTGCACACTCCGAGTCCTCTAGCAGTATCAACACCTGAAACGTACCGGACTCTGCAGGGTGAACCTCGTGAGCATACACGACCTGATCAAGGATACGCCAATCACAATTCGTGTTGTCAACGTCATCAAACACGATAGTCTGCAGATCAGTCTTGATCGCAAGTTGCCGGATACCAGTCCAACACACCTGTTGGACTACGTCGTCGTGGAGCGAATGACGGAAGAAGGCCTGGGCTGACGCATTCAAGAGATGACAAACCGTTTCATGGTAGGCGTTGTATCGCCTTGTCGCCTCGTCGCACTGTTCCCCAGAACGTCGTTGAAACATATTGCGTTGAAAGAAATGCATGCGCACCACCTCACTTATTTTCTCCACGACCCTGCACGGAGCGTTCCACTGAAAGAACAGTTTGGTGAAGAAAAGTCCTGAATGCGCCTTGTGCGACGCCTAATCTCAAGTTTTGTTGAGCGATTGGCATCGTCTCGCAGCAATGCAAGCAGGTCACGGGTAGTGCGGACTAATTCTGGACCGTCCACGACGATCGACTTAATATCACCTACAGGCGTCAGTTCAATCACTAGATTCGTTGTTTCACAAACAGCTTCGCGAAGATCGTCCTGTCCAGCGGCTCCGAGGCCCAATAACGGTGTCGCATTGCGACCACGATAGTTGCTTCCAATATGCGGTGTACCTCTGCTAGTAAGTCCTCCCGCTGGAGTTCTTCGCAGCGGATGAAAGTGCTCAGGATGGCCAGCTGCGTTGGATGGATGAAATACGAAATCTCCAGACTCGGACGCTTCACGAGCCAGACGTCTTGCAGCATCGTCAGAATCACAATTCGCAAATATGCGAATTGGGCTTTTTTGACCAGCATTTCTCGTTTTTGATCGAAGATATTTTGCAGCGTCGTCCCATGTCTTGGGGATTACCTTTACGACTCGTCCTCCTTGCTTGATAATGATTTTCACCGCCCCACACGCACCTTCTCCAGATGGATCAAGGCTGTCGGGTACGAAGTATCCAGCGTACAGGCTTCCACCATCGATATACTCAAGCGGGTCGCGACCGATGAATCTTCCGAGGCCGTCGTGGTAGTATCTGTTACGGAAGTAATGGAGGCCGGTTTCGGTGTCGAATGCTCTGCTGGTGAATCGGTATTCCCAAGCGTAATCGCTGAGGCCGTCGCTGTCAGCGCTGAAGTTGGCGTCGAGGACCGCGCTCTTGCCGTAGGGGTCGTAGGCAAATCTCTCCACGATCGCGCCGCTGGTATCGGCCAACGCGGTGATGTTCCAGTTGGCGTCCTGGAGGGCGTAGAGCGTTTCGTCGATGGTGCCGTTGTTGTCGGTGTCCCGCGTGCGCATCACGAGGTCGTCGATGTATCTCGTACCCCAGGTGTACAGGATGTGCGGCGTGGTGGCGGAGTCCAGACGGACTTCGAGGACCTGATCGCTGGTCGACAGATAGTTGTGGCGGGTCTCGTCGAGAACGCCGGCGGCGTAGACTTTCTTGATGATGCGCCGGTGCAGGCCGTCGTATTCGTACTCGGCGACGGTGTTGGCGCCGTCTTTGACTTTGACGAGCCGGTCCCAGGCGTCCCAGGTGAGGGCGTAGTTTGATGACCACGAGCCCGGCTGGGGCACCTTCGTCATGTTGCCGGCCGCGTCGTGGGCGACGTGGGTCGAGGCGGCGGCGATGGTCGCCATCTCGTTGGCGTCGTTGTGCGTGCGGTCCTGGTCGAGGTCGTCCGTGCCGTTGCCGTCGCTGTCCTCCGTGAAGTTGCTCCAGTTATTGAGCTGCTCCAGGGTGAAGTCCTGGCCGAAGGCGAGCGTGCTGATGGCGGTCTTGGCGCCGTTCAGGTCGCCCCGGTCGATGGCGGTCAGCCGGTGCAGGCCGTCGAAGCTGGACAGATCGTCCAGGTCGACCGTATTGGTGGCGGCGACCGGGTCTTCCTTCCAGAGACGATTGCTGGCGTCATCATAGCCATAGGAGTAGCGGGCGCGGTCGACGGTGCCGCTCGTGTAGTCGTACCAGCGGTGGTCGATGGTGCGGGCGAAG
>JAJDEI010000256.1 GCA_029259845.1 Planctomycetaceae bacterium | reverse complement strand
AATCGCCCCGACCGCGTTGAACCACGCCGGCGAAAGCGCCGGCCCAAACCATACAAACTCCTCCAGCAACCACGACAGAACTACAAACGAAAAGCCGCGTAACGACTTACAATGAATTAAGTGCCATTCGTGCCTGACCCCTGCGTGCACGGGCGGCCTTTTTTCGTCGGCTCTACTCTTTGGTGACGGTCTCGTCGAGATTCAGGATCGTGCCGGCCACTGCTGTCAGTGCGGCGAGGCGGGCCTGTTCGATCTGGGAATCACACGGCGAGTCTCCCACGTTGAGCAGACCGGTTGCAGCTTCCGGATCGTTACGGAATTCTACGACCGATCGCTCGTAGGCTTGACCAAGAATCGCCAACTCAGACGCATTCGGCGACCGGACGAGCACGAGACGAAAGCCGTGGCTGATGGATTCTCGTGGCGTTTCGCCTCCTTCGCGGACCATGCGCTGGGCCAGAAACCGTGCGGCCTCGACATAGGTTGGGTCGTTCATCAGATTGAGTGCTTGCAGCGGCGTGTTCGTCCGAGACCGGCGCATCGTGCAGTTTTCGCGAAACGGGACGTCAAACACCAGCATGGCCGGGTTCGGGACCGAACGCTTCCAGTAGGTATAAAGGCTGCGCCGATACAAATCGCTGCCTTCCCCCACGACGTAAGTGCCGGCACTCGATCCCGAGACCACCTGCTCGTAAAGTCCGGGCGGATGATATGGCTTGACCGAGGGACCGCCGATCTGCGGGACCAGCAGCCCGCTCGCCGCCAGCGCCTGGTCGCGCAGAAATTCGGCCTGCAGCCGAAATCGCGCACCGCGGGCCAGGAGGCGGTTGTCTGGATCGCGCGCGAGAAGAGATGGGGTCAGCCGAGAGCTTTGCCGGTATGTCGAACTGGTGACAATCAGAGACATCATGGCTTTCACGTCCCAGCCGCTGCGCACGAACTCCGTCGCCAGCCAGTCGAGCAGTTCGGGATGTGACGGCGGCTCTCCCTGGACGCCGAAATCCTCAGCCGTCCGGACCAGCCCGACTCCGAACAGCGATTGCCAAAGCCGGTTCATGGCGACCCTTGCCGTCAAGGGATTGGCGGGATCAACAAGCCATTGGGCCAAGCCGAGGCGGTTCCGTGGCAGATGGGGCGACATGGCGGGCAATGCAGCCGGCGTGTCGGCGGTCACCTCATCACCCTTGTTGCTGTACGCACCGCGAATGAGTATATGCGTGGGCCGCGGTGTGGGCATTTCTTCCATGACCAACGTCGTGGGGATTTTCAGGTCGGTCTGGTCGACCTGCTTGGTGAGCGCCGCGATGCGCTGCGTCATCCGTCGATGGTCCGGATGTTTCGCGTTCCGAAACTCGGCGAGTCGCTGCTCCTGTTCCGTGGTGCGGTCCGACGGCTCGGTGCGGACGATTTGCACGATGTCAGCCGGAAGCAACAGACCCGTGGCCGCGTCCGTCGCCATGATTTGCAGTTCACACGGAGACGTCTGCTCCTGCACGGAAAGCGACAACTCGAAACGCAACAGGGCCGGCTGCTCAGAGGAATAAACCGGCTCCAAATCGAAAGCCAGTGACGCTCCGGCATCGCCGTCGAGAGACAGCTTGGTACCGGTCGTTGCCGTGCCGTCGAGAACCTTCGCTGCTTCAGCGGCCGGAAGGGAACGTTCGATTTGTGTGGCCCGAAGGGGAAGTGGCTGTGGTTCAGCCGAACTCCCGGGAGAGCCGAAGACTTGCAATTGAGTGAATTGAAATGCCGTTGCCGCAGGAGCAGAGCCGGAGTCCTTGTTTGGCTCCACAGCCGGCATGAACTTCAGCCGCAACGCCGTCACACGCGAAAGCGGCCATTGCGATTCAATGACGCACTGAATTTGACCGGCGTCGAGCGCGGGGATGCGAACGGACATTCGTTCTCGGTCCAAAGTTGCCGGCGACTTTCCGACCCGAGCCGACGTGGGTTCGCCTGTCTGCCAGGTGACGGCCGACTGCCGGAATCGTTCCTCCCAGTCTCCACGCTCCGCGGCGATGGCGGTTTCGGTTTGTGCGAGTTGCTGCCTGAGTTCAGTGAGTTCCTGTTCGAGCGACGCCTTCTTCGCTTCCAGTTCGGGCGCCGGCAGCTGGAGCATGGGCGGGGCATTCCGCCGGATGTCGGCACCATAGTTCCCGACACCGGCTTCGGAAATGTTATGGAAGAACGCGTACAGACTGTAATAGTCCCGCTGCGTGAACGGATCGAATTTGTGATCATGGCAGCGGGCGCACAGGAACGTCTGCCCCAGCCAGACAGTCGCGGTTGTTTCGACACGGTCGGCACAGTACTCGGCCAGAAACTCTTCGGGAATGATGCCGCCCTCCTCGTTGAGCATGTGGTTACGGTGAAATCCGGTTGCGATTCGTTGGTCACGTGTGGCATTGGGCAGCAAGTCGCCGGCAAGCTGTTCGATGGTGAACCGATCGAACGGCATATTCGCGTTGAAAGCGGCGATGACCCAGTCTCGCCAGGCGTACATTTCACGATCACGGTCGACCTGGTAGCCGTTGGTGTCGGCGAACCGAGCGGCATCCAGCCAATCGACCGCCATCCGCTCCCCGTAGTGCGGCGAAGCGAGCAGCTTATGCACCCCCTGTACGTAAGCACGATCGGCCGCAGCCGTCCCGCTGCGACTCTCCCCGTCCGGTTGTCCCGCACGCTCACTGTCTTCGATTTTGGCGGCCGACATCTCGCGGTCAAAAGCGGCAAACTCACGGGCCGTTTGCGGCAGACCCGTCAAATCGAGCGACAGCCGCCTGAAGAGTGTCGAACGGTCGGCTTCCGGTGAGGGACTCAGCCCGGCGGCTTCCAATTGCGCCAGGATGAAATTGTCGATGGGGTTGCGGAGCCATGAAACCTGCTTCACCGCTGGTGGCTTGTGGTGCACCGGCGGCGCGAATGCCCAGTGTTCTTCGTAATGCGCTCCTTCGGCCACCCAGCGCCGTAGCAGTTTCCTTTGCCTGTCGCTCAGCACTTTGTTGGAATCAGCCGGAGGCATCACCTCCAACGGATCCCGGCTTTCGACACGGCGAACAAGTTCACTGGCGTCGGGCTTCCCGGGGACGACCGGGATCTGGCCCGATTCGGCTGGAGCGACCGCTGACTCACGGCGATCGAGACGTACGCCGGCTTGTCGGTTTTCATCATCGCGACCGTGACAATCGAGGCAGTGATTCGACAGGATGGGCCGAATATCGCGGTTGAATGTGAGCGAGCCAGGGGTCGAGTCCTGGGCAGCGGCGGGAGCGGCAGCCAGGACCGCAAAGAGACAGCCGGCTGTCATCCAGCGAGTCGGAGGCGAAGGACGTGCTGGATTCGTTTCCATGGGATTCGGAAGCCGATCGCTGGGAACCGTCGAGCCGGGAGGGGTGAACCACTCCTGTTCTGATATTCAACTCGAATGGGCGAGCGAAAACAACAGAGCCCAGCACGATGGATGCACGCGCGGATTTCGGGACCGCTGCTTGGCCGTCCGAGGGCGACGCGGAATAACGGCGTTCGCACTGCCTTGGACGGACAAGCAGTGCCGGTGAACAAACGAAAACCGCTCGTGTCCGACCGAAGCAGTGGCACGACTTTGCCCGGACTCGCAATCAAAACGGAGGGCCCCCGAGCCGAGATGCTCCTTCTCGCCTTGTGTTGGTCTCGGCGGCGGAAATCATCGGTTGTCCGCCGGTCCAAGTCCATCGTAACGTCGCGGGCTGATTCCCGGTGCATGGCGGGACATGCCATCCGGACGGTTCGGCAAGTCGTAGTCGATTTTGCGAGTATTGAGGCTGCGAAAGAACGGGCGGACTTCGGGCGGCAACATTGCGACCTGCTCTGGATCGTGGTCGGGGATTTCGCCGATAGGGCCTGCCCAGGCCGGACGATACGCGATGGCCAGCATCCGGCGATCGCTGTTGCTGTCGTTGGGATAGTTCGCGTGGAAGACCTTCTGGTTGATGATCACCGCAGAGCCGGCTTGGCAGGTCACCATCACTTCATCATCGTGCGACAAATAACGCCGGTAGGGATTGCCGTCCGAATGGAGCGAGAGATGAGACCGCGGAATGACCTTGAACGGGCTTCGTTCCGGAGTCAAATCGTCGAGATAGTACAACACTCGCACCAGGCAGGGGGAACTCGCCGCCAAGCCGAAGATTTTCGACCCGTATGGCTGTGCGTCCGTGTGAATCGCAATGCCCGGATGGCCCGGCTGAGACACGGCATATGCACAGGACGTACAGATCAGCTCATCGCCGAACAATGTCTCAAGAAAGCCGACCATTGCCGGTAACACGATGGCGCGAATTGTTGTTGGTGAATTGGTCCATTGCAGGTTGGCGCAGCCGCGCTGGTGTTCGCTGTAATCGACTGCCGTCGTCGGCAGCCGCGACAACTCTTCACGAATGGCATCAAGTTGGCCGGCCGACAACAGGCCGGGGATAACGACGTAACCGTCCAGTTCGATCGAACGAATTCGCTGCCCGGTCGTCAGCGATGACCAATCCGCGTCGGCTCGTCTGGCAGATGCAAGGCTTTCTCGTGTGTTGGTCAACGAGATATCCACTGTGCGTCCTTTTGGCTCGTTTCGCGGTTAGCAGCCCGTTGGAAAACTCACCCTGACTGCGAGCGGTCGCAACTCATCGGCTCGGCGTCGCCAAATCTCGACGTCTCTGCGGATATATCTGCGATTCGGCTCTTTGATCTGACGAGTCTCGCCGACGAAGCCGTTTTTCAACAGACGGCGATGGCACGGATCATACTGATTCACATGCTCGAAGAGGAAATGCGAAGAGGTTGATGATGGGGGTGGACCCCAAATGCCGGGCTCGCTTGCCACGGACGCGGCTCTGTGCAAGTCTGAAGGCGGAAATCGATTGTCAATTGCGGTAGGATGCTTTCGAGAATCGATGTCTCGGAGTCTCGGCAATGTTCAGGCACTACGCGTTCATTTTGTCTGTCTTTCTGCTTGTCGGCTGCAGCTGGTCGTGCAGTGTGCAAGCCGATGAGCTGATTCCGCGCGATGGGTTGGTGTTATGGCTCGATGCATCGACGGTTGATGCGACGGACGGGACGCCCGTTCCGTCGTGGTCTGATCAAAGCGATCTTGCCAATGACCTGGCCCAGGGGGACGAGAAGCGTCAGCCTCATTTCGTCGCCTCCACGATCGGCGGGCGTCCGGCGATTCGTTTCGACGGTGATGATTTGCTCGACCGCTCCGAGTTTACGGGGTTCGGCACGGGCGACCAGATGTTCCATTTGCTCCTTGTGATCCGGGCCGAGCGTCGGGAGGGGCGACCGGCGCAAAGACTCCTCGACCTCAATTCCCGGCCGGCCGCTGACTCACCGTCGGAAGAGCGGCGCGGGTTCTGGTTGGGCGCCCAAGACTCGCGGTCGCTTCCTCGGCTCGGCATCAACAATGGCGATGAAGGCGAGGCCCGCACTCCCTGCTGGGACGGACAGCCGCATCTGCTGGAGGCCGCCTACACCGGTGAGCAGACGTTCGAATTGTACGTGGACGGCCGTCGGGAACGCCGCGCGATGTTCAACGGAACACACTTCCTGGGATTTCACCCGATAGTCTCACTTGCGCTTGGTCAACATTTTTCGAAGGAACAGAATGAGGGGACGTTTTACGTCGGCGAGATCGCCGAAGTGCTCATCTACTCGCGACCCCTGTCCGAATCCGAGCGTTCCGCCATCGGCAGATCGCTGTCGCAAGAATATTCACTGGAGACCGATTTCCCACCACTCCCGCTGTTCGAAACGGACATCCGGCCGATTCTGGCCGATCGATGCTTCGACTGTCACGGGAGTGAGACTCGGGAAGCCGGTCTCGACCTCCGCTCGGTGTCTGCCATGCTGCGTGGCGGCACCGCCGGTCCGGTCATCGTCCGGGGACACCCAAACTACAGCGAGTTGATTGCCGTGATCGAAAGCGGCAAAATGCCGCCCGAAGGGGCCGACCTACTCAGCGCGGAACAGCAGCGGCTCCTGCGTCATTGGATTGAGGCAGATGCGCCGGCCAATGAGCGCGTTGAACTTTCTGTTCCAGCCTCGAAAGTGACTGAGGAGGATCGGTGGCACTGGGCGTTTCGCATGCCAGTGGGGCATCGTCCGCCGGAGGTCAAGGCGGTCGGTCGGGTACGGAACGAGATTGATCGTTTCGTTCTGTCCAAGCTCGAATCGCAAGACCTCACAATTTCAGAGGACCTTCCGTTCGAGCAACTCGTGCGTCGCGTCTCCTTCGACCTGACCGGCTTGCCGCCTTCCCCCCAGACGGTTCGCCGGTTTCTTGCGGAGTTCCACCAGCCAGACAACGGACAGGGTCTATCGGTTAGTGATGCCGTTTACGAGCGATTGGTCGATCAATTGTTGGGGTCGAAGCATTTTGGCGAACGTTGGGGGCGGCACTGGCTCGATGTGGTCGGATACGTCGGCGTGTATGGCAGCGACAACGATGCGGCCATCATCAAGTCGCATCCGGGCAAGTGGCGTTATCGCGATTACGTCATCCGCTCTTTCAACGAAGACAAGCCGTTCAGTCAATTCCTCGTCGACCAACTGGCTGGCGATGAACTCCATAATTGGCGCGATGCCAAAACCCTGACACCAGAGATACTCGACTCGTTAACGGCGACGACATTCCTGCTGAGCGCCAACGATGACACGAGCGAGAACGAACTCAACACGCCTGACATTCGGCATCACGTCTTACAGCGAACCGCGGAGAATGTGGCCAACAGCCTGCTGGCGATCACCCTGCAATGTGCGAAGTGTCACGACCACAAGTACGAAGCGATCTCGCAGTACGATTATTACCGTTTCGAGTCGATTTTTGCTCCGGTCTTTAACGTGCGGAATTGGGTAACGGTCGAAAATCGCGCGCGACCGGACGTTTCCGATCGCCAACAGGCCGAAATCGACACGCACGACGCGAAGATCGACGCCGACGTGAAAGCCTGCACAGAGCAGGCGGCCGCGATTCGCGGTCGTTACCGGACGCGGCTGTTGGACGAACGCCTCGTGAGCGTTCCGGAAGACCGGCGCGACGACGTCCGCAAGGCGCTGCAGACGCCTGAAGCGAAACGTGACGACAGCCAAAAACAGTTGGTGGCCGAACACACGCGGCTCGTGGTGACCGATGCAGACCTCGACGCGGCACTTTCACCGGATGATCGCGAGCAATTGGCAACGTTGGCGAATCAAATTGACGATCGCAACGCGCACCGCCGCAGCTATGGGCAAATCTCCATCGCCACCGAATCGCCGGGGCAGGCCGTGACGCATCTCTTGAGGCGGGGCAACCATCTGCGCCCCGGGTTGGAAGTCGAACCCGCCTTGTTCGATATCCTGTGTCCCAGCGGTCGTACAGACCGGTCGCTGGCGCAAAAGAATGTCGCCGGATCGAGCGGCCGACGGCTGGCACTGGCACGTGCGCTCACCGATGAAACGACTCTCGCCGGGAATCATGTCGCGCGTGTGTTCGTCAACCGGCTCTGGCAGCAGTTGATTGGACGGGGACTGGTTCTTACGAGCGGCAACTTTGGCGTTTCCGGACAACCGCCCACGCATCCGGAACTCTTGGATTGGCTGACCCTCCAATTCCTCTCCGACGGCTGGCGCATGAAGCCGACGATTCGGCGGATTGTGATGTCGAGCACTTACCGGCAGACTTCATCGGCCGGTCCGGCCTCAGTGCGGGCAGTGAGTGTCGATCCGGCCAATCGCCTGCTCTGGCGGATGAATCTGAGGCGTTTGGAATCCGAACAACTTCGCGACGCCGTTCTCACCGTCAGCGGCAAACTCGACCGGTCAATCGGAGGCCCTCCGGTACCGCTTGATCCGCGTCCGGACGGCATGGTCGTCATCCAGACCGATTCGCTTCCCACGCCGACCGCTCAGTTTCGTCGCAGCGTCTACCTCCTCGCCCGGCGCAACTATCACCTCACGTTGATGCGGGCATTCGATCAGCCGATCGTAGCACGGAACTGCGCAGCCCGAGATTCGTCGACGGTCGTCACTCAGGCACTCGCGATGATGAATAGTGATTTTGTACGGGAGCAGGCCAGGTTTTTGGCCGATCGGGTTGCCGCGGAGGCCGCCGAATCACGGGAACAGCAAATCATAACAGCCTACGAAATCGTTCTCGGTCGTGTCCCGGATGACGGCGAATTGAGGTTGTGTACAAGCCTCCTGCAGCGACAGAGCGAGCGGTTCGCTTCCTTGGATGAAGCACCGATTTCGGCCGATCGGCTTGCGCTCGCGCAGTTGTGCCACACCTTATTGAACACCAGCGAATTCCTTTATCTCCGTTGACCCGTTGCCCTGTCGGATTGAGAAAACCCATTGTGTGAAGGCGGACGAACCGCGACTGGACCGACCATTTGCACAACGGATGGATGAAACACGCCATGCAAATCTCCATGACCCCTCATCTCAGTCGGCGACAGATCTTGCAGCGGGGCAGTTTGGGCTTCGGCGCGCTCGCGTTCTCCGCACTGTCACGAGGCTCGATGGCGGAACAGGCGGCTCACACGGACTTGCAGCCGCGCGCGCCGCACAAGGCGGCACCTGCGAAGGCGGTCATCTTCATGATGCAAAATGGCGGTCCGGGCCAAATGGAGCTGTTCGATCCCAAGCCCGATCTCGACAAATTTGACGGAAAAATCTACAGCGAAAAAGTCGAGATGTTTCAGCCGGGCAGTGAGGGGAACCGCCTGCTGGCCTCGCCGCTCACTTTTCGCCCGTACGGCGAGTCCGGCATGGCGATGTCGACCGTCATTCCCCATCTGGGAGCGTGCGCGGACGACATCTGTCTCGTGCGGTCGATGTACAACTATCACAACAACCACACGGAGTCGCTGGTCGCGATCAACACCGGCAAGATTTTCCAGGGGCGGCCGGCGCTCGGCTCCTGGGTCAGTTACGCATTGGGCACGGAGAATCAGAATCTTCCCGGATACATCGTGCTTCGCGATCCGGATGGCTACAACACCAGCGGAACGCTGTTATGGCAGAACGGTTTCATGCCGTCACTGTATCGGGGGACGGAGGTCAGCACGCGCGGCACGCCGGTGTTGAATCTCCACCCCTCTCGACCCGACCTACCGGCGGTGAAGCGCGACAATCTCGACCTCCTGGCCCTCCTCAACCGCCGCCATCAGCATGGGTACGAGTATGAAACGGCGCTCGACGCGCGAATTCGCAACTACGAACTGGCAGCACGCATGCAACTGGCTGCCGGAGAGACGCTGGACATTCAGGGCGAATCGAAAGTAACGCGCGATTTGTATGGCCTCGATGATCCCATGACAGCCGGCTATGGGTTGCGTTGTCTGATGGCGCGGCGACTCGTGGAAGCAGGCGTGCGATTCGTGCAGGTCTTTCCGCCTGTGAAGCCGCAGTCGCAGCCCTGGGACTCTCACAACAATGTGAAAGACCAGAATGAAAAGATCTGTGCTCGCTGTGACCGCGGATCCGGGGCGCTGATTCAGGATCTCAAGCAGCGAGGACTGCTGGACTCGACGATCGTTATCTGGACAGGCGAGTTCGGACGGCTGCCGGTTTCGCAAAACGGCAAAGGCCGCGACCACAACCGCAACGCCTTCAGCCTGGTCCTCGCCGGCGGCGGGTTCAAGCGGGGTCACATCCATGGTGCCACCGATGAGGTCGGCTACAAATCGGTCGAACAACCTGTCAGCGTCGCCGATCTCCACGCGACCGTGCTGCATCAGTTGGGTCTTGATCACCAAAAGCTCACGTTTATGCATCACGGCCGCCCCGAAACATTGACTGACGCAGTTGTCACCAACGCACGCGTTGTTCGCGACATCATCGCATGAATCCCGTCACGGCGTTGTGTCCGCTGCGACTGCACATGTTCGGATTCCACTGAAGAGAAACTGCTGGCCCACGGCTTTTCCCGTAGATCGCCTGACAAACAATTAGACTGCCACTCGAAGTCGTTGGATTGATACTGGCCAGTTGCGAGGTGAGAATGCATGCCTGCGTTCCCGCCCCCTTGCGGCCTCGCGTCGAAGGAAATCGGGGAGAGAGAGAATCAATGATGAACAGGTTTCTTCCCGTCGTCGTTTGCTGGTGTTTCGCCGTTGCTGCAGGTGGTTGGGCGTCTGCCGACGACAAAGTGGACTACCTCACACAGATCAAGCCGGTCCTGGCGGCCAAATGCTATTCGTGTCACGGCGTGTTGAAGCAAGAGGCGGAACTGCGATTGGAAACGCGGTCGCTGATGTTGCAAGGGGGAGAGAGTGGTGAGGTGATCGTGCCGGGCGAAGCCGACAAGAGTTTGCTCGTCGAACGAATCACGTCCGAAGAAGGCGATCGTATGCCGCCGCCGGAAGAAGGCGGCGCGCTCAAGGCCGAGGAAATCGCACTCATCCGAACATGGATTGATCAAGGGGCCCAATCGCTACAGGAACAGGCCCCGAGCGATCCACGGGAGCATTGGGCCTTCAAACAACCGGTTCGTGCTGACGTTCCGCAGGTC
Organism: Planctomycetaceae bacterium; assembly: GCA_029259845.1. GTDB lineage: Bacteria > Planctomycetota > Planctomycetia > Planctomycetales > Planctomycetaceae > JAHBXU01. The sequence goes on along the minus strand of JAJDEI010000256.1, from coordinate 5,608 downwards.
AATGACACGGAATGGGCGCTCAATCCCATCGATGCATTTCTGGCGGCCGGGCACCAGGAACTGGGTTTGGTTTCGGTTGCACCTGCCGAGAAGCACATCCTCCTGCGTCGGCTCTATCTCGATTTGATTGGCCTACCCCCGACGCGCCAGCAATTGCACGCATTTCTGAAAGAGGATTCGACCGGCGCCTACGAAAGCGTCGTCCTCGATTTGCTCGACAGCCCGCAATACGGCGAGCGGTGGGGACGGCACTGGATGGACATCTGGCGTTACTCGGACTGGTACGGATTGGGCAAGGAAGTCCGTTACAGCCAGAAGCACATTTGGCGGTGGCGCGACTGGATCATTGAATCTTTGAACGAAGACAAACCGTACAATCGCATGGTCGTCGAGATGTTGGCCGGCGACGAGGTCGCGCCGACTGATCCCGGCACTCTGCGGGCGACAGGCTTTCTCGTGCGAAACTACTTCCTTTTCAACCGCACCACATGGCTGGATGACACGGTCGAACACACGTCGAAGGCGTTTCTCGGCCTGACCATGAACTGCGCGAAGTGCCATGACCACAAATACGACCCGATCCTGCAGACTGATTTCTACAGCATGCGGGCATTCTTCGAACCACATCAAGTGCGGCTGGACCCGGTACCCGGCGAAACGGACCTCGACAAGGACGGCCTGCCACGTGTCTTCGATGCCGACCCCGATGTACCCACTTACCTCTTCATCCGCGGCAACGCGAAAGATCCCGACAAGAGTCGCACTATCCAGCCGAGTGTGCCCGGCGTGCTGGCGTTTGAAGGACTTCACATCACGCCGGTCTCGCTTTCGGCGGAAGCATCAAATCCCGCGCTGCAACCATTCGTCGTGGAAGATCATCTTCGGGAAGCGGAACAGGCCATTGAATCGGCGCGAGACGACGTGGAAATGGCGAAACAGCAACTGGCGGCCGCCGAACAAGCTGCATCAGCCATCGCGACCACCGCCACGAGAGAGGCGGAGGCCCCTGCCAATTCGCCAGTCACCGTCGCCGAGGCGGAGGCCGCGTTGGGAATTGCTGAAACAACTCTGGCCGCGGCGGAACTCCGCCCCGTCGCGTTGCGCACGGCTCACGCTGCAGACTTGGCGAAAGCCGATTCCTCACCGCCGGAGATGCTACCGCAGTTGGTCAGCGAAGCAGCGCTCGCTGCGCGGAAGTACGAAGTCGCCAAGGCCGAAAAGGCGGTCGCCCGCACGCAACAAGAACTCACCGCGGCAGACAGCGAGACAAGAACGAACGCCGAAAATGAACTGACAACAGCGCAGACGAATCTGGAAAAAGCACGTCAGCAGCTTGCACAACCCGGAGAGGATTACACGTCCCTGCGGGCTTCGTTGAGGGCGGCGAACGGCTACGGAGAATATGTGGCGGGAGAGGAGTCGCGTCGCGGGCCGTTTGCCAATGTCAGCACGGGCCGCCGCACGGCATTGGCCAACTGGATCGCCAGCCGAAAAAATCCGCTGACTGCGCGCGTCGCCGTCAACCATATCTGGCTGAGGCATTTCGGCCAGCCGTTGGTCGAATCGGTCTCGGATTTTGGGCTGCGAGCGAACAAGCCGGCTCAACACGCCTTGCTGGACTGGCTGGCCGTGGAATTTATGGAAAACAACTGGAGCATGAAGCACCTGCACCGCCTGATCGTCACCTCGCGCGCCTATCAATTGAGGTCAATGTTACTCGGCGCGGACGAATCGACGAAGAAGGCGGATCCGCAAAACCAATACTATTGGCGGCGCAGGCCGCTCCGGATGGAGTCGCAGGCGATCCGCGACAGCCTGCTGCATCTGGCTGGCGTGCTGGATGCAACCGTCGGCGGCCCGTCGATCGCTGCTGACAAGGAAGACAGCGTGTTTCGGCGCAGCCTCTACTTCACTCATTCACGGGACGATCGCGGCCGGTTCGTTTCCATGTTTGACGATGCCGACATTCTCAGCTGTTACCGCCGCGGCGAGAGCATTATTCCGCAACAAGCGCTGGCTCTGGCCAACAGCAAGCTGGCATTGGCCATGTCACGGCAGATCACCGCTCGCCTGCAACAGGAATGCGGTGATGCGACGGACGAGCAATTCATCACAATCGCATTTGAAACCGTGTTGCAGATCCAGCCGACCGCTGAAGAAGCGGCCGCCTGCCGGGAGATGATCGAGAAAACCAGGGCGGCGCTCGCCAAATCCAACCACGCCCAACCGGTTGTGCGCGCGAGGGAGAATCTCGTGCACGCTCTGTTGAATCACAATGATTTTGTTACGATTCGATGAAAGGCAAGCCATGAACGGCGGCTTCTCTCACCAACAACGTGATTGCGACACGCACCGCCGCGCATTTATCGCCGATACCGGAATCGGTCTGGCCGGTATTGCCCTCGCCTCGTTGCTGGATCGCGACGGGCATGCGGCGGATGTCGTTGGCCGGCGTCCTCCCGACGGCAAGCCGCATTTTTCTCCCAAAGCGAAGAACGTGATCTGGCTGTTCATGCGCGGCGGATTCAGTCACGTGGAGTCATTTGATCCCAAACCGGCGCTCAATGAATTCGCCGGCAAGACGATTGCCGAAACGCCCTGGAAGTCCGTGCAGGATCCCGAACGGCTCAAAAACTTGCGTGTCGTCGCCACCAACCAGGACACCCAACGGAACAAGCTGTTTCCGCTGCAAGTCGGCTTCAAGAAATACGGCCAATCCGGCATCGAAGTCAGTGACTTCTTCCCCCACATCGGCGGCTGCATCGACGACATTGCGGTCATCCGATCGATGTGGACCACCGACGATAATCACGGGGCGCAAGTCCAGTTCCATTCGGGCCGCCACATGCTCGACGGTCTCTTCCCCACGATCGGCGCGTGGGTCACCTACGGGCTTGGTTCGTTGAACGACAACCTGCCGCAGTTCATCGCGATGGGACCACGCTATTTCGACAAACGCGACGGACATTACCTGGGTCCGGCCTACGACGCCGTCACGCTGAAGGTTGATCCCAAGAACCCGCTGGCCTATGCCAAACCAGAACTGGATCTCTCGCGCGAGGAGCAAGAGCTTCAATTCGAACTGATCGGCCGGCTGAACCGGTTCCAGGCAGCGCAGCGTCCGGAAGATCAATCGCTGCTCGCCCGCATCAAGTCGTACGAACTGGCGTTCCGCATGCAGACCGCCGTTCCCGAAGTGATTGACTTCGCCGACGAAACCGCAGCGATCCGGAAGCTTTACGGGCTGGATGAAGCGGAGACAAAGCCCTTCGCAACGCAACTCCTCGCGGCACGGCGGTTCGTGGAAAAGGGTGTTCGATTCATCAAGATCATGCACGGCGATGGAGCGGCCGGCGCGTGGGACGCGCACTCGAACCTCAAGTCCAACCATACGAAGCTTTCGGCACAAGTGGACAAGCCGGTCGCGGGTCTCTTAATGGATCTGAAGCAGCGCGGATTGCTCGACGAGACGATCGTCGTCTTCGCCACAGAGTTCGGCCGGACGCCGGGATCGCAGGGGAGCAACGGCCGCGACCATCATCCGTTCGGTTTCTCCGTCTGGATGGCCGGTGGTGGCATCAAGGGCGGCATCGTTCACGGCGCAACTGACGAGATTGGTTTTCACGCCGAAGAAGACCCACACTATGTGACCGACATTCACGCCACGCTCATGCAGCAGTTGGGACTCGACGCCCGCCGATTGGAGGTTCCCGGCCACAAGCGGATCGAGATCGACTTCGGCCACCCCATCAACGAGATCATCGCGTAGGCGTCCTTCAGGAGAACTGACGGCCTCGACACACACACATCCAATTCCGGCACACCCGCATAAGGGGCGGGTCCGTCGCTTGGCCCACGTTGGTGGCGAAGTGATCGAGTGGCTCCTCGCCGGACACCACTTCGGATGCTCCTCGCGGCCCGCATCACGAGAACAGACCGTCAATCGGCTTTCCGTCGGCGAGAGTGTGAGGGCGGTCGAACTGGTCGCGGATCCTCGTATGCGGGTTGAGGCCCAGCAGAGTATAGATGGTGGCCGCGACGTCCTGAGGGCTGACGGGGTTCTCGGTGGGGTAAGCCGCGTAGCGATCGGTCGCTCCATAAACGACGCCCGGTTTCACTCCGGCTCCCGCGAGAAAGATCGTGTAAGCGTGCGGCCAATGGTCGCGGCCGTTGGAGCCGGCTCCCGCGGTTGACGTGACTTGGCCGAGCTTGGGGGTGCGTCCGAATTCTGCCAGCGCGACAAACAACGTTTCATCCAACAGTCCGCGGTCGGCCAGGTCCTCGATGAGTGCCGAAACCGACCGGTCCATCGGCGGGCAGAGGCCGTTCTTGAGGCTGGGGAAATGATTGGTGTGGCCGTCGAAGGCCTGGCCTCCAGCCCAGACGCTGACCAATCGGACACCCGCTTCGATCAGCCGGCGGGCCAGCAGCAAGGACTGGCCCAAGTGCGGCAGACCGTTGCCGCGGACGCCCTCAACCGGTTTTCGGAACCCGTAACGGCGTCGCAGGGCTTCGGGTTCGTCGGAGATCCGGAAGGCTTGCCGCGCCCGCGGGCTGGTGACGAGCGAAAAGGCCCGCTGGTAATACTTCTCCATCCGTTCGAGAGAACGATGTTCGCTGAGTTCACCAAGGGACCGGTCGAGTTGTTCCCGCAGCGACCGCCGACCATCAAATCGTTCAGCTGGGAACCGCGCCTCAAGACTTGGCCCAGTAAAGTTGGGTTGGCTGGCATCTCCGCCGATGAGCGGGTCGTATGCATTGCCGAGGAACCCGGCCAGCACACCGGGGATAAAGTTGCCGCAGTTGAAGAACCGTTTCGGGAGGTGCACGTAATCAGGCAGCGGTTGACCGCTCGGCCGGAACTTGGCCAGCACCGAACCGAACGGCGGAGCGTTTTCCGGCGATGGCCCCCGAATGAGCTGCGACCCCCGTAAGGGCGACTGGCCGGTCAGATTCAGGTACGAGCTGGCATTGTGATCAACAAATGAATGATTGACCGACCGGACGACTGTCAAATGGCGGGCGACACGCGCGAGCTGCGGGAGTTCTTCGCAGATCTCGAAGCCGGGCAGTGTTGTGTGGACCGGCTTAAAGATGCCGCGGACCTGCTCGGGAGCGTCCGGTTTCATGTCCCATAGGTCGATCTGCGAAGGTCCGCCTTCCATGAAGAATAAAATGCACGACTTTGCCCGGGGCGGAGGATGCGGAAGCTGGTCCTTTTCCAGTTTCGGTGCGCCGTCTCCGGCTTGCAGAAGTTGCGGGAGGCTCAGACCGAAACTGCCCAGCGAGCCGACCGACAGCAGCTCGCGTCGTCGCAGACAATTGAAGACAGGGCAAGGGGCCATTTCCTATTTATACATCGGCGGCAAGCTCGATGACAGCATCGAGCCGGCTTTCCGACGCTCCACGCATCGCGCGAGGTCCGCAATCACCGAACGCGCTCGGTCGATTGCAGAGTCAGCTTTGAGGGTGTAACCGTTCACACCCCGGATAGCAGGGTGGGGGGTGGTTGGCTGGCGAAGTGGGCTTTGACGGCGTCGGTGACGAAGGTGAAGACGTTACGGTTCTGCTGGCGACAGGTTTCGATCACGCTCAGCAGCGTCTCCAC
>JAJDEI010000255.1 GCA_029259845.1 Planctomycetaceae bacterium | reverse complement strand
GGGCCTGAACAACAAAGCCCAGCTCGCGATGAAAAAGGCCGACGGTTTCAAATCCTACGAAACCATCGAAATCGCCCTGTGTCACCAGCTCGAAAAACTCCCCAAGCCCCAACGAACCCATAGATCCTGCTGACGAGGCTCAAAAAAATACCCGCCAAAGACCTTGTTGCCGAAGGCGAGACGGATCAATGCGAATTCAAGTCCACTTTGCGGGTTAACCTGCACACAAATGAAAAGGACAAGAAGATGGAACATGCTTGCCTAAAGACGATTGCTGCCTTTCTGAATACACGCGGCGGCTATCTAATCATCGGCGTCAACAACAAAGGTGAGGTTCTTGGCATCGACAATGACCAGTTTCAAAACGAGGACAATATGAACCTGCACCTTGTCAACCTGATACGTGACCGGATCGGAGCAAAACACTTTGGCCTTGTCGAATTATACTTCGATTCAATTGCCGCCAAGCAAGTTCTGGTCGTCAAATGCAAGCAATCGGAATATCCCATTTTCGTCCGCGATGAAAAGGACGAGCAATTCTACATTCGCACCGGATCCGCCACGAACATATTAAAGCCGAGCGATACTCAGACGTATATCAAACAAAAGTTCTGAGAAGAACAGCCAGCTCGACGCCTTTCCGTTTAAGATGCAGGCGTTCATAGGTTGTGGTCTGCATGTCTTCCATCCATGATGTGGAGCGTTCGATGACCACAAACCGACTTGACACGTTCGTGACTTTTCTCAGCCAGCTTCCTACCGAAGTGTGGGAGGCGAGCGCCACCCAGGCCCCTTCGTGCCAATGGTTGAAGCCGTATTCGGAAACCTGGCCATTCGGTCGCTTCGCTGCCCTGTATGTCCTCCTTGGGCTCAACAATTATCAGTTGAAGGGCCGAGCAGAGGTCGGCTACTGGCCGAAGGTCGTGCCCCTGATACCGCGCAAACCGGCTTCGAAGACCCCTCATCAGTTGCAGGAGCGGCTGCTCCCCTTCTTCAACACGGAGCGGATGGGTGCCCAAAACGCCAAGCGGCTCGTCTGCTTTACCGACAGCCCGCTCTGTCGGCAGATCTGGGAGAGTGACGCGGCCAGTCTTGCCGCCGAGTTCCCAACCATCTGGAAACAGCTCGCCCGCACGATGAATCAGAAGCCGCAAACGAAGACGATTGCCTTCGCCATGAAGTGCTTCGCGTACGCACTCATCCTCGTCGAGGAAACCGGCTTCGACTTTGGCGCGATCCCGGTCCCTGTGGACTCCCGGGTTCGCACGCTTTCAAGCCGGCTCGGTGTCCCGACCGGCAACGACGATGAGGAACGCGCTCGATGGAAAACGGCATTGGACAAACTTCGCTCCTCAAATCCCGACCTGACGATGGTTCATCTCGACAGCATCCTCTGGCAAATCGGCACGCTGCCCAAGCGAGAAATCAAAGCACACCTTGGCACGCTGCGGACGTCTGGAGAGTTATCCCACGCAATCGGTGAGGTCATTAACCACGGATAGCTGACCAAGGGCGGTTCCGGAGTTCAACCTCAACTGTGTGCACCTGACAGAGGGGAACGGTACGGCTCAGAAGGCGATACGCCTTGTAAGCAAACGGTCCGACTGGCGGGACGGCCCCAGCACCGGGTACGTCAGGCTTTGCCTGACATAATGGCTTAGAGGCACGAGTGGTGTTTAATCGCTCGATCGCGGAACCCGATCGTCAGGCAGAGCCTGGCCGACCTGGCTTCCCAAACCGTGCTGTCAACGTGGCCGGTTGATTCAGTCGCCCCAACGGCGGACAACCACAGGGACGACGCCGTGGCTGTGAGGAGCAACAAGGAGCAAGGTAACAGCCGCTTGAAGCCCGATTGGCTCATCGCACACACTCTCCGCCGGGCAGACATGCGTTGAATTCCTCTCTCTCATACCCTCTCATACCGGGTGACCCGGCCGGCACGGCTGGGTCGCGAAGCGACAAGATGCCTCTCATTCCGCTTCCCGAAATTCCAAACGGGTTGTGATCCAAGTATGAGGCATCCTGTGCCTTGCGGCACCCAGCCGGTCCGGCTGGGCCACCCGAGACAAGCTGCCTCACGCTCGGCCTCCAATACTTTCCGACGAGTTGTGAGCCGAGTACGTAGGAGGCGTGGACACTGATCAAGTTGGTGCGTTCGGTTGGTGTTGATCGCCGAACGGCGATCAACATTGATCGCGCGATCCGAACGCACCGTCACCCACGCACGCTACGGCACTCCCCGCAGGCGGATGACATAAGTAAACCTCCGTGGTGAAAGTCGGGTCTCCCTAAACTCAACCAATCTTACGCACCGACCCCGACTTGGAAAAGACGTTAGCCCTGCCCCTGAAACTTGTGTTCGTTGACACTCCTCCGGCTCGAACGGATAATCACAATCGGCCCATCGCATCACGATGCCATTCGCTGCAGCCCGCCATCATGCCGTCCGTGTATTCTGTGAATCAGCCTCTGTTGCAGCGCCGCCGGTTGATGGTGCGGAGCTTGTCGGGACCTCGGTTGGGTGCCGGCGAGTTGGCGATCCTGGTTGGCTGCGGGTTCGCGGCGGCCGTTATGAGTGCGGTGGCGGACTTCAGTTTCCGCATCCCCGGACACGCCATCTTGAGGGCGGCGGTTCCGCTGTCGCTCGGCATGGCGCTGGTTCCCCGCCGCGGAGCCGGGCTGACAATGGGGTCGGCGGCGTTCGTGGGAGTGATGGGCTTGTCGCTGGCGGGTGTGCGGGGCATGGGATTCGGGGCAACGACGAGTTTGATGCTGTTTGGCCCGTCATTGGACTTCGCCGTCCGACGTGCCCGCGACGGCTGGCGGCTGTATGCGGCTTTCGCTCTGGCCGGTCTGGTCGCCAACCTGGGAGCCTTTCTCGTCCGCGGAGGCACAAAACTGTCCGGAGGAGCGGGCGCCGGGTTGCGGGCGCTCCAGGACTGGTTGAGCATTGCTCCGCTCAGTTACGCCGCCTGCGGACTGGTCGCCGGTCTCATCGGTGCGGCCATTTGTTTTCGGGCGGGTGGGACTATCGGCGACCCGGAATCCGATGAGCCGGCGCCATGATCTTCGTCGGCCTCGATGACACGGACATCATCGGTTCCCGGGGGACGAACCAACTTGCGAAACAGTTGGCGTTCCTGCTCCGCCCGCGGTTCCGCTGCCTGCGGATCGTACGTCACCAACTGTTGCTGGATGAACGGGTTCCGTATACGAGCAAGAACGGGTCCGCATCGATTTGGCTGGAGCCGGATCAGTCCCACGATATCGGCGAACTGATCGAGTCGTTACGCACCGAAATGCGGCGGGCATTCATCATCGGCAGCGATCCGGGTTTGTGCGTGACGACGGACGAAGTTTCCTCGAACATTGTGAAATTCGGCCGCCGTTGTCAGGCGGAGGTTGTTCGCGCAGCAGACGCAGAGCAGCTCGCCGGTGAGTGCGGCCTGTACCTGGAAGGACTGGGCGGCACGTGCGGCGGTGTCATCGGTGCGCTGGCCGCAGTGGGATTGGCCGCAACGGCCAACGACGGGCGCGTCGTCCAGTGGGACGCGATGGATGGCGAGCTGTCAGGCGGCCAGCCCATGTCTGAGATCATGCGGAGAGACGTTGCTGTGTGCGTTGATTCCACGGACACGATAATCACAGCAGGCACCGTCGATGTCGGAAAGAAAATGCGGCCGAATTTGCGAGAGGGCCGGCTGGTGTTGTTTGTCTCCCCTCCGGAGAAACTCGGACGCGACAGTCATTGGGTGGCACAGAAACTGACATGAAAACCAGGCACAAATGGATATTCGGACGACGGTTCCGCGGCTTCACACTTATCGAACTGCTCGTGGTCATCGCGATCATTGCCATCCTGATCGCATTGCTCCTTCCTGCTGTCCAGCGCACGCGGGAGGCAGCCCGGCAAACACAGTGTCGTAACAATGTGCGGCAGTTGGCGTTGGCTTTGCACAACTATCAGTCGTCGCACGGCGTGTTTCCGTTCGGCGTCCTGGGGACGAGCGGCGCGACATCGATGAACCAACCGCTGCACACATGGCTGTCCCAGTTGCTGCCCTACGTTGAGCAAACGGCCGTTTATGAACAGTACAACTTTGATCTCCGGTTCGATGATCCCGCGAATCAAACGGCCGCGCGGTCCGTCATCCCCGTGTTCAAGTGCCCTTCGGTGACGACACCGCCGCTTGACGACGTCTATGCCCCCAGTCACTACGCGGGGAATGCCGGAACCGAGCCGGGGAGGGACGACGGCGTGCTTTATCCCTTGTCCCGCGCCGGGTTTCGCGACATGACCGACGGCACGTCGAACACGGTCGCGGCCGGCGAGGTCCAATTTGAAATTGGTGGCTGGGCCCGCGGTGCGATCAATTCCGGCGGAGGGGGTGGCGGCGGAGGTGGGGGAAGTGGCGGAGGTGGCGGCGGACAGGGATTTGCCCGCGGCGTCCTCCGCTGGTGGACGTGTGCCTCCGGATGCGCGGAGCCGGGAATGAATCTCCCCGAAACGAACTGTCAGAACAGTTGCGAACGGCGGTTTCAGTTCTCCAGCCCCCACGAAGGGGGAGTCCACTTTGCCTTCGCCGACGGCCACGCACGCTTCGTGAGCGAGAACATCGATCTGGCCCTGTACTTTGCACTGCTCACACGCGGAGGTGGCGAGGTGCTCGGCGATTTTTGAGTGCGTGGGCACCGATCGCCTTGTTGCGTACACTTGTGGAAGCAGCTTCCGTTCTCCCGGCGCCTCACACATGGATGATCTCACACACAGTCAGGTAGGTCAGGCTCCGTCTGACAATGCACAGAGAGTGATCGATCAACTGAGAATGGCCGAATAACGCGGCGGAACGTCAGGCGGGGCCTGACCTACAAGCCTACAACTCCGTGATACGGTAGCCCGGTTGGTCATTGTCAAATAACTCCGGGAGCCAGCGGGCGCCGAGGCCGGGGCGGTTGGAGACGGGGATCGCTCCGTCGGTCACGGTGATGGTTTCGTCAATGAGTTGCGGGTAGAGCATGGCGATGTGGGCGCGGACGGTTTCCTGATAGGTCACTCCCGGCACGGCGGCGGCGACGGTCAGGCCGGCGAGGAGCGTGAACGGGCCGGTGCAGTCGTGCATGAGCACCGGGATGTTGTAGACCTGCGCGAGTTCGGCGATGCGGCGGGTCTCGCTGACGCCGCCAACCCAGGTGGGGTCGATCATCACATAGTCCGCCGCATGCCGTTCTAACACCTGCCGGTACTGGTCACGGGTGACGAGCATCTCGCTGACGGCGACCGGGACGTCAGCCGCGCGTCGGTACTCGGCGAGGGTGTCGATGTTGTCGAGCCGCAGCACGTCCTCCATCCAGAGCGGCCGGAACTCGCGCATCGCCCGCGCAATGTCCATCGCTGCCGGCCAGGCGAAGAACCCGTGCCCGTCGAGCATGACGTCCATGCGGTCTCCCACCTGTTCGCGAATGGCCCGGAAGGGAGCGATGCCGCGCTCCATGTCCGCGGGGCTGATCCGCAGGCCGCCCGACTCACGAAAGACCGCATCGAACGCCCACAGTTTCATCGCCCGGTACCCCTCGCCGAGCAGTTCCATGGCCAGTTCGCCCGGCTCGTTGAGACTGGCCCAATTGTCTTCGAGCGGGCCGCGGCGGCCGGGGTCCCCATGACCGGGCCAGCCCGCATGGGAGAAAACACCGGGTGTTTGGCGCACGACAGACGGCCCGGAATCGCTGTGTGAGACACCGGGGGGTGTTGGCCCCCCGCGGCGGACGCCGTACGAGGGGCCCCCGCAACTGTTGTAGACCGGCACGGCGTCGCGCACCGGTCCGCCCAGCAGCCGCCACACCGGCTGCGAACAGAGTTGCCCGCGAATGTCCCACAGCGCCAGATCGACCGCCGAGAGCGCCCGCAGTTCGGCACCGACTGCGCCGAGCGCTGTCATCCGTTCGTAGAGAAACCGCCAGTGACTTTCGACGGCCATCGCATCAGCACCGAGCAGTCGGCGGGCCATCCAGTCGTGCAGCACGGCGGCGACCGCTTCGGGGATGTAATAGGTCTCCCCATGACCGATGACCGGTTCCCCTTCCGCGGTCCCTGCGTCGGTGTGGATCCGCAGACACAACAACCCCGGCATGGCGTTGGTGGGGATGACGGTCTCGACCGCCGTGATCCGCGGCCCCCGTTCGTAGGCATGTTCCTGAGTCGGTCCGGATGCCAGTTTTCGGTGGTTGGTCGGTAAAGTCGGTTGTGCTGACATTCAATCGTGCCGTCTATCACGGGAGTTGATGGCTCGTTGCGGTTGTCCTAGCCGGTACGATCCATTTCGAACGTCGAGGCAACCCGCATGAGGGTGGCTGGGGCGACCTGAGACATGGACGGTTTCTTACGGGAGATTTCTGGGGCGGCGTACGATCCAGGGAACTCGCCCATCGCCCCAGATGCGAAACGCCCCAGACACTTGCGCGACGCGAAGCTCGCCCCAGCCACCCCGATAGCGGGAAGTGGAGTCAGACACATTCTTTGGAGAGCCTGTGGACGACATCGTATCAGGACCCCAACTTTCCAATCACATCGACCGCCAGCATTACCGACACGGCTCCGTAGAACACCGCACAGGCCAGCAGTCCGATGCGCCGCCACAGGGGCGGTCGCAGCTCCGGCGGCAGGAACCGTGTGTTAACCCGCAGGATCTGAACCGCCGCGATCGACAGGATTGGCCCCGCCACCACGCCGAGGATTTTGAACAACTCCAGTGCGTTCTTCCCGGCCGCCAACGCGATCACGCCCCAGACCATGAAGCCGAGCAGCAGCGTCGCGTACAGCCGGCTCGCCTTCCAGCGACGAACTTTGGGCCACGACGCCCAGCAGATGTCGGCCACTGTCCGCGTGAGTCCGTCGATGTTGCCGACCTGCGTGGAGAACAGCACCCAAAAACCGTTGAGTAACGCGAGCACCCAAAACCCCTGCCACAGTTTCTCCGCCATGAATTGGGCCTGAAAGGCCCCCGCTTCGTACCCGCTCAGTTCCACGTCCGGCGGGACCAACGACGACGCCAGATTGACGTTCAAGTACATCCCCACAAAGCAGCCGATCGTCCACAGGCCCATCTGGTCGAACAGGGAGTACTTCCACCACAGGCCCCAACGACGCAGGTTCTCCTTCGTGGTGGGGAAGACGTGTCCCGTGGCGGCCAGTTCGATGTGCCCCTCGGCCAGCACCCCGCCGAATCCGCCCGAATGGGCCCCCATGCCGAACCCTTTGTCCCGCGTCCAGTTCGAGATCGCCAGATTGCCGATCCCGCCGGACCCCGCCGTCGCTGCAAACAGCGCCAGCAGCATGATGTCCACGTTCTCCGGCAGGGCCGATGGCGTGAGGAACCCCCAAAACGTCTCGACCCAGACTGCCCAGGGGACAAACAGCACGTTCACCACGGTCAGGAAGCCGAAGATCAGCACGATCATGATCCACGACAGCCGCTCCAACACCCGTTCGATGGACTTGCCCGATAGCAGGAGCACAACGATCACCGCCAGGACGCCATACCCGATCCATAGCAACGGCATCCCATCGGATCCGTCCTTGGCGGGCAAACCATTCGTGGCCGCGGCGAAGATGACGTTCGCGCAGCCGAGCGCCAAGGCAGGCGTCGCCAATTGGGCGATGGCGATGGCGATGTAAAACCACGACCACAGTTTGGGCCCGGGCGATAGCCGGATGATGCCGGTCAGGATCGGCTCCCCCGTGTAAAGCGCGTAACGCACCGACTCCAGGTTGAAGATCATCTGCAGCAGAATGCCGACGGTCGCGATCCACAGGACGCTCGGCCCGTATTTCACCGCAATCATCGGGCCGACAATCCACTCACCTCCGCCGATCGACCCGGCCAGCAGGATCGCTCCCGGTCCGATCGTGCGGATGACGTTGCGTCCGGAAAACGGCAACGGCTCCGGCAAATCGGCGACCTTCCAGCGCGGCAGGCATCCATGGTCGGCCCCCGGCTCAGCCGGCGGCGCTGTCGATTCCTCGGCCATCATTCATCCCGGTGCGAAGGTTACTCAACGGTGCAGCGGCCGGAAGGGAGTCTTCCGACGACAAGCATCTCGGCCCCTACTCTGCCGACGACCAGCGACGTTGTCAAACAACCGGCGGTTAACCGCGAGGCGGGTGGCCCAGCCGGCACGGCCGGGTCGCGAAAGGACAAGACGACTCACAATCACCACCCCGAACATACGCACGGAACGTCCCGGTAGTGTGTAACATACAGTGGCCGC
>JAJDEI010000254.1 GCA_029259845.1 Planctomycetaceae bacterium | reverse complement strand
ACGTATCAGCAAAGCTGCGTGGCATCGCATGCGAAGCTGCTCGCGGACCCCGATAACCGCCTGCTTTCACGCGGACCGCGCCGCCGCCTTCGTTGGCCGCGTTTAACGCGCCGACCCGCGAACAGTGCACCGTCCGCCGCGAGCGAACGAATACGCCGTTGCAGGCGCTGGTGATGATGAACGACCCGCAGTTTGTGGAGGCTGCCCGTCACCTTGCTGAGAATGCGATCAAGCGAGGCGAAGATGACCGGTCGCGGGCCGAATGGATGTTCCGAACCGTCCTTTGCCGGCCGGCCCACGAAATCGATGTGACCGAGATGGCCGCTGCGGCGGGCGAGTTCCGCACGATCTTTCAGCAAAACAACGACACCGCTCAACAACTGATTCATACGGGGGAAAGTACACCGGACCCCCAACTGGACAGCGCCGAGCTGGCCGCCTGGACGATGGTGGCGAACACCCTTATGAACCGCGACGACTTCATCAATAATTAGCGCGCCGCCCAGCCTGGACATGCGCGTTGGAGTTCAGCCTTGTGGCTGCCAAGACCAGCGAAAGCTTGAACTCCGACTTTCGACGTCTTCAAGAGTGAGCCCCATGAACAATCATCCGATCGACCAGTGGATCGCGCTCGAAACGCGGCGGCAGTTTTTTGGGCGGACCGCGAAGGGGCTCGGGGCGGCGGCATTGGCATCGCTGCTCGACAAGCCGGCGCAGGCCCAGTCCGGCGGGGCGCTTAACGGAGGACATTTTCCAGCGAGCGCCAAACGGGTCATCTGGCTGTTCATGGCGGGGGCTCCGTCGCATCTGGACACGTTCGACTACAAGCCGGAGATGGCCGAGTGGTTCAACAAAGACCTGCCGGAATCGGTTCGCAAAGGGCAGCGGCTGACAACGATGACCGCCTCGCAGGCGCGGTTCCCCGTCGCCCCTTCGATGTTTCGCTTCGACCGCCACGGCCAATGCGGAAAATACGTCAGCGAACTGCTGCCGAATATCGGTTCGATGGCGGACGAATTGGCGTTCATCCCCACCGTCTGGACCGAAGCCATCAACCACGACCCGGCGATTACCTACATCCAGACCGGCAACCAGATTCCCGGCAAGCCGACGTTGGGAGCCTGGGTCAGCTATGGGCTGGGCACGATGAATCGAAACCTGCCGGAATTCGTCGTGCTCAACTGCGAGCCGCGCGGGCAGGCGCTGTACTCGCGATTGTGGGGCAGCGGCTTTCTGCCATCGGTCCATTCCGGAGTGGCGTTTCGCGCCCAGGGCGATCCGGTCCTGTACCTTTCCAATCCGGGCGGTGTCAGCCCCGAAACACGGCGGCTCATGCTCGACCGGTTGCAGGCAATGAACGGGCGAATCTCCGACGAGGTCGGCGACCCGGCGACTCACACCCGCATCGCCCAGTACGAAATGGCCTTTCGCATGCAATCGTCTGTTCCGGAACTGGTCGACATCTCCGGCGAGCCCAAGCATGTCCTCGACATGTACGGGGATGATGTTCACAAGCCCGGCACGTTCAGTCACAACTGCCTGTTAGCGCGGCGGATGGCGGAACGCGACGTGCGGTTCATTCAAATCTTTCATCGCGGATGGGACCACCACAGCGGCCTGCCGAAGAACATTCGCCGCCAGACAAAAGAGATCGACCAGCCCGCCTGGGCACTCATCCACGACCTCAAACGCCGCGGCCTCCTTGAAGACACATTGGTCATTTGGGGCGGCGAGTTTGGGCGGACCATCTACAGCCAGGGGACACTGACCAAAACCAACTACGGCCGCGACCATCACCCCAAATGCTACACCATGTGGATGGCCGGCGGCGGTGTCCAGGGGGGAGTAACGCACGGCCAAACCGACGAGTTCGGCTACAACATTGCCGAGAATCCCGTCCACATTCGCGACGTCAACGCCACGATTCTGCACCTGCTCGGCATCGACCACAAACGCTTCACCGTAAAGAACCGCGGACTCGACGAACGGCTGACCGGCGTCCAAGTCGAAGCCCGCCCCGTCCACGAGATCTTCGCCTGACCCGCCCGGAAGACGCGGAGAGCTTGCGCGTTTTTCAGGGAAAACACCCGGTGTCTCATCATTTCGAAAAACGTTGGGGACCATCACCGCTGAAATCAGGCTTCGCGCGTCCTCGTTGATTCGAGACACCGGGTGTTTGGGCACCCGTTGGGGAAAACTCACAGCCTCGGAGCATTCATCCCGGCGAGCGGGGGGCCCCCCCGATGCGTCCAAGCGCCTGGAAAGTGACGTAGGTCGGGCTTCGCCTGACGCGATCGCTCAGACGCACGAATCCCATTTGATCGCTCGATCACGTCATGGGATCGTCAGGCAAAGCCTGACCTACCTGGCTTTGTTTTCTTTCGTAGCCGGCTTGGCGGTAGGGGTTGGCGTCGTCGAAGTTGCGGATACCGTCGCCGTCGATGTCGGAGTCTTCGGTGTTGGGGATTCCGTCGCCGTCCAGGTCCGGATCCTGGAAATCCGGGATGCCGTCGCCGTCGGTGTCGCGGGGGGGCGACGACCTTGTCAGCGGCGGCGGGGGCCGGGTCGCCGCCGGGGGAGACGCCGGGCCGCTGGCCGGATTGGAAGGCGGCGGTGGCGTTGTTCCAGTAACGTAGGGTGCGTGGCCGTTGATCGAAGTGGTGCGTTCGGCTGGTGTGGAGCGTCGAATGGCGATCAGCGCTGACCACGCGATTTCAACGCACCGTCATTCAGCGCCCACGCACCCTACCTGGCTCAAAGAGCGAAGCGAACGCTGTCTTACCCCATTCCGTAATTTCGTCTACGGATTGCAAGTTTCCCGGACGGCCATCCCAGATCTCACAATAAGAAGCGTACAGATGCTGAAGGGTTTCCCCGCCGTCCCAATTCCGAAAACATTGCCCATGAAATATGGAATCTGAGTACTTGGACATCTTGTGGCCGGGTGGAATAAAGGCTGGAAATGCAACGACATCATCAGGTGAGTCAATCACATCGTGACAAAGTACACACGTTGTCTTATGCGGGATCAGAATCGCCATTTCTACTTCCTGTTAAATCGTGTAAGCCCACCACCGAAGAGTTCGTAAATGTACGAATGACGCTGATTCAACGCATCAAGCATATCAAAGTCGACCTGCGATGGCCCAGTTGGCGATGGATGCGTGTGGAGCAAAACTCTGCGAAGCGGCAGATCACCGAAATCGATTCCGCCTGGACCGCCTCTGACAATCATTCGACTACCGTCCTTTAACGAAATGATTGCGTGTTCGACGCCTCCACTTTCGAATGTTAGCCTGACCATTTCTTCTACGAGGTCGTCAACTGTTTCTCCTTTGGAAATCATTCTGACAACCGATGCAGGAAGAATCCTTCCCGCTCCGCTTGCAACTCGGACTCCGCCGCCCGTGTACCCCGTCAATCGACGTCCCTGGTCGACGGCGTCGTCGGCGAGGCTGAGGGCGTCGTTGGCGGAGCGGAGGGCGCCGCCGAAGTTGGGGGCGAAGCCGACGGTGGCGGCGCTGACCGCCAGGCTCAGCGCGGCCAGAATCTTGTCCGCACCGCTGGCGTCCCCGGCGATCAGGACTTCCAGGTCCATCGCCTCGCCCACGCCGGGGATGAACCCGCCGGCGACCTGCGTGCCCGGACTGTGCCAGAAGGCACCCGCCCCCGCCAACAGCGGGCTGTCCGGCTGCGCCTTTTGCCAGCGTTCGGCTGGTGTGGAGCGTCGAATGGCGATCAGCGCTGACCACGCGATCCCAACGCACCGTCATTCAGCGCCCACGCACCCTACCTGGCTCGGCCATGGGGAGGGGATCGAACAGCAGGCCTTTGAGACCGTTCTCTTCGACCGTGCGACGGAATTCGTCATCCACAAACAGTTCTGCTGCGCTTTCCAGGGGCAGCTTGAAGATGTGTTGGCTCGATAGCATCTCCTCTTTGAAGGCGTATATGTAGATTTGCATGATGCGACAGTCTCCGATCTTGCTGCGCCGGACCCGCGACCGCTCTTGGTCGAGCGCATCGATGGTGTTCATCACGTGCAGCAGGAAGTACGGCTTGCCGTCCGGATACACGATCGGTAGCGGCTCGCTGACATCGCCAATGAGAGGCTTGAGCACCTCCCACGCCCGCTCGCTGACGACCGGGATTCTGTAGTAGTTCGTTAGACTTGGGAAATCTCCCTCAATGCCGGACTCTTCCTCGCCGTAATCATCCTCGTCGAACACGTGAGCCGTGGGTGGTTCCCACTCGGAGACCAATCGGTCATCCGTGTAATGCACGTCAGTAACGCGGCCGTCCTCTTGTGCCTCAAAAACAATCCCGGCAAAGTTGTTGGCATCTGGGCGATATCGATACAACGGCATCACGTCCTCCAATCAAGTCGCATTACGCTTATGGAAAATCGCCATTCAAGATATTGATCTTGAGATTCTGCAGCTCTTCGAGCAGCCTGGCCTTGGCAATGGCCTCGTCATCAACTCCGCGGATCGCTGCCTTCAATCGATCTGTCACCGTATCGATCGCGGCGAAGGTATGCTGGCGATCGTGAATCGCCTTGGGCACCGGCACGCCGTTGACGGCATCGTTGATGCCGATTCCGAATTTCTCAAGCAGGTCACGGGCCGCCTGTCCACCACGGTGCGTGCTGGGCACGATGTGATGGGCCTTGAGTAACGTAGGGTGCGTGGCCGTTGATCGAAGTGGTGCGTTCGGCTGGTGTGGAGCGTCGAATGGCGATCAGCGCTGACCATGCGATCCCAACGCACCGTCATTCAGCGCCCACGCACCCTACCTGGCTCGCGCGGCGTGCGGCGCTCGTTCAGATCCAGACCGTCCACCACCCAAAGCGGATGATACACCGTCGTGCGGACGCTGCCGGCATCCGTCGAAATCGTGAGGACGCCAACCGTCAAAGCCGGTTATTTCACTTCACCCCAAGTGCGATAGCAGCTTCCTCAATGTCCTTTCTCCGCACCTGACGCCCTGGTTCATCTTCCACGATCCAAAATCGTTCCAGAACGGAAACGATGCCTCCTGTCTGCTCTTGTTCGCACTTTTCACGTTCAGAACAGCACATCGGCGTAAACAGGATACTCACTTGTTCATCACATTCGCTGAAAACCGTCGACAAAAGTGCATTCACATCAACGGTCATGAGCATTTTTTGGCTGTGATACTTGACAACGAAGCGTTGAACTTCCATCGAGCGCCTCCACAAATCTAGTAGCGGTGTACGAGTCCACTCACAATGTCTGCAAATTCCTCCAAGGACATATCGCCGTAGATTCCCCCGTTGGGATCCCAATACCTCACAGTCCCGTTCTGTATCGATTCGACTGTCACGAAATGCCCTGGGTTCCCACCTATTCTCGCGATGAACTTTCCGTGAGAGTTGAAAAGGCTTTCAAGCTGCCGTCCACTGACAATTGTATAGAATCCTCTCCACCCTTCACCGAAGCGATTTAGTAACGTAGGGTGCGTGGCCGTTGATCGAAGTGGTGCGTTCGGCTGGTGTGGAGCGTCGAATGGCGATCAGCGCTGACCACGCGATCCCAACGCACCGTCATTCAGCGCCCACGCACCCTACCTGGCTTATGCTGCGCGAACCATTTGTCCGAGCGGGGCGTGCCGGTTGCTTGCAACCGGGGTCTCGCCGCGATCGGAGGCTGATTCTGAAGCGTCGGTCACCGAACCGTAACCTCCCATGCCTCCGGGACCCAGATTGCGAGCAATCTGG
>JAJDEI010000253.1 GCA_029259845.1 Planctomycetaceae bacterium | reverse complement strand
ATGGCGTCGGTGTGACCCTCTGTCACGCGATCGGTCCTGGCTGCGGTGGCGAGACAAGGCTGTTGCCCCCTCCCTGGACCGACTCCCCGGCCATCCCAACCCCCTCAACACCAATCAACCAATAAAACATCCGGGTTAGGTCGTGTTGACATTCAAGCGGTCTGATTTCAAAGGGAATTC
Source organism: Planctomycetaceae bacterium (assembly GCA_029259845.1). Taxonomy (GTDB): domain Bacteria; phylum Planctomycetota; class Planctomycetia; order Planctomycetales; family Planctomycetaceae; genus JAHBXU01. Next base: position 16,919 of record JAJDEI010000253.1, on the reverse strand, counting down.
CGGGTAGCACCGGTTGTCCCAACCGGTGCCGCGCAGCGGCAGGAAGCTTGTCCTTCACCGGACGATTGACGCAAAGGCTTCTTGTCGCGGGGCGACACGGGTTGGGACAACCCGTGCGACCCATTCTTGAATGTCAACACGACCTAGTGGAAATACAGCAGCTCGCTCGGCTGGTGGATCCCGTCAGCGATCGTCATCCGTTCTTCTGTGAGCACCATTTCCTCCTCCTCTTCGGGCGCCTCCTGGCCGACGTGCCTCAACGCGGGAGGCTTCCAGGCATCGGCGAGCGCGTGTCGCCAGTCGGATTCCCTTCGCATCAGGCAGCCAATCCGCTCGGCCACCAGAACCGCGAATTCGTGCTGGTCGAGCAGTTTCTGGGCCTCGACGTGACGAATCGTCTGAATCTCGCCCAGGACCTCGACGTCGATATCGAAGTCGAAAAAGTCGTCATGCTCGTCGAAAATCGGTTGGACGGACTTGAGTGTCGCAGTCATGGGGTCGCCGGCGGTGCCCTGATAGGTAGGAAGGGGAGAACGAACTACTGCGCGTTGGCAGTAAAGGAGGGATGGCCCTACCGGAGAGGTTACGTGGTATGGGTCGGTAATGCGAGCCTTCTTCGTTTCAGCAACGACCGCGGGCTGGACTTGTGGGTCGCCGGCTCGAATTCGCGGGGCGACGGCTCGGTCGTCCATCGATGGCTTCGCATTCCCCATTGGAGAGGGGGCCACGCACCAGAAGTTGGCACGTCGCACCATATGGACGTACCGCATCGCGCAACAGCCGCGATTTGAGAGAACAGTGACCGCTCCGCCGAACCTGCTATCCGGCGGCTGATCCGGCGTTGGCCAGCGCGTTCAGGAACTTATCGGCCGCAATGAAGTCGTTGGCGGGGTACTCGCGAATGCGGGCCTGCAGTGTTTTTCTCATCTCGTAGACCAGCTCGCGCACTTCGTCCGCCATCGCGGATGAGCCTCCGGTCTCTTCCCGGTCCTTGAATAACGCTTCAAGGCGTTCGCGGGCCGACTCGAACTCGCGCTGTTGAAGCGCATCCGGCCACAGGATCTCGCCGGTGTCGGGATCGAGCTGAGTCGCTGCGGGGATTTCCGACCGCTTGGAATCACGGGCGGCTCGGTATCGATTGACCGCCTCGCGACGTTCCGCATGCTCGGCGTCCCGCTGGGCAAGCCCCATCCGTTTTCGCCGGTTGTACTCTTCCATCCATCGCGTCTGGTTCTCGATGTAGCGGCTCCGCGCTTCCTCCTGATCCCTGGCGGCTCTTGCCATTGACTCGGCATGCTCTCCGTGAGCCCGAATCACATCAGCCATGCCACGTTGGTAGCTTTCAGCCGCTGTCGTCCCTCCCCCGTATCCCAACCCGTAGTCGATCCCGGCTCCGTACAATGCTGCGCCGCCATACCATCGCGCCGCTCCGCGGTTAACGAATTGGGCGTTTGCCGACGAGCCGAGGAGGGCCACGGAAACCAACACCGCAGCGACCAGCAATGAAAAACGAATCCGAGACATGTCAGACTTCCTTTCATTGACCCTTCTGAACCTTGCCAAAGGCACCGGTTTTGGGTGAGACTATCGTCATGGCTCCGTGAAGTTCTGCCAGCCTAACCCGTCCGTGGTGGACAATTCCATTGTATGCTCTGAAGCGAGGCGCCGAAATGCCAACGTACCCGACAAACCCGAAAAGCGGGCCGGTTTCCGCATCGACACGGTTGCTGTTCGCCGGATCGGTGCTGGCGCTGCTTGTTTCGATTTCGACAGCGCGGGGACAGGACACTTCAGTCAAACAACTGCGGGACCAACTGTCCTCCGACGACGCAGACGTTCGAGTGGATGCAGCGCGGCGGCTTTGCGAGTTTGGGGCGGCGGCGAACCCGGCCGTTCCCGAACTGCAGCAGGCACTGCTCTCGGATGACCTCCTTTTGAGATACGAGGCGGCCCGTTGCCTGGGCGAGATCGGGCCGGACGCATCTCCCTGCATCGGCCGCCTGCTGGTCATGTTGACTGACGACGCCCCCCTGTTGCGTCATGTGGCTCTCAACGCCTTGCGACGGGTTTCTCGCCCCTCAGCCGTTATCCGCAAGGCGTTCGAAGAACGAATGCAAAATGACAGCCTGCTGGCGAACCGGGTCGTTGCCGCCCGTGCCCTGGCGGAGTTCGCCGCGCTCGATGACTCCCACCCGGTGCCGCCGGCTGCCATCGATGTCCTGATTGAGGGCCTCAAGAGTCCGCAAGCCCATGTTTCCTCCGAAGCGACTCGCGGATTGGTTGCCGTGGGAGCGGCGGCGACATCCCCGATTCTCGGCGTGTTCCGCATCGGCTCACCCAGCGAACGAATCAACGCAACCGAAGCGCTCGCCCTCCTTGGGCTATCGGCCCAAGAGGCCGGGCCGACGCTGCTGTCGGCGTTGACGGACGCTGACGGCACGCTCAAGCGGCACATCGTCCGGGCATTGCCGTCCATCGGCGCCGACCCGGCCGCCGCGATCCCCCGACTCCAGCAACTCCTACACGAGAAGTCTCGTGAGCTTCGCGTTTCTGCCACCGCAGCACTGGGCGACTACGGAGAGCAGGCAGCCCCTGCTGCTGCCGACCTCGCGAGGCTGCTTGCCGATGACGACTTGCTCGTTCAGCGGGACGCCGCCGCGGCGCTCAGCCGCCTGGGGCCACAAGCGGCGTCCGCAGTTCCCCAGTTGATCGCCGCGCTGCGCGACGACGACGGTGCGGTCACCATCGAAGCCGCACAGGCGTTGACGGCGATTGGGCAACCGGCCGTGCCGCCGTTGATTGCTTTGCTGAAGGATCCCCAATATCGAAACCTGGCGGCTGCCGTCCTGGGCGACATCGGGCCGGACGCCGTCGACGCAGTTCCGGCGATCCTCGCGATGTTGGACGCCCCGGACAAAGAGACACGGAGAGCAGCGCTGCTCGCATTGGCCGGTATCGGACCGGCGGCGCAGCCTGTCGCGGCGGAGCAGTTGGTTCAGATTCTTCGAGACCCGGAGAGCGATGTGCGTCCGGGAGCCGCCTATGCGCTCGCCCGGATGGAAGACCAGCACGCCGTACCGGATCTCTTGGCACTCGTCCGGCAGACGGACGACGACCGGGAGAAACTGGCAGCGGCTTGGGCACTCGTGATGCTCCAGCCATCCGCGAGTGTCTCGGAAAAAGCCGTTCCCATCCTAATGGACGGCCTGGATGACGACTGGGCGCTGGTGCGCAAGGAGTGTGTCATCGCGCTCGGAGCTTTGGGCACGCGCGCGCAACCGGCCGCCGAACGGTTGCTGTCTCTGGCGGATGATCCCGATCCGCTCGTCCGTGCGGAGGCGTCAGCGGCCCTTTATCAAGTGGGAGCCGATGCCGAGACGCTCGTGCCGGTGATGACGAAAGGCCTGGACGATGTGTCGCCGGATGTCCGTTATGCGGCGGCGTATGTTCTCGGTTCAATTGGAACCAAGGCCGGGCCGGCGGTGCTGCGGCTCAAGGAAATGATGAACAGCCATGTCGGCCTCGATCGGATTCTGGCCGCCTGGGCGTTGGCGAGAATTGCTCCGACTGATTCAACGGTCCGGCAGTCCCTCCCCACTCTGTTACGGGCCCTCGATCACCCGCGGCCACAGATTCGACGTGAGGTCGCCACAGTCCTGGGAGAGATCAAAGGCCGTCATCCGGAAATCGCACAAGCCCTCGAAAAGGCAAAGTCCGACCCCGATGCGGATGTTCGCACCGCGGTCCAAGAAGCCCTCGCCAAGCGATCGTCGGAAGGGAACTGACAGTCCGCCCGCCAACGCTCCTTCCGTGGGCGCCCCGGGCGGGAATCGCCACAAAACCCGGGTCCATCGGGCAGGGACTTTCGGTCTCCCCGGGCTCAGACGCATTCTGTGTTCGCGATCTGTGTTCGCTACGTCGTGTTGATATCCAAATGGCCCGTTTTGCAGGGGGTTTCGGGTCGCACGGGTTGGGACAACCCGTGCGGCCCATTCTTGAATGTCAACACGACCTCATCGAGCGCGTTTTGCTAATAGATCGCGTTTTGCACGACGCACTCGTCGAGTGCAATGATCTTGCACTGCTTGACCTGGGCCGATTGTTCGCGAATGGCCGACTTCCTGAGACGGGGCGACTTGCTGGCTTTGGAAGACCTCTTCGCCGTGGAACTCTGGTTGTCTTCGCTCTCCGGTTCCTCTTCGAATGTCATTTTGAAGACGTGAATACCAACGAGGCGGCCATTCGGTCCCCTTGCGAGCGAATGCCTCGGTCCCTTGGATTGCGATTTCTCTGGTCCCTTGGCTGGCGGAAGCAAGCACCGATGGCCCCATTCGCGAAGGTATCGCTTCATGCCGAACGTCGCCCTTCCGGAGTAGCCGAACACGGCAATCGCGATCGACGCGTCGCCGGGATTGTACGCCGTGACGGCGATTCCCACGTCTTCCTCTTTGTACATCGACGGGCAGGCGTTCCACTTGTTGTCCGGCCCTCGGTAGTAGATTCCGGGGCGTGCTTTCCCGCTGATCCCGGAAGGGGGATCAGCACCGCCGAAGCAACTCGGCGCGTTCACGTCGTCCTCGCGGTGCATCATGTAGATGGGAATCTTGTGTCCGCCAGTGTCGGCTTGGAACGGTTCGCACTTGAACAGGTCCGCCATGAAATGCTCGACAAGATAGTTCACGCGCATCGAACCGATCAGGACGACCGCCTGTTCGCGTTTCTTAAGCTCAGCCAGCATATTCTTTGAACGCGACACATCTCCCTGAAATGCGGCATCATCCAGGGTGGTTGCCCCGTCGGCGAGGAAACGAAACGGGACGTACTCCTCCAGGATAACCGGAATCGGGCGTTTCGAATCATGGTCCTGAGGACGACCCGCGTCGATGGACTCATCATCGGATTCGTCATGGGACTCAAGCAGAATCCGGCTGATCTCATTGGCCGCAGCTGAGTCTCGCTTGGCAACCCAGTAGCGGGGGCGGGGCCGATCGACCTCATTGTACTCGCCCAGGTACAGAACAATCCGCGGCTTCTGGGCACAGGCCGCCCACACTCCGCTGGGCCGGACGCCGAACAGGCAGTACGGCAGCAACTCAGGAGGGACTCCCTCCCGTCGCAAGAAGTCACACAGCTTGCCAATTGTGGCCAACGACGGGTTCTTGAATCCGTCGTCGAGGAATTTCGCGATTGAGCCCCGCTGTTCCCCGGTCTCCGTCGCAATCCAGGTGATCAAACCGTTGCGATCGAGACCGTAGTCCCGCAGGACTTTGCTGAGACGAATTTCAATCTTCATCGCATGGCTCCTTGTGTCCACGAACTTGTGCCCACGAATCCGTCAACCCGGCCCTCACAGGATCCGAAATGAAAAGTCGCCGGCTGGCCGAACAGAAGTTTTTCAGAGGATGTCGATTTCACCCGCTCGCGCCATCGAGCGCGTCAATTGCCTCAAATTGTAAAGATGGGTAAGGATAAATGGAAAATTGGGTAACGAAATTAAACCACCTACTGTCATTTTGCGTGTCGTTTTGCGAGGTTTCCGACACTATCTGTGACAGGCGAAAAATCAGGAAAATAACGACGGAATGCAGCATTGAACTTTTTTTCTAGTGAAATAAGATCACGACCGTGGTCGCTGGAACTTCTGAGATCTCTTGAACACAACCGCCTCGATTTTGTCTCTGCAACGCAGAGTGTCATTTTAGTAATCCTGGCGAGACGGTCAAGTCACGCCTCTCTGAGAACGAGCACTGAGGAAAGAAATGCCGAATCAAACCTCAACGACTCAATCCACTCTGTCCGTTTGGCGCCTGGTGGGCGATCTGCTGACGTCGCAGTCCATCGTCGGCCAAGTGGCTCTCACCGGCGCTCTTGACCCGGTCGATGCTGGCTCCCCGGCGACGCCGCGCCTCGTCCCGTTGGCCGGGGAAGGCGGCGCACTGGCCGCGATACTCGTGCCGCCGGAAGCGGAAGGCGCCGTGTTGTGTGATGGGGGGGCACTGTGCCCCGGCCTGCATCTGATCCGGCACGCCGATCAGTTGGAAGTCGATGGGCAGACGTTCTGGGTGGCAGCGTCGGTTAGCGCGGACGTCACGACCTACGACCCGGCGATCCACGGGGACGACGTCTACTGCTTCGTCACGAAAGTCCGGCTGCATCCAGGCGATGAGATTGTGAGCTGCCCGGGCCGACCGGGGGTCCCATGCGGAATCATCTATCGGCGCGCTGCATGGGAGATGGCGCTCGAGTCCGATCCAAGGTTCCGATGCCCGGGCTGTCGCTTCGATCCGTCGGAAGGAGTTTGGAAACCATCTGTGCCTGAGATCTCGTCGCTCAAGAGTTTCCTTGAAAAGGCCCGTCGAGCGCATGGGGGCCCATCAGAAAATTGACGCTCAGATTCAAGACGCCTCACCTCCCAAAGGGAATCTTGACATGGCCGACATCCATTCACGAACACGCCTGACAGCGACGTTCCGCGGCAACCGTCTGGCGGCTTGGTGCGAGTCGACCGTGGGCATCATCGGTTGTGGCCTGCTGGGTTCGCGGCTGGCTGTCGAAGTTGTCCGGTCCGGGGCAAACGTCTGGCTGTGCGACTTCGATGCGATCGACGAGCATGATGCCGCATTGTACGCGGAGCGGCCCAATGTGTCCAAGGTCGCCGCGCTGGTCGCTGCCTGCGAGCAAATCCGACCGGGATCTGCGTCGGGGAAGGCGGCCGATGTTCGGCACGTCGGTGTTGGCGTGCTGCGCGGCTGCGATGTGCTGATCGATTGCACCGACGACGCGCGTTTGGCCTTCCCGTTGACGGAAACTTCGAACGGCTTGGAAATCCCGTTGCTGCGTGCCGCCGTTGACGGCAGTGGGGAGTACGAATTGGGCCGCGTCCTCTGTTCTGATCCGCGGGATGGCGGTGCGTGTCAGTTGTGCAGCCGCGCATTCGATGACCTATGGCGGGTGAGCGACCGCACGCCCTGTCTCGGCAACCCCACGGAAGAACCGAGGCTACCGACTTTGGCGGGCGGGGCCATCGCCAGCTCAGTGACCGGCTTGGCGCTGCTGCAGGCGCAGCGTCTCATCACGGGCAACGATGCCGAGTTGGTCCAAAGCCGGGAGGTCATCATCGACCTAAGTCACCTGCAAATGATGTCGATGAAACTGCCGCGATCATCGCAATGCATTAGCGGACACGAAGCATGGGAGGTCACGGAGGTCCCCTCGGCCCGGGTGCGAACCTTGAGGGAGTTGTTTGCGGAAGCAGCGAGCCGTTTGGGCGACGACGATTTCGTCATTGAGCCGCACGGCCATCCGCTGTGCGTCGAGGCGGACTGTCCCTGCGGTGCACGGGCCTGTGCCTTGGGAACGGCCAACGCCGAGACGTTGGTTTGTCGCCAATGCGACGAGCCGATGACGCGGCGTTCCGACAGTCAGCGGGCGGTGATTGAACGACGGATGGCCGAAGAGTTAAGGGCACTCGACTATTCGCTCGGTGCTCTGGGGTTTCCCGATAGCGGGGCGATGTTCACGGCTCGGTCAAACGACCGGCCGCCGTTGCGGATGGTTCTCGCTGAAGGAGCCGAAAAATGACAACAGACATACAGACGACCGGGCAGATCAACGAGATGCTGGAGCAGCTTGCGCGGCTGCTGCAGGGGCAGGACGACCTGCCGCCGGCGGACACGCCGCTGGGCGAGATGACCCGCGAGTTTCTGGGCAATTCGTGGAAAACCTGCCGCGATGGTCTGCTTCAGCGGACCGAACGCATCCGCGTCGTGCCGGAGCCCATGGCCGCTCCACGGATGTTCAAATTCGAGATGGAACTTCCGTTCAAGAGCAAACGCGGTCCTGACGATCCGATCACCTTGGAGCCGGGGCCAATCCGCGGCATGGTCATTTATCGACCGGACTTGCTGGCGAATCTCCATTTGCCGTCGGTGGCCGTGCGGCTCGACCCGGCGCTGGGGTATCTGCATCCAAACTATTCAAGACAACACAATCTGATCTGCCTGGGCGACCTGCCGCCTGGGCCGTTTCCTCTCGATTCGCTGCTGGAAAATCACATCTTTCCTATTTTAAGTTACCAAAATCGACGACCGGTTCACCCGGCGGATATCGAGGCGGCCCAATACTTCGCCCTCGACCCGGACGCGATGAGCGGGCTCGAACCGGTGATGCCGTTGTACTGAATTTCGTTGACGTTCGACAGGGTCGCGACGTTGTTGTTGCCCCGGAAGTTTTCCCCCTGACGGAGTTGGATGATGGTCACGAAGAATCGCTCAGCCAATCTGCCCAAAGGCCTGCTCGGTGATCGGCGCTCGGCACGGTTGCGCGAGGCGATGGCACGGGCGGGCGTCCGCATCGACGAATCTGGGCGGGGGCAAATCAAGACGAAGGGGGGCTCCGCGAGTGTGGTGCTGGAGCCGGACGGCTTCATCACGGTTCGCACGTCTCGCGCGGGCTTCGACATCCCCCCCGACCCGCGAGCCATCCTGAAAACAGGGACGCTCTCGCACGGGAACGCGCGATTCGCTCGCCACAAGGCCAGATATCGCATGGCGGCGGAGACGCGGGTCGATGGGATCGACCATTTGCCGGAAAGCCTGGATGAAATCCTGAACCAGTTCCGGTCGATGATGACGGGTCGGCATCCGCGAAAGAGGCGAAGCGATCCGGTTCCCGACCCAGTCCCCGATGCTGCGGTCGCGGTGAGGCGGTCGGTCGAATCACAGGGTTGGACGAGCGAGCACTGCGTGGAGACCGACTACGGCTGGGAGTTGCAGACGCGTTTGGCCGGGCGCGCGGTGCCGGTTGAGGTTCGGGCGGAAGAGTCGGGCATCCATGTGACCCGGTGCGTGCTGAGCTCTCTTCCGACCGACGATCTCGTCGGGCGTGTTGTTGCCCATCAGGCCCTGTTGTTCAACGACCGGTTACGTTTCGCCCGGTTGGCGGTCGTCGACGGGCAGCTTGTTGCGGAGACCCGGGTGCGGGCCGGGTTGATTGATCCGGACTGGCTCGAGTTTTCCTCAAGAGCGGTCGCGTCCGCAGCGGCCGGTGTGACTTCGACAATGCGCGTCCTCGCGGAAGAGGACGTGCTCAGCCGGCCATATGCCGAGATGTTTTTCGATGCGTGAGCTCCGGTCGGCGTTCGAGTCAGACGTCGAAATGCGTTCGTCCCTCGACGCCCGGCCGGTTCTTGATGTTCAGTTTTCGCGACTTCCAAGGAGTTACGACATGGTTGCTGCAACACGTTTGAAGATGACGGATATCTCGAAGCAGAAGCGATTCGAGACGGATCTCTCGGGGCGGATCACGCCGCGGCACACGGTCGGGCAGACCGTCGATGAGTACGTTCAACACATGCGGATTCCCGGCGACGGATTGCGTTGGGGGGCGTTCGCACGGGGAGTCAAGCTTGACAACAAACAGACCCTCGACGAGCTGACCGAAGCGGACACGGATTGGACGGTAATGCCGGAGGTCAGCGCCGGGTAATCGCGAGGTTGTGGCGTCCCGCGTGAGGGACAGCCGTTCGGTGGTGGTGCTCGCGTATTTTAGGGTGGCTGCGGCGCTGGTGAGGCAGCGGGTGGGGTTCGTCAGTCCGAACACTGGGGCCGTGGCGCGGTTCGTTGACCGTTCACAGCCCCGGGGTTCCGGGCTGGTGACCAGCCATTGATTTCAAATCGCCCCAGCCACCCGCCGTACTTCGCGTGCGGGGGGGGCGTCGGATCGAGAGGTTCAGGGAGAGTCACGATGTTGGTTCGACAGGTTGATTGCGACGTTCGCCATCGATTCCAGATGGAACTGCGACGGGCCCCTCGTCTGGACGGCGTGCCGCTCTCCAGTCAGGACATCACGAATGATCTGGGTGACCTGATGGATGAAGCATTGACCAGCGCGGTGTTGGCCGATGTGTTTCCGGAAGAGATCGACCGGCTCGACGTGCGGATCGAGCCGCAGGGGGCCGAGCCGCCGGTGGTCTCGCACATCGAAGTGCGACTGCGGGCGACGTTCAACGGGACGTGTGCCGAGTATCGCCAGGAGTTTCGCACGGGTCCGTGGTCACGAACGTCGCAGCAGGCGATGTCACAGTTGAGAGAGGAGGGGACGCTGACGGAATCGGAGACGGCCTATTGCCTCGTCGTAGCGCTTCCAGAGAAGGGTCGCAGCGCATTCGAGCCTCCGCCGTTGCAAACGCCGGAGATTGGGGCAGGGACACTTGAAGCGTTGGGGGTGCGTCAGTTGTCCGGCGGGGAGTTGGTCCCTGATCGACCGGTCTTGGCGAATCAGCGCATGGTCGAAGACGCGGTCGCCGCCTGCCTGGCAGCCGGGGCCCGAGAAACCGGTGGGGTGACGTTGGGACGGATGGTGCGGCTGCCGGAGCCGTTGCCGGGCACGTCGACGCGGGTGGTCACGGTGCTGACGGCCTGTCTCGAAGATCGGCGCCATTCGGGTGACGTCAACCAATGGGACATCAGCCCGCACGCGCTGGTCGAGGCGGCGCAGATCGCCGACCTGCGCGGGCTGGGAGAAGCGGTGGTGACCGTGAGCCACACGCATGGGTTCAGTGCAGAGTGCGGGAACTGCAACAGCAACGCGGCTTGTCCGTTGGCGGAATGCACGCATGTTTCGCTGCTGGACTATCAGGTGCTGGAGACGTTGTTTCCGGCGAAATCGACGCTCATGCCGATCGCCGGACGCCGGATGGGGGCGGCGGGGAATCGGCCCGTGTTGGAGATTCATGCGTGGCGCGGCGGACAGGTCCGCCCGATTCGCTGGCAGCACTATTTGGATTGAGCGACGGAACGCCCCTTGATCCGAGCGACTTCGATCTGTGACCCCGAACCCGAACCTTGCAGGAGAATTTCGATGAGTCTTGAAACCCGTCTTGAGGAAGCTGGCGTTGACCCGAGTGATCCCTCCGTCCAGGAGGAGTTTACGCGGCTGATGAGAATGGCCGCCGACGCTCCGCAGTCGGTGGTGGTGGAACTGCTCGCCACCCGCCGCAGCCGGGACGCGGCGGCCGATGCGGCGGAGGGCATCGAAGGGTTGGTCAACGATCTGGTCGGAAAGAACGCCACGTTGTTCCACTTGGAGACGCAACGGCACCAACCCGACGGCGGCGTGCGGGCCCTCTGTCGCATTGGATCGCAGCTGCAGGAGTTGGGCGTGCACCCGGATGTCGATCCGGAGGAACTGGGACGCCTTCAGCCGTGGGACTACGTGTTGGTGAACGAGGGCGTCGTGATCGGGACATGGAATGAGGACCCGGCACTGCTGGCGGCGCAGATGGGGGAGATTGTTTCGTTTGAAGGATTTGCCGACCGCGAGCAGTCCCAGGTGCGGGTGACACGGCCCGGTCACGACGAGACGATCGTGACCCTGGCCGGCACGTTGCGGATCGAGGATCTCAAGCCGGGAGCGCGGCTCATCCTGCAGCGGGACGATCCCCGCTGGGCGATCGGTGCGCTCCCGGCAGCGACCACCGAGAGCCAATTCGAGGTATCGCTCGACGCGGTCCATGCCAATCTGAAAGACCTGGCCGGGCTCGATGACGTTGCCGAAGAGTTTATCCGCGACATTCTGTTGCGGCTTGTGTTCGAAGACATTCGGGACGACTTCGATTTGTCATCGATGAACGGGGCGTTGCTGTACTCATATCAGCCAGGGATGGGGAAATCCAAGTTTTGTGAAGCGCTGGCGGTTGCGCTTGGCGAATTGGGCGATGAGTTCGGCTTCGACGTGGCGTTATTCCACGTGAAGCCCAACCAGTTGAAGTCCCTCTGGTGGGGCGAGGATGGCCGCCTCGTGCGGGACCTGTTCGCCTCGATCCGAGCGCGGGAAGAGGAGCCGCGGACTCGGCCGCTGATCACGCTCGTCGTCTTCGACGAAATCGATTCGCTGCAGAAACGTGCCGGTAGCAATCAGGCGGTCGGTTCCTCTTCGCACAGCGACGCCCTGGAGGCGTTGCTCGTGGAGATGCAGGGATTAGGTTCGGTTCCACAGACGGACGGTCCGCCCGCGCAGCGGCTGTGCATCGGGCTCACGAATCGGCCCGATCGATTGGACGACGCGATGAAACGGCCCGGTCGCTTTGGCGACCTTGTTCAGGCGATGCCGTCCATCACACAGAAGTCGGCCCCGGAGATCATGGCCGTGTATGCCCGCCGGGACTCGCTCCGCTGGTCGATTGACGGCGAGATTCGGCAAGGGGTTTCGCTGGGCGAGATTCGCGACCGTTTCCTGCGCCCGGCAGTGGCTCGTGTGTTTCCCCTGGTTGTCGCCCAGTATGCGACCGACACGCAGCGCACGACAGATGTCACCGCCGGCGAGATTCTGGCAGGCGTGCATTATCAGGATGCCGTCAACCGGGCAAAAAAGCAGGCCGCGCTGCGGCAGCTTCTGGGAGACGGCATTCCCGCCATCTGCCCGGAAGATATCACCGACAACCTGCTCGCCGTGGCGGTCAGCACCGCACAACAGATGGAGGCCGACCCCGGCATGCTGGTTCAGCAGTTGCAGATCAAGGTGCCGGTCGTCCGCGTGACGGCTGTCCCGCAGACGGAACTCGAACAGCATCGGTTCCTGAAAGTTCATTCCGCGTAGGATGGTGTCCCAATGAAGCGATCGCTCTTCAGGGTGGCTGGGGCTCCGCTGGTGCCGCGCCGTTTTCAAGAGCGTTCCCGTCTGGGGCTGTGTCCGCTTTCTCTGGACCGCACACGGCCCCAAAGATCGACGGTTGAAGGCAATCAATATCTGATTGCGCCCCAGCCACCCGCCGCTCGCGAAACAGAGTTTCGCGGACGTGCGTTCCCAAACAGAGTTTGGGTGGCTGAGGCTCAGTTGGAGCCGCGCGGTCTTCAAGAGCGTTTCCCATCTGGGGCTATTTCCGGTTTCCTTGGACCGCACGCAGCCCCAGAGAATGAGGGTTTGAGAGGATCAATGTTCAAGATCGCCCCAGCCACCCGCCGGTTTCTGAAGGTTCATTCCGCGTAGTCCTCTGAGACAACAAAACCAGGAGAGATTCGATGATTCCCAAGTTTGGCGGCCGCGACTGTGAACTGTCCAGTACCGGGATCGACCGTGACGGCAATTCGATCAACTCGGCCGATGTGACGCGCGCGGTGTTGCGGCACATTGCTGAGGCGGTCGAATTACGGGGCGGGCGCGTCTGGTCGTCCCGGGGGGGATTCTACGCCTCTTCGACGGATTGTCAGCGGCGGTGGTCGTCCAATGGATCGTGTCATTATGGTGATTTGGGGCACACGGAGTGTTGCACCCCGACGTGCCTCGATCCGTACGAGTTCGCGCGGCGGTCCGTGTTGAGCGTGCGGATCGCCGAAGAGGCACGCCAACTGGCGGAAGCGGCCTCGCAGGGAGAAGCCCAGTACATGCTCTCGACCGCCAACGCCGACACGCTTGATCCGTCCATCAGTTTTGGGACGCACATCTCGATGGCGATCGAGGAATCGCTGTGGGCCGATCTGTTCATGGCCCCGAGACGGCCGAGCCGACTGCCGATGGTGGCGAGCGGCATTGCGGCTGCCATCCCGTTCTTTGGAGCCGGCTATCTGCTGCCGACCCAAGAGGGCATCCGGTACAGCCTGAGTGCGCGAGCCCATCACATCACCCGCGTCTGGACACTCACCACGACGGAAGCGTATCGAAGGGGAATTCTCAACAGCCGCCGTGAGGCGCATGGAAGCGGTTTCGAGCGATTGCACCTGATCGGTTTCGACTACTGCCTGCAGTCGAGTGCGTTGCTGTTCTCGTTTCTGCAATGTTTGCTGGCAGCTGCCGAGGAGAGCTTCTGCCAGTTTCAGCTTGTCGATCCCGTGCGGGCGCTGCATGCCTGGTCGTGGGGGCTGAATCTGGAAACCGGACAGTTGCCGGCGACAGCCGCGTTGGTCGACGGGCGTCATCTCACATTGCCGGAGTACCTCCGTGAGCTGACCGGCACGCTGTTGCGGATGGCAGAATCCGGATTCATCGATGAGACGGTGGCTCCGCATGCGGCCGAGCTGCTGCCGCGAATCATCCAACTGACCCACGACGCGGGCGAAGGCAACGTGGTCGCCTGCGCGAAGCATCTGACCTGGGCCTCCAAACTGCTGTGCCTGCTCGGTCACTGCGACGAGGAGAACCAGGCACTGGGGGACGCATCGACCCGTCTGCTGGATCACGATTTCGCCAACACCGACCGGGAGCGGGGACTGTTCTGGAAGCTGTGGGAACAAGGGGATGTCGACCCGCTGATCGACCTGGATGACGTCGAGGCAGGGTGGACCGAAGCCCCCCACGACACGCGTGACTATGTCCGAGGCCGCTTGATCGAACGCTTCAGCGATCAGATCACGTATCTCGACTGGAGCTTCATGGAATTCCGCCGTTCGGACAACGGCTGGGGGCCGCGTGTCCGCATCGACCTGCCGCAGCCGGGCTGTTTGACTCGCGACGAGTTCGAGCCGCTCATCGCAGCGAGCCGCGATGTCGAGGAACTTGCGGAACGCCTCGCCGCCTTCCGTGCCGCGCGGGATCTCGAACCGACCGAACGCATGACCCCGCAACTGTCGTCTTCGGCGAACGGTTTCGCCGGACCGGGCACATGACGAGGACCGGGAATCGAAGAAAACGCCGGAGCACATTTTCCTTCCAAGCCGACGAAACACGTCATTCAGTCTTTCACTTCACTCTTCGCGCTATAAGGAGCCGATCATGGAACGTCAAAGAACCCGTCAAACCAACTCGTTGAGAACCGGTCCTGTTGACGACACGCCGGCCCCGGTCGGCGGTGCCGTGCTCGGACGCCAGGCGAAGGGCTGGGGGAACACGGCCCGCCAGTCGCGCAAGAATTGCGTCTCCAACGAAAAGGCGAAACAGGAACTGAAGAATCGCCGCAACGGGCCCGGCCAGTAACACTTCGAGAGGGTGAGTTTGTCTCACCCCGTCCCCAAGCACCCGGCGTCTCGAATCAGCAGAGACGCGGGGAGCCTGAGAGGAGCCACCGATCATGCCAACGTTTGCAGAAAGCGGCTCGATGAGCACCGGCCCTGTTGACGACACGCCGGTCCCGGACAGAGTCGCCGAATTCCAGCAACGCGCACGGGCCTGGGGGGAGGTGGTCCGCCGGTCACTCAAGAGTTGCGACTCGAACGATGAGATGGAACTGGAACTGAACAGGCGCCGCAATGAGCCCGGCCAGTGAGGCTCCCACCAGCACAACAAGGAACGCGTCATGAAGTTGCCGTCGGATGAGGCCCGCAGTTTTTTCATGAGTACCGAACTGGAATGCCTGACCTGCGTTCCCGAAGACCCGGAGCGGCTGTCGCAGGCGCTGGACGGCCTGTTGATGTGTCTCTCTTCACTGGCACCGACCGTACTGGGGTCCGGCGGCCTCTTCAACGGCTATGGGCGGGTCTATGGGGATTGCGGGCATCTCGAACTGGCGCTCGCGGAGTGTCACTCCCCGTATGTTCTGCCGCTGATTGTCGAGCGGCAACAGTGGCTGGTGCGCCAAGCGGCCGCCCGTCTTGCCGGCCAGGGGACGCGGATTCTCGTGGCCTGCAACAATCACAGCGGGCTGCTCACCCGTGGCTGCGCCGTGTGGGGGGCCCATGAGAACCACACGGTGCCCGTGCATCCCAGCAAATGGACGGAGGCGATCCTGCCGTTTCTGGTCACGCGGATTTTCGGCGGAGCGGGTGGGATCGAGGCACCGTGCGGCGACTTTCTGGCGGCGGTCCGTCCGATCTGTATGGAACATGCCACCGGCGGCAGCACGACGCACAACCGCTCGATCCACAGCACGTCTCGCGAAGAGCACCACATGGGGCCGAATCCAAACCGGTTCCGTTACCACCTCATCCTGGGAGACGGCCATCGCAGCCATTTCAATCTGGCGTTGCAGTTCGGCGCGACGGCACTGGCCATCAAGGCGGTCTGTTACGATTCCCAATTGAAACGCGAACTGGCCGCGGTGAAGGAGCTTGACACAAAGGATTGGGTCGGGTTGCTCAACCAACTCAACGTCTTGCAAAAGCCCGGTGAGAACATTCAGGTTCATCCGCTCGTCATCAGCACGCAGCGGATTTATCTGGACGCAGCGCGGCGGTATGCCGCGTCACTGGAGCACGTGCCCGGCTGGATCGCCGAGGCGCTTCAGGATTGGGGAGACACACTCGACGCGATGGAACGCATGGACCTGCCGTGGCTCGCCGCGCGGCTCGACACGTTCACGAAGTACGAGTTTTACTCAGCCGTTCTGGCCGACGAAGGGCTGAGTTGGGCCGAGTTGCCCTCCCGTCGCAACTTTTTCGACGAGCTGGCGCTGCTGGACCACAGTTACCACGACTTCTGCAGCGAGGACTCAGTGTTCTCGCTGCTGGAAAGCGACGGCCTGCTCGATCACCGCGTCGGACCGTTCGTGCCACCGGGCGAGGAGCCGACTCCTTTCGTCCCCGAACTGGCAACCCGGGGCCAGGCCCGGGCCCGTTTCATTCGCGACAACGCCACTGACGAGGACAAAGGCCGCTATCGCATGGATTGGTCGGTCGTCCTCGACCGCCGCGACCGCCGCGTCGCCACACTGCATCAGCCCGACGCCGAAGACTATTCCGATTGGAGCGAGCTGCACGAGTCATCGGTGCGCCTGGCGTCGCGTCTCTGAGAGACACCGGCATCCTGAGTGCCTTGACAGGCTTTGATTCGTCGGTTGGAGTTCAAGCTTTAGGGTTCATCCGGTTCTTGCGTACTGAGGTTTGAAGAAGAGCGGACATGCTGGTCTCATCGGGGGTTGGATGATTTCTGACCTCAGAAATGGAGAAACCAGCAGGTCCCAGAGTTTGTTGGACCACGGATTCGGCATTCGGGGCGACGAGCACCGGCGAACGGACTTCGAGGGGGGCTGTGTGATTCTCACGATTTGACAG
>JAJDEI010000252.1 GCA_029259845.1 Planctomycetaceae bacterium | reverse complement strand
AACAAAATCCCTCGCCCGCAACCGGCGAATGAAATATCCGGGCTAGCCTGCCCGACGCAGGCTAAAGGCTGAACTCCAACAAGACGCCTCCAACGACAACAGCGCCGTCCCGTCTTTGCGTCGAAATGTCAAAACCCGGTGAGGCGCGCGAGCCGCGGACGTCGCATTGCATGGTGAGTCCCGAGTATTCTGGAGCCATGCCCATGTCCGACCATGAATCCGCCCCGCCCGATGCATCCGACGCGGCGTCGCCGATGATGACTGATCCGCAGTCGGTCGAAGGCCTGTTCGTCGCAGCACTTGCCAAAAGGTCGGCGGAGGAGCGGGAGACGTTTCTGCAGGAAGCGTGCGGCGACGATGCCGAGCGGCGGCGGCGGGTCGAGGCATTGCTCCGCGCCTACGACGACGCTGGCAGCTTTCTGGAACATCCCCCGCTCGGCACAGCGACGGCGGACAGCTTCCGTCTCGACTTCCTCACCCCCTCTGACGACCCCGGTCTGCTGGGGCTGCTCGGACCTTATGAGGTGTATGAGGTGCTGGGCCGCGGCGGGATGGGGATTGTGTTTCGGGCCCGGGACCCCAAACTCAACCGCGTGGTGGCGATCAAGGTGCTCGCCCCTGAACTGGCCGCCAACCCCAACGCCCGACGTCGCTTCCTCCGCGAAGCCCAAGCCGCCGCCGCCATCAGCCATCCCCACGTCGTCACTATTCACGCAGTCGATGAGGGAGCGGAGAGCGGAGGGCCGAGAGCAGAGGGCAGTCGGACGTCGTCGGCTCTCCCCTCTCCGCTCGCTGCTCTCCCCTATCTGGTCATGGAGTGCATCGTCGGCCAGACATTGCAGCAGAAGCTCGACAAACAGGGTTCCCTGCGGCTGACCGAGACTCTGCGCATCGGCCAACAAATCACTTGCGGATTAGCCGCGGCTCACCAACAGGGGCTCATCCACCGGGACATCAAACCGGCCAACGTGCTGTTGGAAAACGGCGTCGAACGGGTGAAGATTACCGACTTCGGCCTCGCGCGGCTCGTGGACGACGTGAGCATCACCCGCACCGGCGAAGTCAGCGGCACGCCGCAATACATGTCCCCCGAACAGGCTCAAGGAGACCCAGTCGACCACCGCAGCGACCTGTTCAGCCTTGGCTGTGTCCTGTACGCGATGTGCACCGGCCGCTCCCCCTTCCGCGCGACGAGTTTGGCCGCCGCCATCCGCCGCGTCTGCGACGACACGCCGCGCCCCATCGACGAGATCAACCCGGAAACCCCGCAATGGTTGATCGAGATCGTCAACGCCCTGCTGGAGAAATACCCGGACGACCGCATTCAAACGGCGGAGGAAGTGGCAACCCTGTTGAGCGACCGCCTCGCCGGGATTCAACGCCCGCTGACTTCGCGGAAGACGTCGCCAGAGCGACCGGCATCGCAATCACCCCCAGCAGCGCCGCCAATCCCCTCGGACCGCCGCATCGGAAAAGGGTTGGTCATGGCCGGGGCCGCGTTTTTCGTGTTTCCCTGGCTGGTCGCTGCCGGAAGAACGTTGATGCGGATAGACGACGTTGGCAGCAGGTTTGGGGAGGAGCTGTTCGGGGCATCCATTCTTGGGCTGCTGGCCATGCTGACCGGCTGGACCATCCTCACAGCATTCAGCCGCCCGTCACGTACTGACAGTTCCCCTTCTCCTGGAACGAGTCGCAACGCGATCGGACGACTCTTGATCATCGGCGGTAGCCTGCTCGCCGGGGGCGTCATCGTCATCTTCAACTACGTGGTACTTCGTTTGCCCTATCAACGGCCAGGCCAGGGGCAAGATTTCGGAGCAACCATCGTTTCCATCTCGCTGGTTGCAGCGAGCCTGCTGCTGATCGGCCTGTTCTTACGACGGCCTTCGACCGGGCCTGCACGTTCAACGATTCGACATCGGGTAGGCCGAGCGTGGAACATCCGAAGAATCGGCCGCGCGGCCATCTGGTCGGGCGTCGCCCTGATCGCTCTGCCGTGGTTTCCGATCGCGTACGGCTTCCTGATCCAGGATGGCGACCCCATGGAGTTCGGTGGCCGACTCGTTTTCCTAGCCGCCATCCTCGGCGTGCTCACCATCATGATGGGCTGCATCACGCTGTTGGTCGCCTACTCCGTGTCCCAGCGACACCCGGAGGGCAACATCGGAAACCGACCGTGGCGGGACCGCGTCCACCAGACCGCGAAAAGCCCGTGGTCGGTACTGGGCTGGATGCTCGTCGGCGGACTCGTGCTAATCCCCGGCTGCCTCATCACGATGCTGGCGGTGCCTTATTTGGCTCTGTCTTCATCTCATCATAGGTCGTCACCAATTAGCGAATCCTTGTTGGTGGACGAGCGTGGGCGCATCGCATTTGACGCCATCAGTGGCGAAATCGAGAGGATCACAATCGACGGCGAGGATGTCCCATTCAATCAAATAACAGACAGCAGGGTCGAGACGACTACCTCTGCTGGGCACCATAATGTGGCGGTCTACTTCCAGAGTGGCGAAAGGTACCACCTTGGTGTGGACATCAAAGCAGGTCAAACCTCGGTGTTTCAAGTGCCATTTGGCGGCAAAGGAATCGTGACAGTGAATATTGTGGATCCGTCTCTTTCGGTCGAGCTTCGCCCGCCCAATGCCGACGGCGGGCCCATCGCTGTCGTGCCGGAAAGCAGCTCATGGCTGGTCACCGTGATTGGCGAGTCCGGGCGGTATCTCGTGCCTGCCGGTAGGTATAGCGTCTGGATTACCGATCACTTGGCTGGTTGGTGCATCGAAGGCACTGAGCAACCGGTGCCATACTCGTTCACTGATTGTGACGTGCCGAGTGGAGCCGCTGCGACCATCAATGTCCGGCGGACGCTCGATGTCCTCGTCAACCATTTCGGCGGTTGGAGCGATCACCGGCTGTACAACTTTCGTTGGAACGATCGAGTTTACACGCTCACCCGTCCACAGGCACAGGCGGTCCACGAACTCTTCTCCGCCTATGCCAAGGACAAACCGGACGTGGCCGAGGACGAGGTGCTGGCAAACGTGGACCCGCCGTGGGGCGGCTCAGGGTCCGCCGGAGCCAACTGGATCGCCAAGATGCCGGCGTTGCTCTTTGACAACGGCGAGCATCCCGCGTGGGGGACGCTCATCATTCCCGGAGCGACCGAGGGCACTTACCGGTTGGCCGAACTGGAAACTCCGCCGGCTCCGTTCAACGGAATTCCGTTCGAGCAGGGTGGTTCGGTGGAACCGTCGGATGCGGCCACGATGGGCCCTCCGGTTGGTCACGATGACTCGAAGTTCGGTCCCGCGTCGCCGCCGGCTCCGCCGTTGCCGGTGGACAAGGAGGATGCGGCGACCGTGCCGGATGAGGAGCCGATGTTGTTTGAACAAGGATGACGTCGCGGCGACGACCGATGATGATGATGGGGCGACCGCAGCGGGGTTGGACGAGGACGATAACGCATCGGGGCCATCGTTGAGCGCCGCCACGTTTAGCCACACATTTGAAATGTGTGGCTAAACGTGGCGCATGTGTGGCTAAACCGTGGGATCGTAGGGGGTGACGAACGACCACTGTTGGCGGGGTTTGCCGTCTTTCGTGGGGTTGTCTTCGACGTAACGAATGGCTGTGCGGACGTGGGCTTCGTCGTTGAGGAAGACGTTCCAGAACCCGCGCGCCCACGGGGAGGGACGTCGACCGGACAACGTGCGTGCGTCGGCGAGTGGATGCAGGCCTTCCGCGTTGAGTCGCAGCGTTGCGCGTTGTTTGGCCTCGGCGACGAATGCTTCGGCGGTGTCGTTGAATCGCCCGATGACCAGATGGACGTGTTCTGGGAGAATGCTGCATGCCCATAGGGGCGCACCGGTCAGCTCGGAGGCCCGTGCGATGCCTTCGGAGACGGCGAGCGCCTGTCGGCCATCGAGCTTGACCGGCGGGAATTTCAAGTCGCGCCTTGCGGCCAGACGCCGATGAACGTCGTGACGTTTGTGGGCGACCGATTGGCGGGTGTCGACTTTGGTGGCGTCGCCATGTTTGCTGAGCGCTTCGGACCAGACGAACTCCGACCAGGAGCCGCGCGGGTCGTTGGGCAGCCAGAAACCGTACAGGCCGAGGATGACGTGATAACCCAGAACCATGCGGGCATGGTAGCAGGGATTCGCCACACATGTGAAATGTGTGGCTAAACATGGGCGGCGCGTGCCGAAACACATGAGTGGCATGTGTGGCGAAACGTGCGCGATGCGTTACGGCTTGTCGGCGTCGCTGCAGGTGCAGACCATTCGGCCGCAGCCGGGACAGCCGTTGCCGTACTTATCGAGGACCGCCTGTTGCAGGTCGACGCCGGCGACGTTGGCGATCGTGGCCAGCCAGGCGAGGACGTCAGCAAACTCGGCGGCGAGTTCTGTTTTGGGCGTGTCGTCCCGCAGGGCGGCGGCCAGTTCGCCAATCTCCTCCATCAGCCACATGAATGTGCCGTCGACCCCGCGGGCCTCATCCTTGCGGGAGTACATCGTCTCGATCAGGGATTGGAGGTCGGCGAGCGACAGGGGGCGCGGGTCGGAGGGCGTCATGGGGAGAAGGGAGTCGCGAGTCGAGGATGGGGAACGATGGCCAGTTGAAAGCGCGTGCCACGGCTGTGTCAGCCGTGCCGGCATGCCACGCGGAATGGAGATGCTCTTCGCTACTTCGCGCGATCAGCCTGTTGAGTGTGATGCATGGCCGCCTCGGTGTCACCTGTGTGTTTGTAGGCTTCGGACAGGAGGCGGTGCATCGAGCCGTCTCGAACGTCGCAGTGCAGGGATGCGGTTCCCCAGCGGATGGCCGCGACCCAGTCTTCGGCGTCAAAGGCCATGTGGGCCAGTTTCTTGCGGACGAGTCCGTTGTCGGCGTCCAGCGCGGCGATCTTCACGAGAACCTCTCGCAATCGGTTGTTGTCCTCCAGTTGCAGGAGTGCCAACGCGAGCCCTCGCAAGAACCGCGGCTCGCGAGGCCATCGCCGGGCGCCCTGTTCCCAGAGATCGCGGGCGGCGGTCCAGTCGTCGGTTGCAGCGCGGAGTTTGGCCAGTCGTTCGAGAATCGCCGGATGCGGATCGGCGGCATCGAAGGCGGACTGCAACAGTTTCTCCGCTTCGGCGGGACGGCCGGCCTCTAATTCGGCCTCCGCCAGAATCGCCACGGCGAGCGGCTGTCGGGCATCGACGGCGAGGATTTCGTCGGCCATCTCACGGGCCTCGCGACGGTTACCCTGACGCCACATCGCCCAGGCGACGTTTGCCCATGCCTCCGAATCATCGGGGTCTTGTGTCCATCGTTCGGTTGCCGCGTCAATGCTCAGTGGCGGGGTAACGCGCGTGTGGCGGATCTCGTCGACGTACTCATGGAGAAAGGCCGTGTATCCTTTTTCGAATTCATCGATGTCGACGCCGCAGACTTCGGCGATCGCCTCGGGGGTCGACAGGTTGCGGCGATAGGCGTCGATCAGACCGTTGAGTGCCGCCTCTCCGAACCGATCAGCGATGTACCGCGCATACAGCCAACTCTGACAGTACGCCATGTTCCAGTCGGTCGGACCTTCGGGACGGATGAAGCCGCTGTTGATATCGTCCAGCGTGAACACCTCCCCAGCCGGCACACGTTCGAGCAACAGCGTATCCCACGATTGGGGAATGGCTCCCTCGGTGCGGACGGCGAGGGCTTCGGTGTACCAGTGCGGGATGTTGAAGTCGGTCTGCTGCAGCGTGAGGATGTGCACGAACTCGTGCCGCACGACCCGCGCCCAGTTGAACGGTTCCGCCAGCCCGTGCGGCGACGCCATCGCCACGATCATGCCGGTCGAGGCGCCGATCGTCTGCACCCACGGCAGTCCGACCATTCGCGCACTAAACCACTGATGAGCCGACTGCCCCTTCGCCTCGCCGTAAACCTCGAACTGCGTCCGCGTCTCCGGCTCGTAGCCGTACATTGCGGTGAGCTCGTCGTACGTTTGTTCCAGATAGCGGGACATCTCCTCACCGAGGACGCGTTCGTCGTCCGGCACTCGGATGACAAAATGGTCGGACGAAACGATGGCGTACGCTTGGAGTTGCCGGATGACCTTCCGCATGTTGCTCACACGGACGTGATAGGGGTCCGCCTGGAATGCCTCATCGAGAATCTTCGCCGCGTCTTCGAGCTTGCCGGCCCGCATGAGCAGCATGCCGAGTTCGGTGCGCGGAGCGGCGAGCCGGGGCATCAGCGCGGTCGCCCGCCGAAAGCACGCCTCCGCTTCCGCGTACTTCCGTCGCCCGTCGAGTGATTGGCCGATCCGAGTGAGAAACAGGCCCGGCTTGGGATTCCGTGCGACCAACTCCGTCCACAGCCCCACAAAGCGGTTCCCCTCGCCGTCCGACTTGTCGTTTCGCAGCGGCGTTGCATCGGCCTCCTCGCCGAACAGCTCCTGCAATCGATCCGCATTGGGGATTCCGTCTTCCAGCAAGAATACCGTCGCTTGTTGCGCCAGGGTGCGTTGGTCGTGCGGATTGATGCCAAGCGACGGTTCAATGAATTTCATCGCCGCTTGCGTGTCGCCGGAAATGAGCGACACATCCGCCGCCAATCGGAGGGCCGGCGCCAGACGCGGATTGATGGCCAGTGCCCGCCGCGCAAGATCGACCGCCTGTTCCAGTTCGGACTCCTGCAGCGCCGCCTCGCCGAGTGAAACAAGGACTGCCGCCGCTTGCGGGTTGGTTGCCAACGCGGCGTTCAGTTCGGGGACCGCTTGTGCGCGGTTGTACTTCTCCAGCAGCACAACGCCGGACAGATGCGCCGCCCCCCAACAGTGCGGATCGTCTGCCAGCGCATCGGGACACAGCGTGTTGATCACGAAGTCGAAAATCGACGAGACGCTCTTCCAGCGGGCGTATTGCAGCGAGCCTTCAGCGACCAACAACAGAGACTCGGCGTCGGTCGGTTGCGCGCGATTGTAGTACCGCACGAACCAGCGATATTCGGTCAGCGCGGCATCGAGCCGCCCGGTTTCCGTGAAGACATGCGCTTGGACGAGCCTTGCGCGGAGTTGATCGCCGTCGTGCCGGAGTGCCGCTGCGGCGGTCTGCTCGGCGGCGGCGTAATCTCCGCGAAGAAACTGGAGTTCGGCAAGTCGGGCGAGGAGCGCTGGGTCGTCCGGCTGTTGCTCGAGTGCGTCGCGGACAACGCCCACAGCAGCGTCCCACAATCCGCGCGCCTCCAGCGATTCGCTCAACCCCAGTGTCGCCAGCCGGACGGCTTGGGGTTGCCCGTTGTCTTGCGACAGCAGTTCCCGGTACGCGTCAGCCGCCTGTTCGTAGCGGCCGCTCTGCAGGTGCACGCGCGCGGCTGCGACCTGCGATTCGACATCGGCGGCGGATGCGACAAGACGGACGAGCAAGCAAACGAGAGCGACCGTACCAACTCGAATCAACACGCGTTGTCTCTCCCGGTGATGTGGACGGACCGGCCTTGATTGTACGCACGAATGCCCGCACGCGATGCCTCGTGTCGGCCCTCGTCGCCAACATTTGTCCGTATCGTCGCACACCCGTCCGTTTAGCCGCACATTTGAAATGTGCGGCTAAACGGACGGTCGGGGTTGCAGCCGTTGGGACGGCAGCCGCCGGACAGACGACCGCCGGAGAAACGCATCTTCGTCCACGTCAGCCGATCTTTTCCAGCAACAGGCGAATCTCGTTCGCATATTCGCTGGACAGGTCTCCCATGACGAGTTGTTTTTGGAACGCGGCGGCGCCGTCGGTGCCGAGTTCTGCTGCTTCGGCGGAGGGGAAGCGGCGGGCCGGTTCGGGATCGATCAACCGCCGCACGAGCCGCAGCAATCGGCGGTTCTTGGCGACATCGGCCGGCAGCAACGTCGTCAGCGCATCGGGCAGTTGCCGCTTGGCGGCGATCAATTCCTCCGGAGCGTGTGCCTCGGCAAACGAATACTCGCCGGACAGCATCTCGACAAAGACATATCCCAAACTGGCAAGGTCGGAGACCGGTGTCGGCACGGCCCCCTGGAGGACCTCCACAGCCGCGTACCGAGGCGTCCATGTCGGTCGCAAGGGCAGATCGTCCACATGAAATGCGGACCCGAAGTCGATCAGCTTACAGGTGCCGGTCCGTTTAATCATGACGTTCCCCGGCTTGATGTCCGCATGCACGATCCCTTCGCGGTGCAGGGATGCGAGCCCCACCAGGCAGTCCCGGAGAATCGCGCTGGCCACCCCCGGTTGCAGCCGTAACTGCGACTTGGCATGCGTCACGACGACGTCGTTCACATGGGCCCAGCGGTCGTCATCGACCTGCTCTCTGACCAGTTCCAGCATATGGGGACGCAGCAGGTGGGCCAGATCGATGCCGTCCACCCATTCCATCGGTACCACCTGCACACCGCCTGACTCCACCACGTTGAACACATCCAACAAGCGGTCCTGCTGCGGGCGAGCCAGTTTCATCGCCACCCGGGCGATCCGGGCCATGTCCTTCCGGTAGGATTCCACGTCCGGATAGACATCCGGCCGGTAAAATTTGAGCGCCAGCCGAAACGACAAGTCGTGTGGATTGATGCGGTCCGCCAGATAGACGACCCCCTGCCCGCCGGCTCCCAGCGATTTCAGCAGACGATAACTCATCTGCCAGCTGACCTGCCGGCTGCGGGTGAGCGTCTCGAAGCAATTCTGCAATTCCTGAGCGGCTGACTCGACCGCAGAGAACGGACGCGTAGGCGTCATCTCGGAACCGACGTCTTGAAGAACTTCCATGTGCGGCGTGTCAATCGTGCAGGGATGCCAATCAAAGAGGGCGGCCAAAGGATCGGGCGAGATTCATCCTTGATCGCCGATCTGCCCGGCTGGGAGAGCGGTCGCGTCCATCGTAGGCACCGCACGATCCGGAGAGAAGGTGACTTTCCCAGATAATCGACCCCGATGTCTGCAAGCCGAGCCGGCGTGAGATGTTCGGGCTCACACAAATCCCCTGCTCCAGAACGTTCCGACCGAGAAACCCCACATCACGAATGCGCGGCCGCCGCAGGCGATCCCGGACCCGCGTCAGCGCAGGTGATCCCGGTTACTTGCCAGCCGCGGCGCCGCAGCAGTGAGAGGTTACGGAATGCTCGGACGCCCCGACTCTGAATGCGTGCGAGTCCCACTGTCTGAGCGGCCCGGATGGCCCACTGACGCAATCTCGATCTGCTTGAGGTCGAAGGCGACCAAAACACAAAAGTCTCCTCTCTGCACGGAAGCGGAAATCGCTCCCCCCAGGACATTGAGAATCCTGCGACACAGTGCGAGGCCCAGTCCGGCATGAGTTCCCGTGTCGGATCGGGCAGGATCGGCCCGCCAGAGCGGCTCAAAAACGTGTTCCGCTTCCTGTTCCAACAGCACGCATCCCGAATTCACCACGCTCAACTCATACTGGGTCTCCGTGAGGAAGGCCCCGATTCGAATCGTGCCCCCCTGGTCCGCATAACAGACCGCGTTATCCATGAGATTGCGCACCACGACGCGGAACATGGCTGGGTCGGTATTGAGGAAAACCCGCGGTTCACAGTCCCAGGAAACGTTGAGCCGTCGCTCGTGGGCCCGATGCTCGAACTGCTTCCAACATTTCTGCAACACGAGTTCCATGTCGACGCAACCAGAATCAACATTCTCGCGATTCGCTTCGATCCGAGCCAGAGAGAGGAGCGTCGCAACGACTGGCTGAATCTGATCACAGATCACCAGACACTTCCGCATCGCATCGCGGTAACCCTCGGCATCACGTTGGCGGCTCAGGGAGACTTCCAGCGTGCTCCGAATGCCAGACAAGGGTGTCCGCAGTTCGTGGGCGATGTCGGCTGTCAACGTCTTCTCCCGCTCAAAGGCAGACTCGAGTCGGTCGATCAGTTCGTTCAGCCGCGATACCACCGGCGCCAACTCCTGAGGGGCATTCGCGACGTGCACTCTCGACGCGAGTGACTTCTCGTCCATTCGCCCGATTTGGAGGGCTAGTTCGTGCACGGGACGCAGGTTATGAGTGACCAGCCATGCCAGAACTCCGACAATCAAGGCCACCGTCACAAGACCCGAACCACACAAGACTCCGAAAATGCGGGCCAGCGTCTTGTCGAGATCGCTTGTATCGCGTGCCACCGCAATTGAGACGCCGACTTGTTTGCTGTCGTCGACGGCGTCAAAATCCTCGATCCCGGGATTCGCGGGATCCCACGGAGACGGGTCTCTCGGCTCTCTGTCGACGCGTGGCAAGAATTGGATGCCAACGACCCGCCCGGCCCGACCGTCCGGCAGCGTGATCCGCCGGATGCCGGGTGAACCGCTCGATCCGTTGACCTGCGGGAGGTCCGCGCCTTCAAGGCGACGCGACTTCGCGAGCACGGTCCCCTCGCCACGCCACACCTCGTAGTATTCCGGCCGAACGCTGCGTGCGAACTCCGGCAACGGATGTTCGGCAAACTCGATGTCGACACGGTCGCCGTCTTGCTCAATCATCGCAGCGAGTGCCCGTGCTTTCGCGCCCAGGAGTTGGTCGAACTCGGCAGTGAGGCTGCGACGGATGAGCGAATCGACGATCGCCGTCGAAGCGATCAGGACGAGAAGCGTTGTGGCCGCGATTCCGATCATCAGCCGCGATCGCAGTGACGGTCTCACGTCGACTCTCCTTCAACACCGAGGAAATACCCGAACCCCCGACGTGTATGAATCAGCTTCGTCCACTCCGGACGTTCGAGTTTCTTCCTCAAGTAACGAATATAAACGTCGACGACGTTACTGTGCGTGTCGGAGTCGAATTCATAGACGTTTTCCCAGATTTCCGTGCGTGAGACAACTTGGCCTTGCCGCAGGGCCAGGAAGGCGAGCAGCGAGTATTCGCGTTTGGTCAGGTCGACGGGCTTGTCGCCCCGTCGCACGGTCTGCCGGGATGTGTCGATGACCAGATTGTCGATGCGAATGACCGGGTTGGGCTGTTCATATTTGCGTCTCACCAGCACGTGAATCCGCGCCAGCAGTTCTTCAAAGACAAACGGTTTGAGAACGTAGTCGTCCGCACCACTGTCCAACCCCTCGACGCGATCTTCGATCGCATCCTTGGCTGTGAGAATGAGGATCCGTGCCCGACACCCAGCCTCTCGAAGTTGCCGGAGAATCGTGAGTCCTTCGATATCCGGGAGCATCAAGTCAAGCACGATCACATCGTAGTCGTTGCTCTGCGCATACCACAGGCCGTCCCGGCCATTGGCCGCCACGTCAACGGCAAATGCGGCCTCGCTCAGCCCTTGCGAGACCGCATCGCGAATCGGTTGATAGTCCTCGATGACAAGCAGCCGCATGACGTTATCGTCAGAGTCCGAATCCGAAAAACCAGCGTCCCCACCTTCTAATCATCCGAAACTTCGACTTCAACTTCTCGGCCGCTTGGGGAGAGCAGAACCTCACGCTTATTTCCATCGGCATCGGATTCTGCTTCGTACAGCACAACCGTTTTCCGTTCGTATGTCACCTCGGTGATGTCCCCGAAACGATCCTTGACAGCGCGCCGCACGGCCTGCGGCAACGACGCGTGGGAAACGGTCCGCTCTTGCTCAACGAGATCGCCATCAGCCGTGACGGTCGCTTCGTGAGTCGTTTGGTTCTGTTGCCACTCTGCCTCGAACAGGATGACCCCGTCATCTTCCTCCCGTTCGACCTTTTCGATTTTGGCATCGCCCGCCAGTTTTCGCAGAGCCGTGCGGGCCGCTTCCGGGACGTCGTCCAAGCTTACGGTCTGCTGGTCGGCTTTTTTTGCATCGGCCTGTCGGGCGTCATCATCATCCTCTTCCCGTGCTTCGTTCGCTTCCCGTGGTTCGTCCTCATCGTCCCCGGTTTCAATTTCGATGCGGAGCAGCTTGCCCGCCGCCGTGAGTGTCAATTCGACTTCGACGTCGTCGGCCTGAACGGTCGCTTCATAAATGGACTTACCGTCCCGTGCTTCAACTTCGATTTCTTCGACATCAACACCACGCAGCGCCTGCTGAATCGCCTGGGGAGCATCGCCCAAGCGGATCGCCTGTTCTCCCGGCTGATCGGCGTCTGCGACGGCAAATACCCCTGTCGCCGCCAAACCGAAATCGGCCAATAGGGCCACAACCAGAGGTGCCAAAAGCTGTTTGAGAGACATGTCGGTTATTCCTTGAAGGAGAAGTGTCGCGAGCGGCATGGCCTCCTGATGGCCAATGCCTGGCGATCTGATCCTATCTCACCCAGATGAGAGGACGGTGAGAGCGAGTGCCGGAAATCAAGCAAATTCTCGCTCGACGGTCGAAATGCACGCCGTTCTCACGAGCTTCTCATCTTCGGCTCCTAAACTCGGTGTCCTTGTTCTCGCGGCGCGATTCGAGAGCCTCGGCCCAAGAGCGTCGGCCCGGAAGGCCGGACCGTCACGCGGGTCGCCTATTTCGCGGCCTCGCCCCGCCCGCACAAACACCACAAACGTCACAAGAGCCAGTTCAGGAGGATCGCTCATGCCTGCGACAATGCCGATCTCAAGAGAATGGAATCCGCCATCGGCGATGGTCTCCCCGCTCCAAATTCCCGTCCTGCTTCTGCTGCTGGCCGCCATCAGCGTTTTCACGATCGACTCTCCTCTTTCGCGTCATGCGACTGAGCTGGGAGGGACGGGAGAAGTTCATAAAGCCTTACAAAGCGTGGAACCGTTTGGGAATCCATACGGCATGGCGGTGATTCTGCTGGCCATTTTGGTCGCCGCTCCCGGCCGTCTCATGATCGTAGGGCGAATTGCGACCACGGGCGTCACCGGCGGATTGGCCGCCGGCCTCGTCAAGCTGCTCGTCTGTCGCTCGCGTCCGAACCACTTCGATTTCGACCATTCGATCCTGGAAAGCTTTCAGGGTTGGCTGCCACTCCTGAGCCGGGGAGGAAGCTGGCAGAGTTTTCCGTCCGCACACACAGCCACCGCCGTCGCTTTTGCGGCCGCCCTCGCTCATCAGTTCCCGCGTGCCAAATGGCTGTGTTACGCACTCGCAGCCCTCGTCGGACTCCAGCGGATCGAATCGGGCCAGCACTTCGCTAGTGACGTCCTGGTTGGAGCGGCCGTCGGCTGGTCAATCGCGAACCTGATCCTCGCGATCTGGAACGAAGGCACCCAAACCGAGGATGGCCCCGGTTGTTCAGCAACCGACGTGCCGCTGCCGACGAATGCTGCCGGATAATCGCACGCCGGTTGCCAGCGACCATGCCCGCATCGCGCAGCGGGGCAGACACGCGAATCGCCTCACACCATATGCTCATGCAACTTCGCAATGTCAGCAGGGTGTCCAGCGCAGCCTGTTCTGGCCGGAGCGTTTTTGCTAGACAGGAGGGACGCTGTATTTGCGGTTCTTCCGGGAGATGGCTTTGATGTTTCGGCCTTTGGCGGTTGTGGCTGCGTTGTGTGTGGTGGGCTGTTCGGCGCTTTCGGCGGCGGAGTGGCCGACGTATCGGCATGATGCGAGCCGCAGCGGGTACACCGACGAAGAATGGGAAGGGGTTTCCGCTCAGAGCGAGTGGGTGCATCGGTCGCAGCAGCCGCCGCAACCGGCATGGCCGGGGCCCGCACGCTGGGATTCCTACGCCAACGTGCGGGGTCTCGGGGCGATGCGGAACTATGACCCCTGCTTTCATGTGGTCGTCGCCGGCGGACGGGCCTACTTCGGATCATCGGCTGATGACTCGGTGAACTGCCTCAATGCGCAGACCGGACAAAACCGGTGGACGTTCACCACTGACGGTCCCGTGCGGATCGCTCCCACGGTCGCTGAGGGCCGCGTCTATTTCAGTTCGGATGACGGTCGCGCCTACTGTGTGAGCGCCGGCAATGGGGAGCTGATCTGGAAGTCGGAGCCGGTCGACGATGCCCCATTGATTCTCAACAACGGCCGGTTCGTCTCGTTGTCTCCCTGCCGCACGGGCGTGCTGGTCGACGGCCCGCGGGCCTACTTTGGGATCGGACTGCTGCCGTGGCGGGATTCGGTGCTGATGGCGGTTGACGCCAAGACCGGCAAACCGGAAGGCTCCGGCTGTTTCAGCGAGAAGCACGTCGGATTGACGATGGAAGGGGCGCTGCTGGCCAGTGAGTCACTGATTGTCGCGCCGGCCGGACGGGTGCCGCCGTATGTATTCGGCCGGCAGGACGGCCACTACGCCGGGCAACTGGAAGGCAGCGGCGGATCATCGGTCGTGCTGACGGCTGACGGGCACGTCCTTTGCGGCCCCGGCAACAAGACCGGTTGGATCAGCGAGACGAACCTCACCACGCTCAAACAGGTGGCGACCCACCGGGGACCCGTCATCGCCGCGGTTACGCCGACCGCCCGGGTGATGGTCT
Source organism: Planctomycetaceae bacterium (assembly GCA_029259845.1). Classification (GTDB taxonomy): domain Bacteria; phylum Planctomycetota; class Planctomycetia; order Planctomycetales; family Planctomycetaceae; genus JAHBXU01. Next base: position 30,897 of record JAJDEI010000252.1, on the reverse strand, counting down.
CTCGGACCCGGTTGTCTGCCGTCGACGTTTCGAACAATCAAGCGCTGTGGGACGTCCGCTGTCGACATCACTTTGATCTGATCGTGGCGGGCGAAACGATCATCGTCGGAGGCGACGGCACGGTCGCCGCCTTTGCCCTCAGCGACGGACGGCTGCTGTGGGAGCAGCCCGTCCAGGGGAAGGCCTTCGGACTTGCGGTCGCCGACGGTCGGTTGTTCGCCAGCACCGACGAAGGGACGATCCACTGCTTCCGTCCCAGCGACGATGAAACTCCCGCAGCGATTGCCCGGCCTGGTCGGACGACCGCCCCGTCTTCCGAGACTGACGCCGATTTTGCTCCCCCAGCGACAACGCCGCAACAACGGGCCGAGGACAAAAGAGGCCTCGTGAATCACTGGCTCGTGCACCGTGAGATGGCTGCCCTCGCGCGGCGGCGCGGGTTGCCGGACAGCGATCAGCGGCTGAGCGATCTGACGGGACGCAATCATGCCCTCATCCGCGGAGACGTGCATCTCCGCGAAGTCGGCGGCGCGGAGGCATTGGAACTGGACGGCGAGACGAACGAGATCGTCATCTCCGAAGACCGCGAACAGGCGTCCCCGCCCACAGAATCATTCACCGCCGAAGCGTGGGTTCGCATCGACGAAGCGGACAATCGGGGCGGGGTCATCGGTTGCTTTAGCGACTCCAAGGAGAAACACCAGGGTTGGGTGCTCGGCTGCCATCACTCGCACTTTGTGTTCGCACTGGCAGCCGAAGGGGGCGCCGACGAGTTTTCGTACATCGCCGGACAGACGGAGATTTGGCCCGGTCACTGGCATCACGTGGCCGCCACGTACGACGGGGAAGTCGCCACGCTGTACGTCGACGGCAAAGTCGAAGGAGAATCCGACGCTCAAACCGGGCCGATCTCATATCCGCCCCACGGGTTTTACGGAATCGGGGCCATCGATGACGGCGGCAGCCACCATCCGATGGATGCCATGTTTCACGAGATCCGGCTTTATGACCGGGCCGTCCCGGCAGCCGACCTCGCCCGCCGCCATCAGGCGAAACAGAACCGCTTCAACGTACCGATCGAACTGGAGACCGGCCCGTACGTCCAATTCCTCACGCCCGATTCGGCCCGGGTTCGCTGGAAAACAGCCGCAGCCATGCCCACGCGACTGGTACTGCACGACGGCGACCAGCAGACGCGGTTCGACGACGTGGCTCCGAAAACCGGGCATGAAGTCGTGCTGGCGGACCTGCCACACGATCGCATATTGCACTACTCCATCGAAAAAGAGTCGGTCGAAGCGGAATCGGCGGGCCTGGTCGCGATGACGTTGGAGTTCGAGTTGGACACGCATTTCAACTTCAGCACGCCGGCTGTTCCGCAAGACGCGCAACCGTTCCCGGAGGACGGCTCCTCGCCACTGTTGAGGACAGCCGCGCGGCAGATTCTCGACCGCAGCGGCATCGATCAGGGCATCTGTCTGGTGATCGGCAACGGCAGCGGACGGCTCGCCTGGGAGCTCGCGCGACAGAGCCGGCTTCGGATCATCGGCGTCGAAACCGATGCACCGCAGGTCGAAGCCTCGCGCCAAGCCTATCGACGGGCCGGCGTGTACGGCACACGGGTCGCCGTCCATCACGTCGAATCCTACGACGCGCTTCCCTTCGTGGGACGCTTTGCCAACCTCATTGTCTCCGAAGAATTGCTGACCGGCGGACATCCGGTGGGTGACGCGGCGGAACTGTTCCGCGTGTTGCGGCCCAACGGGGGAGTCGTTTGTCTTGGCCAGCCGACCGGTGCTGCGACGACGATCGACTCACGAGAACTGAAGACCTGGTTCACACCAACCGAACTGGAAGCCGAATTGAGCGAGGGGTCGGAAGGGCAATGGCTCACAGCGGTCCGTCCTCCGTTGGAGGGAGCGGGCGAGTGGTCGCACCTTTATGGCCGCGCCGATAACTCGGCGTTCGGCGGCGAAGCACTCGCGGGCGCAAGCACGACCGGTGAGATGCAGGTCCAGTGGATCGGACGCCCCGGACCGCGGGCCCAACCGGACCGCAACGGGCGAAAGCCGTCCCCTCTCTCGACCAACGGACGGCTGTACGTGCAGGGCCTGCACCGGTTGATTACCGTCGATGCCTTCAACGGGACCGTGTTGTGGTCACTGGAGATCCCCGCTCTGGAACGTTTCAACATGCCGCGCGATTGCAGCAACTGGTGCGCGGATGACGATTTCGTCTACATCGCCGCCAAGGACAAATGCTGGCAAATCGACGCCGCCAGTGGTGAGGTCGCCGCGTTTCATCCGGTGGTCCCCGCCGCGCGGGAAGACTGGTCGTACGAATGGGGATACCTGGCACAAGTCGCCGGTCAGATGATCGGCACGGCCCAGAAAGCGGGGTCGGCCTTCACGAGTTTCTGGGGAGATGCCGGTGCCGGATGGTACGACGCCCGCAGCGGCCCGGCGACGTTCAAAGTGTGCAGCGACTCTCTGTTTGCGATGGACAAGGAGACAGGCCACTGCAACTGGACGTATGAGAGCGGCGTCATCATCAACTCGACGATCACCATCGCCGACGATCGGATTTCGTTTGTTGAGTCGCGAAACCCGAACGTCAAACAGGCGCAGGCCCGCCGCATCGGCACGCCCGAGCTGTGGGACGACCAGTATCTCGTCACCCTCGACCTGAAAACCGGCGATCTGGTCTGGGAGAAGCCGATCGACACCGCCGACGGAACCGTCGCGTTTTATCTGGCCGCCGGCGAGGGGACGTTGGTCATCGATTCGTCGACCGACAAAAAGTTCGAGGTGACCGCCTTCGGGGCAGCCGATGGCGAGCAACGCTGGACGCAGACGTTCGGCTGGATGGAAAACAAAGGAGACCACGGCAAGGCGATTTCGCGCCCGGCGATCGTCGGCGGGCGTGTCTATGTGCGACCGAAGATCCTCGATTTGGCCAGCGGCGAGATGAACAAGCTGGAGATGCCGTGGGGCAAATGCGGAACCTACGCAGCGACGACCAACGCCATGGTCTTCCGCACGACCAAGATAACCCTGTGGAACACGTTCAGCGGCAGCGCCTCCAGTTGGGAGCGGATGCGACCCGGCTGCTGGCTCAGCACGATTCCCGCATCCGGCATGCTGCTCTCTCCAGAGGGAGGCGGAGGATGCAGTTGCGGCTCCTGGATGGAGATGTCGGTCGGCTTCATGCCGCGCGGCGACTGAGTGCCGGGGGCATGAGCGTCGCCGTAGGTCAAGCTCGGCCTGCCATTTCCAATCCTCGATCGGACGTTTGAAGAATCTACGTGACTCCCAGCGGAGCGTCAGGCGGATTCCGACCGACCCGGCTAATCGGGAAGCATGATGTAATTCTAGCGGCATGAATGCCGCGATCCGCTTTCAGAATTCGCGAAGCAGGATGCCGTGTTGAGATGCATAACGACCAAGGTAACCGGGCGGCGGACCATCAGGAACCGCGTTGAATCACCGAGTACCTTTCCAACAGTCTAACGGTTGAATCGCCGAAAATGTAGCCGCTCGCGTTCACCGTTTTGTTAGCACCACTTTTCGCACTACGTTGAGCTACGGGCGGCGACCATCGCGTTCAGCCTGTTCAGCGTGTCGACAAATTCTGTGCGCCAGCGTGTGCCGAAACTGTTGAGCCCAACGAAATCGCAATGTCCCGCCACACTATCTATGAATTGCTTTGCGTCGTTCATGAGCGCGACAGCCGTACGAAGCACAGCCCGTTCGCCGCGCGAAAACTTCGGCTGAGGTTCGGTTTTTGTGACACGCTCGACGTCAAGATGCACTACATATGTGTTAATCGATTGATGCGTTAGCCAAGTGCCCCAATTCTGTGACTGGTGTGGTGGCACCGTCGGATTGTAAACCTGAAACATTTGGAGTTTAATCGAATCAGAAGCTGTTGGACGATGGAAAAAATCATAAACCGTGCGAAGTTTAATTAACGCGGCTGTCTTGTAGGCTTCGACGATTCGATCATCGGATTCCGCCATCATCTTTTCTATGGATGTAGCGAGAACGTTGAGGTCATAGATTAGGCATCTCAGGTAGCCAGCAAGTTCGTCGTGCGATGGCGTAGTCATTGGTTGGAGGATTTGGATCATCGATCCCAGTTAGCTGGAAGCTCGGTTGTAAAATTAGATTTCTCGATGTAGAGGCCCGGATCGAAGGAGATATCCAGGAATTCATCCGTGGTCTCGCTTTTGACAGGACCGTGAAGCAGCCGGAGCCAGTCGCTGCCGTCATCGGCGACGCCTACGGATGACGGTGGGGAGAGATATCCGACAGGTTGGGTTGATTTGTCTGGTGCTGGGTAGACGCGGCATGTATGACGAATCCATCCATCGAGTTTATTTGTGGGCGCACCGCCTTTTATTACGTCCCGTGGCACCCAGCCACGGTGTGAATCGCGGAGAAAGTCAGGTTGAGTCACCTGAATCTCGGCCCAGTCGCCTTGCGTTTGCAGGATCTTGACAGTCACGGACGTGTCCACCGACAAGTAATGTACTTCGCCAAGTCTATCGGATGCTTTTTGATTTATCTTGCGTTCGTATTCATTGCCAGGCCCTGATCGGAGTTCGCACGAGCGTACGATGTCGAATTCTTCAACTCGTGAAGATGAAGCGTCCCCGGACGACGATGATGAAGCCAAATCGCTCGTCGTGTTTCCGGCACCGCCACATGCGATAAACATTGCACCGGCGCCAAGGAAAATGATACCGGCGACGACGCGTGTAAGTCGCTGCATGATTGGTGCTCCTCGTGGTGCTAACGTTGCGGGTGAGCGGACGACGATGTTGCGCGAGATCCTAGGAACGCGCGGTCTCGTCGTTCCGCTCCACCCGCTGGTTCGACGTCCCGACACCATTCCGCGGCGCAAATGTAACCGGACGGGGTTTCCCCGACCCTCGAACGCTGCGGGAGCTCAGCCGCAACGTTCGTCGTACAACGGGAACGACGAACTTTGAATTCATCATCGCTGAACCGGAATAATGCAGCTTTGAATAACGTAACGCTGTGCTTGCGGTGAGTCAACTGGTTCGCTCACGGGGAACCGGAGTAACACGATGTCGTACGTCTTGGCAACTGCGTGAATTAGCACCGTAGGCCAGGATCGGCCTGACATTTCCATTCCGCGATCGGACGTTTGATGAATCTACGTGACTCCCAGCGGATCGTCAGGCGGAGTCTGACGCTCCGCCAACTGAGTGCCGATGCGTGTGGGACATGAAGCGGTTTCAGAACCGCTAGAAGCACCCCGGCTGCTCATCGGGCCAATGACCGAAGTTTGGTTTTTCAGCGGTTTCAGCGATCTCACGGACAATCGATCATTCAAGCAGCCGGGGTGCTAGGCGTTTTGAAACCGGCTCATGTCGCAGTTTAGATTCTAACCTGTCTTGAATGTCCGGTCGCGGAGTGTGGGGTCTCTTGTCGCTTTGCAACCCAGCCGTGTCGGCTGGGCCACCCCGGGGGGTGATCCGGCGTTTGGGGAGTGGGTGATTGGTCATCGCTTGTGCGTGCAATTGCATCACCACTGGGCGGTTATTACAAAGGGCGGTCACGAATGTGACCCCATGAAATCCAGAACGAATTCAACCATGCCAGAAACCTCGATGCCCAAGGTCGGCGGGCGGGCTCCCGCGTTCACGTTGCCGGCGGTCCCGGACGGAAAGGTCCGCCTCAGCCAGTTCAAGGGTGAGAAGAACGTTGTGCTCTATTTCTATCCGCGTGACAACACACCCGGCTGCACCACCGAAGCATGCGACTTCCGTGACAACATGGCGGCCCTCCAACGCAAAGACACCGTCGTGCTGGGTGTGAGCAAAGACAGCCTCGCCTCTCACGAGAAGTTCGCCGCCAAGTTCGACCTGCCCTTCCCGCTGCTCGCCGATGAAGAGCATCAGGTGTGCGAGAAGTATGGCGTCTGGCTCGAGAAAAAGAACTACGGCAAAACGTACATGGGCATCCAGCGGGCGACGTTTCTGATCAACAAGCAGGGCAAGATCGCCGCCGCCTGGCCGAAAGTCAAAGTCGCCGGTCACGTCGACGAAGTCCGAGCCGCGATCGATGAGCTGAACGACTAACCACGACCCGTCTGTCGCGCGGGCCCAATGTGTTTCAGGCGGCCCGTGAGATTGCGGCGGTGTGACCCACGTGCGGGCCGACCGGTCCGGCGGCGTTGCCGTTCCAGGCGTGTGAGGCAACGCAGTCGGTGATTTGCTCAGCGACCTCCAGCGCGGCCAATCCGGCGCGGCCGTCGATCATCGGCGTTCGGCCAGTCCGCACGCAATCGACGAAGTGGCCAATTTCGGCAGTCAATTGGTCGCAGTCCTCAATCGGCGGCTGCTCGGTTCCGATGAACTCACCGAACACGGCCTCTTTCAGTGCGGGGATGTCGGCTCCCGGTTGCATGGCCAGCGTGTGCGGCAGGTCCCCGCGCAGCAGCCGGTCCGAGGGACGATAGTGCGCGACTTCGCGGGTCTGAAGGTCGGCGGTGACGCAACCGCCGGCGGACCAGACTTGCAGCGTGCGGCGGAAGTCGGGGTTCACACGGTTCGCAGACAGATCGGCGACGCAGCCGCTGGCGAATTTGAGCCGCGCCTGCACAACATCCGTGTGTCCGCCCAGCACGCAAATGCCAAACGCTTCGACCGCCACCACCGGCGAAGCTGCCAACGTGAGCACGAGGTCGATGTCATGGATCATTAAATCGTGGACGGCACTGATGTCCATCGACCGAAACGCATAAGGGCTGAACCGCTCGGCTCGCATGTATTTGGGTGCGGTCACGCGGGCGGCCATCTCTTGAAACGCCGGGTTGAAGCGTTCGATGTGTCCGACCTGAAGGCTCGTGCCCGTACTCTCGGCGGCGGCCACCAGCGCGCGTCCCTCTTGGGCATTGCGGGCCAACGGTTTCTCCACCAGCACGGGAATGCCGCGATCGATGAAGTCGGCGGTGATCCGCCGGTGCAACGTTGTGGGCACGACGATGGACGCCGCATCGGCCGAGTCGATGACCTGACGGTAGTCGCCCACCCAGCGGGTCCCGAGATCGTTAGCGACTGTTTTTCCCTGTTCTGAGTTCGGCTCGGCGACCGCCGCGAGTTCGACGCCGTCCAGACCCTGCGCGATGCGGGCATGATGGCGTCCCAGCGCTCCGACTCCCACAACCACATAACGCAGCGGCTTCATGATCTCGTCCTCAGTGGCTTTCGGATTCGGCGGTCACGGCCTCAGACTCTGTCAACGAGGAAGAGGTCACGCAGCCTGTACCTCGGAGGAGTCGTTTTCCTCCATGCGGACTGCTTCGCGCCCGCGGCCCATTTTGCCTTTGCGTTGGTTCTCAATGAACGTCAGCAGTTTCATCAGTTCCATCGGCAGCACGCCCTCCAGTTCGGCGTGGAAGTGCTCCTGGATGGTCGCCAGCGGTTTGTGTTCGCGGTACAGCATGCGGAACGCCTGCTTGATCAGCCGCACCGTCGGCTCGGGGATTCCGGCCCGGCGCATGCCGACGATGTTTAATGTGCGAATTTGCGGGTTGTCGCTGCCGGCGGCCAGCATGTAGGGGGGAACATCGTGAGGGACCCGGCAGCCGCCGCTCACAAAGGCGAGCGTTCCGATCGTCGAGAAGTGATGGACGACCGTGTTGCCGGAGACAATCGCCCGGTCCTGCACGTGAACGTGCCCGCCCAATAGCACGCCGTTGACCAAAATCGTGTCGTCGAACACGTGGCAATTGTGGGCGACATGCGCATTGGACATCAGCAGATTCCGGCTGCCGATCCGCGTGCAGCCGTCTTCTTTGTCTGCCCCTCGGTTGACGGTCACGCCTTCGCGGAACTGATTGCCGTTGCCGATTTCGACCCGCGTGTCTCCCCCGTGATAGCTCTTATCCTGCGGCTCGCCTCCGATCACACACCCGGGCCAGAAGCGGTTGTTCTCCCCGATCCGACAAAGCCCGGTCAGCGAGACATGGCTGTCGAGCGTACAGCCGTCACCGAGAGTCACCTGCGGCCCAATCACGCAAAACGGCCCGACAGTCACATTCGACGCGAGCTCGGCACGGGGGTCGATTTCCGAAAGCGGTGAAATGCGTCCAGACATGGCAACGTCCTTGCTGCGGTTAGTTGACTGATTGATTCGTTGACTCACCCAAACATGTTGACGAAGCTCCGACTGCAGGGAGGTACCGCTTGCGGCACTCAGCAAGACGCCATATCCAATCGACACGAATCAACAAATCAGCAAATTAACGAATCACCCCTTTCAGCCCACCATCCGGACCGGGCGGGCCGATGCGGCGGCGAAGTCCAGGGCGAGGTTTTGCCGGCGGATGTCCGGCCCGATGTGGGGATGCGTGACGAGCAGGTCGCGAACCAGTTCGCGGTTGTGCCGATGTCCGCTCCGACGGGCGAACACGTCGCCGCGCAGGTCGCAGCCGATCAGGGCCAGATCGCCGATGCAGTCCAATAATTTGTGCCGGGCACACTCGTCGGGGGTGTGCAGATGATTGTCGACCGGCCCATCCGAACCAAAGACCAGCAGGTTCTGCGGCGTCATGCGTCGTCCGAACCCTTGCGCCTGCAGGGCGTGCACTTCTTCTTCGAGGACGAAGGTGCGCGCGAACGCGATCTCATCCAGAAACGCTTGAGGCGTCGATTCGACGGTCGCCGTTTGCGGGGGAAGGTGCGGGTGCCCGTAGTCAAGCTCGTAGGTCAGCCGGTAGCTGCCGTGGTTGTTGGGGACGACCGAGATCTCCTCGTGACGGTCGAGTGAGAACAGGTACGCCTTGTTCCGCACGGTGAGTTGGACCCGCCGTTCAGTTTGCTGATCGATGCCCGCTTCCACGATCGCGTCGGCGAAATGCCGGGCCGAGCCATCACCGGCCGGAGGCTCGGGGGCGTCCAGTTGCACGAGGCAGTTGTCGACCTGCAGGCCCGCCAGCGCGGCCATCACATGTTCAACCGTCTCGATGGTCACGCCGCGATGGGCGATTGCCGTCCGCCGCGCTTGCGAAACGGCATAGCCGATCAGCGCGGGGACCACAACGTCGTCGCTGAGGTCCGTTCGCTGAAAGGCGATTCCATGGTTTTCCGGCGCGGGCCGGAACCGCAGCGTGACATCGGCCCCATGAAACAGGCCGATGCCGCTCACACTCGCCTCTCGCGCAATGGTCCGCTGGCGCCTGGACATCGTTGAATCGTTGAATCGTTGAATCGTTGACATGGTGATTCGATTGATTCGCCGATGAGCGGATCAACGCGTCAACGAGAAAAAACGCACGGACAGATGCGACGATCTGTCCGTGCGATCTGTTTCCGGGAAGGGTCGCGCCGAAAGGCTCGCTTACTGCTTGTACGAACCGTTGAGGGCATCGACGATCCGCGGGGTGATATCATCCTGGCCGCGGTGGTAGACGACCTGGCGGTTCATGCTCTGGATGACTTCCTGGGGGTTCTCCGCTTCATCGACTTTGCTGCGATTGAAGCGGACAATGAGCGTGTAATTAAAGTGCTCAGCGAACTTGGAGACCATGTCCTGCACTTCCAGGTAGACCTGCTTGTAGATTTCCGATTCTTTCCGCAGGAATTCGCGCTGCTGCACCTGGCGGAAGGCTTCGAGCTGGCCCTTTTTGGTGATGAGCTGCCCTTCGATCTGCTGATATTCGGGGCTGCCCTGCTTGAGCTGGCCGCTCTTGGCCTGTTCCTGCAGCGCCTGCATTTCGGCGAGCATCTGTTTGGCTTGTGTGTCGCTTTGCTCGATCTTGGCCTGCAGTTCCTCGCGGAGTGTCTTGAACTTTTCGTAGTCCTTGAACACCTGGGCCATGTCGATCAGGCCGACTTTGTGGGGCAGGTCTTTGCCGCCCGCGGGGCTTTGCTGGCCCTGGATTTTACCGGAAACGACGAACAGGCTCGCCACCATGGCGACCGCCATTGCACCTACGATGAGCTTCTTCACGGCCTTCGCACTCCTTTGCTTGCCGGTCTGGCGGTCGCTGGTGCCGAAGCACCGCTTGGCCTGCGGGAATCGCCCCGAAGGGCATCAATGTTTGGTCTCAAAACCGCCCGACCGTTCCGTGGCCGAGGTGCCGTATTGTGCACACCCCGCCGATTTGGTCAAGACGAGCATTTTCCCTCAAGTCCCGACCGGCAGAATCAGCCGGAAATGCTTGGTTCCCGCACACGCTGAGCCGCACACCAATCAGGAGGCGATTGATCACCAAGAATCGAACGGATGAGCCCAGGGCGACCGAGCCGCATCCGAAAACAGAAGATCAGAACCACGGATAGGCACGGATCATCTGTCCCGAAGGCAGTCGTTACATTCTTGACGTTGGCAACAGCGGGTGGCCCAGCCGCGTCCATGCTACTCCGCGTGCTGAGCCAGGAAACGTCGGGCCTTCGCCCGGAGAATCGAGATCACATCCAGCGCCTCGACGAATTCCTTGTAGGCTGCATCTTCGTCGGGACTGAGCGTGCCGGCGTTCGCCTTTTGGCGGAGGTCTTCGATCTGCTCCGCCAACTCCGGGTCGGCCTGCAAGTTGGCCAGCCGGTCCGCCAACTCGGGCGTAAACGCCTCCGTGACCGGTTCCAGCAGGCGGTCGAGATAACTGACGGTTGTGCTCATGCGTTTAGTTTACCAAGGCGGGCACCAGAAGGCCACGAGATTCCGAGGTTGTCATTTCTCGTAGTCCGCCCCGCGGACTGTGCCGTCATCGCCCAGATTAACCACGGCCCGCGGTACCGCTTCCACGAACCGACGAGCCCCCTCTTTCGTAATGTGCGTGTTCCATGCAACAATATCCGTGAGGGACTTGAGGGAAGTGAGATGCATCAACCCCTCGTCCGTAATCGGCGTGCCGCTGAAAGTGATTACCCGAAGTTGATCCAATTGTTGGAGGTGGACGAGACCGTCATCGGTAATCGACGTGTCGCTGAGAAAGAGCATCGTCAACTTGGGCAAGTCGCTAATTCGTACCAAGTCGCTAAGTCGTGCCAAATCTTCGTTGCGAACGTTGACTCCTCCAAGGTCCAGATAGTTCAGCTCTGGCAGATTCAGTGGTTGCCTCACATTCTTAAAGTCGCAGTCGACCAATCCAAGCGTCTCTAGATGCTTGAACTCCGAGATCAGTGAGATGGACCGGTCCGTGAACGATACGCCGCTCAGGATAAGCGCCTCCAGGGACTGGAGATGTCGGAAATGCTCGAAATCACGGTCGCCGACCTGCAATCCCATGAGTCCGAGGAATGTGAGATCGTCAACCCGCCGCAGCAGGGACAAGTCTCGCTTCTCAAGTGCCTCAGCCTCCTCGGCAGCAACAAGCAAGATGCTGCTGAACTCCGTCTCCAGTAGCTCCCCGAGGAGATCATCGAGGCGGGGGTTGGAGGCCAGCCAGTCAGAAAGCCATTCTGGGCCTCGCCGCTCCAGACTCACGTCGAACCCCGCGTCCCGTAGCAATGCCGCAGTCTTCTGCGCCCGTGCGTAGGGCAGCCACACCGGCAACACGACGGCAAGCAGAATCAGCAGCGCGGCGACCACGCCCAGCCAGAGTGGGCGTGGCACCTTCAATCGCAGGCGTCGCTCTTCTGCTACCATTGGCCTCGCTCTCAAATGACTATTATATCTAGATCGGGTAGATATTCCGAAGGTTGGTCTTGAGCCACCCGTCGGGTAGCACCGGTTGTCCCAACCGGTGCCGCGCAGCGGCAAGAAGCTTGCCCTTGACCGGACGATTCGCCCAGAGGCTTCTTGTCGCGATGCGACACGGGTTGGGACAACCCGTGCTACCCAAACTCGTACGTCAGCCGGGCCTCTTGCTATGAACTGGTCGGTTTCCGCACGAAGTGCACGATCACGGCGAGCAGGATCAGGCCGCCCACGCCGGCGTAGCCGACGATCGCGTAGTCGCTGGATTTGATGCTCCAGTAGCTGCCGAAGGTGGCCATGCTGACGGCGATGAGCATCAGCACGTTCCAGAGCACGCGCTTGCAGCCGCGGGGCATGTTTGGCCCCATCAGGCCTTTCGAGTTCATCATGAAAAAGAACGTCACGTAGGCGATCGGCAGCAGCACCATGCCGAACATGGACGTCGGCACGGCAAGCCAGAACTTGGCGTCTCCTTTCCAGAGGAACGGGCCGGTCGCTCCCACCGCACCGGCCAGCAGCGCCCCCAGACGGCGCGGCAGCCCCTTGTCCGGAAGGCCGAGAGCTTCGCAGACAGCGAAGCCGTTGATCAGCATGAGGATGATGATCGTGGAGACCGCCATGCCCAACACGCCCACGCCAAACACGTACTGAGCCGTCCCCGGACCGACCAGCTTCTTGAGCGAGTCGGCCAGATTGAACGCATCCCGCCGCACGATCATCGCCGCCAGCGTGCGGTCGCCCAGCGGCAAGTTGTCGCGCAATCCCTGGAGCTGGGCCGCGGCGGCCTCTCTCTCCGTAGGGGCGGCGTTCTCGGATTGGCTGGTTCGCTGCAAGGCACCGATGAGGTTGCCGTTCTCCTGCTTGAGACGGGCATCGAGCAGTTTGTTGTAACCGCCGACCAGGTTGGGGGCGGGGACAGCGGCGTCATCGACAAGGCCGGCAGCGGGCTGGGCATGAAACTGCGTGGCGGAGGCGATGACCACGCAGCTTGTCGCCAGCATGAACGGGATGAACAGCCCGGTCGCCAGATCGAAAATCGCCAGTCCGCGAAAGTCGCGGTCCCAGCCGCGGGCCAGCATGGAGTACGGCAGCAGAAAGGTCATGTTGATGCCGACCGCCGTCGCGGCGGCGGTGATCATCACCTTCTGTTGCTCGGTCACGATGAGGTTTCTCCAGTAGTCCGCGAAGGCACCGGTCTGTGCGAGGGTGTCGGCGAAGGCGGGAGACGGCTCCTTCAGCAGACTGAAATCGGGGATGAATCCGGCGAAGATGCGGCCCCATTCGAGACCCTGCGTGCTGAGCGACATCTTGACGACAACGCCGAAAAAGCAGATCACCACGAGACCGACCATCCCCTTGAGGATCAGTTCAAACAACTTGATCCCCCAACTGCCGGAGTCGTAGAACCAGACGATCGTCCCCGCGACGAGAAACAGGGCCGCCACGCAGACCACTTGCCCGCTCTGCCCCGGCATGGCCCCGATGCCGCCCGGCGACAGGTTTTGGCGAAGTGCGGCCGTGCCGAGGGCGAACTGCGGCATGCACCACACCATGTTGGCCATCACCGTGGCGATGAGCCACGCCCAGCCAAGGACCGGGCTGACATGCCGGTTGATCGCCGCAAACGGCCGCTCGCCGGTGGAGAGGGTGACGTACCCGATCGCCGAGAGCATGATCACGCCCAGAATCATGGCGAGTGGCTGCAGCCACATCAGCCCGAATCCGGCCAACACGCCGAGGTACAGGCTCCCCGCCAGCGACCCGCCGCCGAGGGTGATCGCACTCTGCAGCCATCCCGGTCCGGACAGTTTCGCAAAGGCCCAGAACAGCGACCCGGTGCCCTGCTGCGTCGCCCGGTTGATCAACTGACGGTCGCGATCCACTTGTGACGACGATTCGCCCGAAGATGGTCCTGCGTCTTTCGTGGTCTCAGCAGTGGGAGCATCGGACATCATTGGGCCTGTGCGTGTTCAAGAGCAGCGTTTCCGGGAGCCATGCAGGCTACTCGGCCCCCAGAAGCGACGCAAGGATCGCCCGCGTGGTCAGCCGCCGATCGCAGATCGAGGCCGACACGAGGCGACTCTCCGTTCGAACCAGGACAGTGTGCCCGGACAGCCGGTGTCTTGAATCGGGAATGACGGTCCTCGAGGGACTCCGTCACGAATCCTGACCAAGGCATGATCCACGAAACGAGATACCGGGTGTCTTCCACAACTCGCCTCCTGCTCGTCCATGCCAGCGACGTTGCGATCCCCCCAAGGCCATTCAAAGCTTCACTTGGGAGAAGACCGGCCGGGACAAGCTCAATGGTCACCCGAAGCGTCAGCGAGGAAGCGAACGTGAGTTGGCGATTCGTCCCTCGCTGACGCTTCGGGTTACGAGATTCCTCAGCTTCAATCTTTGAACCGCCCTAGCGATCCCCCTGTTTTGGAATACGATGGGCGTGCTATGATGGGAGGAGGCACCGTATGCCGTTTTACTTCTGCGTGTGGAACGAAGCGAACATCAACCGCATTGTCCAGCACGATGTGACGAAGGACGAATTCGAAGAAGTCGTTGGCGACCCCGAATCGACAGAACAGAGTTATTCGAGCGAGCGCCAGATCGCGATGGGGATGACAGCGACAGGCCGATAGTTGTGCTGCGTGTATGAATTGATCGACGAAACGACAATCGACCCGTTCACCGCTTACGAAATCGACAGGTGACCTATGTCGACCATCGAATGGACGGCATCGCAACTGGCTGAGATCGAACGCCAGAAGGCGGCCAATCCCCCGAATCGGCGACTCAGCATCGAGTTCACTCTCGAACAGCGGGAAGCGTGGCGGAAGGCCGTCGAAGAGGAGGAGGCGAACAAAGAGGCGACGATCGCTCACCACCGACGGATTGTCGCCGCCGCTGCGATGCCGGGGTTTTTCGGGGACCTGCGTCGGGCGATCAACGCGAGCGGCCATCGGGTGATCACACTTCCTGAAGAAATCGGCATCGATGCTCGGTTGTTGGACGATTTTCGCGCCGGCGAAGCTGATTTGTCTCCCAATGCGATCGCTCGATTGGTCGACGCTCTTGGTCTGCGGCTCATGCAGGAGATCCCGCCTGCCGTCAATCCACTTGATATCAAGAACACACATTACGAAGCCTCTGCATGAATGCGAACACCCGCCTGAGCGGCATCTTCACGCCGAACCTCGTACCCCTCACGGCTGAGGGGGCAATCAACGAACCGGAGCTGCGGCGGTACGTCGACTGGCTGATCGAACGGGGGGTGCACGGGTTGTATCCGAACGGGTCGACCGGCGAATTTACGCGGTTCTCCGTCGAGGAGCGGCGGCGGATCGTGGAGATCATCGCCGACCAAACAGCCGGTCGCGTGCCGATTCTCGCCGGAGCGGCGGAGGCGAACGTTCGCGAGACACTTAAGGCGTGTGAGTACTATGCGTCGTTGGGAGTCCGGGCGGTCGCCATTGTGGCCCCGTTCTACTACAAACTGAGCCCGGCGTCGGTGTATGCGTACTTTGAGGAGATTGGCCGCAACACGCCGATTGACGTCACACTGTATAACATCCCCATGTTTGCCAGTCCCATTGATGTGCCGACCGTGCAGCGGCTCAGCGAGTGCTGCGAACGGATTGTCGCCATCAAGGACTCGTCGGGCGATCTGCCGCACATGATCCGTATGATCACCGCCGTCCGCCCCAACCGTCCGGACTTCAGCTTCCTGACCGGGTGGGACGCCGCGCTGATGCCGCTGCTGCTGATCGGCTGCGACGGGGGCACAAATGCGTCGAGCGGAGTCGTCCCCGAGCTGACGCGAAAACTCTACGATCTCACGCTGGGCGGGCAGTTGGATGCCGCCCGGCAGATTCAATACGACCTGGTCACGCTGTTCGACACGATGCTGTACCAGGCGGAGTTTCCCGACGGTTTTCGCGCCGCAGCCAATCTGCGAGGATTCACGATGGGGACCGGGCGGCAGCCGCTCTCCTCCGAACAACAAGCCGACATGTCGACGTTATCGGACACGCTGCAGTGCCTGCTGGCCAATCACGGATTCGCGGACCAACCGGTTCGCGGCTGTTCCCCGGCCACAATCCCCCGCACGGCGGACGCGTTGCGTTCGATGGGAGCGTTACGGGAGTCCGGTTCGTCGCAGTCCGACGATGTGGGCCGCATTGTGCAAGGGGTTGTTGCCGAACTCAGACGCCGCGGGATGATGTAGGTTTGTCGGGGGATTTGCACAAAGGGAACGCGAAGGGAGACGAACGCCGCTTGTCGCATCGTACGAATCCGCAAGCGTCGGTCGAAGGCGAGAACGATCATTCAGAGACGAACAATTGGTTGCAGACAGGAAGTGGGGCACCAAGTGATTCGGGTCGTTGTATTCGGGCTGATGATGGCCGCCGCCGCGACCGGGCGGGCGGATGACGGGGTTTCGGCGAGACCGGACGAACGGGGGTTCGTCGATCGAATTCACCGGGACGCCGAAGGGGACCACAAGTACGTGGTCTTCGTGCCGGAAGGAGAGCCGCCGCAGGAGGGGTGGCCGGTGATCCTGTTTCTGCACGGAGCGGGTGAGCGGGGCACGGATGGGCGGCGGCAACTGTCGGTCGGTTTGGGTCCGCTGGTCAAACTGCGGGCGGCGACGTTTCCGGCGGTCGTCGTCTTTCCGCAGTCGGAAAATCTGGACGGTCCGATTCTGCGGTCCTGGTCGCCGGATTCTCCCGACGGCAGGCGGGCGTTGGCGATCCTGGCGGCGGTCGAACGGGACTATCCGACGAACCCGACGCAGCGCGTCCTCACCGGCTGGTCGATGGGGGGCGTGGGCACGTGGGGCATGGCCGCGGCCGATCCGGATCGCTGGTCGGCCGTCGTGCCGGTCTCGGGCGGCGGAAATCCGGAATTGGCACCGCAACTCACGGATGTCCCGATCTGGGCGTTTCATGGAGACGAAGATCAAATTGTGTCGGTTGCGGGCACCCGCGAGATGGTCCGGGCGGTGCGCGAAGCGGGCGGGCACATCCTCTATAGCGAAATCGCGCACGGTGGGCACGATATCTGGCGAAGGGTCTACGATAGCGACGACGTGTTGAAGTGGATGCTGGCACCGGAGACCGACCGCCCGGAGGTCGAATCGATCGAGTTGCCGCAAGACAGAACAAGGGCTGCAGACGTCCCCTTTGCCCCGGCAATGATTGTGGAGCGGGCGATGACGGTCCGTCTGGGCGAAGACGCCGTCAAGATCATCGCCACCGGCCTGCCTGCGTCGCTGCAGGCAAAGGGGTTGTCGGGTGAACTGGACGACGTCACCGATCGGGTGGAACTGGACGGCCGGACGTTCGATGTTCGATTCGGCGAGCTGGCCTATTCGGCCGAATTGGAGCGGGCCATCATTCGGGCCTATGGGGCGGACCGCGTGCAGGCGGAGATCGGCATGCGCAACGTGCATCTGCATGTGGGCCGCATTGCCGTGAGCGACGGTCAGGTCGGGTTCACCGCCGGACCGGCCGAGGTTGTCGTCGGGCATCGGGAGCCGGTCTGGTTGCGGGTCGAGGTGCGTCCGGCGATTGACAGCGGCCGATTGGCGTTGAAGCTGTTGCGGTCGTCGTTCGAGATTCCCGACTTCAACTGGTTCGTTCGCGAGCCGGAAGCGATTCAGCTGCAGGGCAACTGGCTGACGAAGGAGGAAGTCAAGACGGCGGTCGTGGGCGGGATTTATGTGCGGCGGCAAACAATCGAAGCACAGGTGCTCGCCGCCGTGCCCACAATGCTCGATCAATTCGGCGAGAAAGTGGACCTCACTCCGCTGGAGCGGATCGTCGAGGCGCTATGGCCGTTGCCGGTCTACCGGCCTGACGTTCGCGTACTGCCGGAATCGATCGCGACCGATGCGCGGGGCGTGTCGCTCACCTTCAGTGTTGCCGTCGCCTCGATGGATGCGTCGCCGCCGGCGTCGGTCAGGACTGTCCCTGCGAGCGGTCCGCCGGCATACGACATCGCCCAGACGACCGATCTCCGGGTCGGCGTGGCGGTTGACGTAATGGATCACATTTCCTCGCTGTTGGACGGGACGGCTGCCGCACGCATTTTCGCAACGGACATCCCGGGCCAGCCGTTCGTTGAGTTGACGGACCCGGCGGCGCTGGCGGACGCTCTACCGGAGGTGACGGCACTCTCGCCGGGAACCGAGGTGCAGACCGCGCTGGTTCTCGACGCTCCCCTGCGGCTTCGCCCCCGCGACCAACACTCCGAAAACCAACGTCCGCCGGACAATCGCCCCGGCACCCAGGATCAGCCCCCCGATGGCGACGCCCTCGGGATTCTGATCGAAGCGCCTCGGCTGGCAATGCATGTTTTCGCAGTCATGCCGACACAAGCCGGCGAGGCTGCCCATGTCGCAGCGGTGGCCGAACCGGCGAGTCTCCCGCAAGGCAGCAACCGGCGAAAACTCTTCGAGGGAGACATCGCGTTGCAACAGCCGCTGTCATTGCAGACGGTCGAAATGGAAAACGGGCACACCGGCCTGCGAGTACTCTGGGAATCTGAGGCCGAGGTGTCGGTGGCGGCTGACGAGCCTCAGACCACAAGCGAGCCCGGTGATGGCGACCGCCACGATGGCCACGTTCGAGCCAAAGCCATGGCGCAGCTGTTCAGCCGCGGCTGGCAGCGATGGACCTCGTCTCAAGCCGATCACATTGTTCCGGTCCCGGACGTGGCACTCGGCTCCGCAGCGATGACCTTGCGGGAGTTGTCCTGGGCGGGGACCCGGTTGTTGGCGACCTATGCGCACGCTCCGACCCGGATCATCAACACCACGGATTCTGACATCACGTATCAAGTCCGTGGGCCCTACAGTCGCTGGAGCAAACCCCGCACGCTGGCGGCCGGCGCGTCGGCGTCATTCAAAACCGGAGTCGAAGTCCATCTGCGACCGATGCGGCACTGGGATTTCGACGAAGTGACGTTGCCGGCATCGAGCGTCTGGGAGTGCCGCTCCGGGGAACAGGGCGGCCGATCGGAATGGGTCCGCACAAACACTTCGCACCCGTCCCCTCCGGCAAGCGGCCTTCTCTCCGAGTAGGGCGTTCCGAATGTGAGACCGAACGAAAGACTCCGACCATCCAACAGACCAGCTGCGGGGGAATTCTGCGCGCTTGCAACCGACCGGCCTCGCTGACAGAATAGGGACTCTTCACAATTCACGACTTTCCTGCTGCGCCCGTGCATTCCCGTCGCGGCCCGAAGGCAGCAGTCCGCAATCCGATTCCCTTGAAGGTCAATCTCCATGGAATTCCTGGACGGTCAGACGGTTGGCGTCGATCTCGGCACGACCTATTCCGCAATCGCACAGCTCAACGAAGAAGGCGAACCGGTCTCCCTGAAGAACTCGGACAATCGCACGATTACGCCATCGGTTGTCCTGCTGGAGGATGACGGACATGTGATCGTCGGCCCGCAACCGGAACGGATGGCGATTGCCAACCCGAAGAACATTGTCGAAGCCATCAAGCGGCAGATGGGCAACAAGGACTTCTTCGTTGTCTACCAGGACAAGAAACTCACGCCCGAGTTCATCTCCGCGCTGATCCTCAAAAAGATGAAGCAGGACGCCGAGAAGAACATCGGCCCCATCGCCAATGCCGTCATCACGGTGCCGTATTATTTCAACGATGTCCGCCGTAAGGCGACGCAGGACGCCGGACGAATCGCCGGACTGAACGTCATCGACATCATCAACGAACCAACCGCCGCAACGCTTTCTTACGCTTGGCAGATCGGTGAATTGGGCCGCACGGACATCAGCAACGCCGAAAAGACGATTCTGGTTTACGATTTGGGGGGCGGAACGTTCGACGTGACCGTCGTCCGCTATACGCCGACGAATTTCCGGGTCCTGGCGACCGACGGCGATGTGATGCTCGGCGGACTCGACTGGAGCCGCCGGCTGGTCGACCATGTGGCCGAGCAATTCGAACGGAAGTTCGGCGAGGATCCGCGCGAGGATCCGGAAACCATGATGACGATGACGCAGGAATGCGAAGATGCCAAACAACGCCTTTCCGAGCGGGCGCAGACTCCGGTCACCGTGTATTACAAAGGGAAGACGCTGACCGTCTCGCTCTCGCGGGGCGATTTCGAGCGGATGACCAGCGACCTCATGCAGCGCACCCGCGATACGACCGAACTGGTCATGCAGCAGGCGGGCGTTAATTCGGGAGAGTTTGACGACGTGATTCTGGTCGGCGGCTCGACCTACATGCCGGTCGTCGAGTCGATGCTGCGGAACGTTACCGGCAACGAACCGACCCGAAAGGTCGTCCCGGAAGAGGCCGTCGCGCAAGGAGCCGCGATCCATGCCGCCATCCTCCAAGCGAAAGAGACGGGCTTGGGCAGCAAGATGACCAAGGGCGTCATCAAGAGGCTGGAGTCGGTGAGTACGATTGATGTCAACTCGCATTCGCTGGGCATCAAGATTTCCGACCCCGGTGACAAGTCACGGAAGATCAATCACATCATGATCTCCAAGAACACGGCCTTGCCCTACAAGGTGACGCAGCAGTTCGTCACCAACTCGCAGAATCAACAGAGGATTCATGTCTGCGTGCTGGAAGGCGACGCCAGTGATCCGGATGCCTGCACGACAATTGGGGACTTCCGGGTCTTTGACCTTCCGGAAAACCTGCCGGTCGGTTCTCCGGTAGAGGTGACCTACGAGTACGACAAGAACGGCCGAATCCACGCGGCTGCAAAAGAGCTGACATCGAACAAGGCCGCCCACGCGGAAATCGTTCGCGCCCAGGGACTCGACACCGACGGCGTCTCCGCCTTCGAAAAGCTGGCGAAAGACTACAACGTCGAGTAGTTGAATCGTTGATCCGGCCATGAGATGATCCGATGAGTAGAAGCATGCCACACGACCCCTGTTGTCGTTGATTCCCCGACGGTTCGGATAGTCAACGAATCACGAATCAACGAGTCAACGAATGGCCATCGACGTCTACAAGGAATGGCTGGGCATCCCGGAGTCGGTCCCCCGCCCGCCGGACCACTACCAGTTATTGCGCGTCTCCCAATTCGAGGACGACGCGGAGAAGATTCAGGCGCACTACAAGAAGCTCAACACCCACGTCCGCAAATACGCGACCGGCCAATACTCGATCGAGTCGCAGGATCTTCTCAACGAGCTGGCGAAAGCCATGCTCTGCCTGACGGATAGCGACCGCAAACGGGACTACGACGAAAGCCTGGGCCGCGAGTTCGAACCGGAAACTGATGCGTTCGGCCGTCTGCCGCTGCTGGATACGCTGATCCAGGAAGGGCATCTGTCTCGCGAGCAGAAACGGGACGCCGAGGGATTTGCCTCCGCCCGGGGGTTGTCCGAGCGAGACGCCGTCGTACAGATGAAGCTCGTGGAGCCAGCGGTCGCCGCCCGCGCCCTTGCGCGGCAACTGGGGTATTCCTACGTCGACCTGGAGGACATGCTTCCGGAAGATTCCGCTCTCGATCTCGTGCCCCGCTCGCTCGTCAAGAAACACGCCTTCATCCCGTTGTTTATTGACGACGACAAGATTCTGATCGCCTGCGTTGACGAACTGGAACCGGACCTCGAGGACGAATTGCGGCTGAGGTACGGGGCACCGGTCCGCCCGGTCATCGCCACGCCGCGGGCCATCAATCAGGCGGTCGCCCAATTCTACGCCCCCGGCATGCGGGACGAGGCGGCGGTCCGGGAAGCGGCGAAATCAGACGGTAAGGCCGATAAGATCCGCAAGGCGGGCAAACGCAAACCCAAGAAACGGGCGTCATCAACAGACCGCCGGTCGTTCGACGACCTCACCGAGCCGGAACAGGAACGCCGCAAGCAAAACGGGATTCTCATCCTGTGTGCGAGTGTGTTCGTCCCCCTGCTCCCCAAAATTGCCGAGATTGCCGTCCCGCGGTATCGGATGTTCATCCTCGAGTACACCTGGCTGCGCTGGTTGCCATTTATCGTGGCGGTCATCAGTGGCGGGGTCGCGGCCAATTTCGTGTTTCGCCGTTATTGGAAGTGAGCGGGGGCGTGAGCACACCCTGCCGGCAGGGCACAATGTTGCGTCCAGGCACCCGTTGTCTCAACCCGTGAACCGTCGTCGATTGCGAATACGACGGGGAATTCGGCAAGCCTCCGGTGTTGCCGAGTGAAACACCGGGTGCCACACGCAATCCTCGCCATTCCGGCACTGATCCGGGCCGGTCCCCGGACAGGGCCATTCAAAGTTTCACTTGGGAGTGGACCGACCGGGACAAGCTCAATGGTCACCCGAAGCGTAAGCGAGGAAGCGAACGTGAGTGAGCGATTCGTCCCTCGCTGACGCTTCAGGTGACGAGGTTGCCCAGCTTCCATCTTTGAACGGCCCTGGGTCCCCGGATCTGCTGTTGGCGGAATTGCGGCCAGCCGCTAGATTGCGGCCCCTCTCGTCGCTCCCGGCTCTCCCCCCACCGTTGAATGGTCGTTCACATGAGGTGAACCAATGCCCACGATCCGTCGTTGGCTAATCCTGCTGACGCTTTTCGTCATCGTCTCCACAATGTCCAGTTGTGCGTTGCTGAATCTCCTGCCGACGACCACCTGGAAGCTCAACCGGGGACCCGCTTTGGATGAAGGCCAAGGCTACTTCTCCATCCCGGAGTCCCCGCCGGCACATCAATCGACTCGTCCGCCAAGTCCCGCATTAACCGAGCCTCGGTGATTGTGACAGGCTTCCCACCTCGTCGCCTTCCTTCCGATCCGGTCGTTCAAGGATGAACGCCATGTTCCCCACGCGCCGCCGTCATCCCTTGCAGACGTTTCGATTCTGGTTTCTCGTCTTTGGGGCCGCGTCGGTCACCGTGGCGTGGCGTTTCGATATGCTGCCTTTCCGGGTTGGACGGCCGGAATCAGGCCGGAAAGCAGCGGACCCATTCGCCGAAGTTGTTCTGTCGCAGCCGACAAACAGGACCGGGCCGGACGAGCCGCTGCGCCGGGCCAACGACACATCGACGGCTCCATCCGACGCGCCACTGTTTGCTTCGTCCGGCCCTCCACCGCAGGCCGAACCAACTCTCGTTCCCGGCGAGCCGCCCGTTCCCGCGACCCCAAACGCAAGCGAAATCGCTGCGGTCAGCGGACTGTTCAACGAATCCGGGGAGTCGCGGCCGTCTTCGTCTCCGACGGTCCGACGGCCTCCTCTGCCGACGGAGACGGGCGTTGTCGCAGACGACGGCTCCCGCGTGATCCAGACCGCCAGCGTCAGCGACCCATTTGCTGAGCGCGAGACCCCGCCGGTTCGACGGGCCGATCTCGCCGCGCCCACGATCGATTTCACAGAGATTGACCGCCTCTCCCAGACGAACTCCCCCCAGGGTCATATCGAAGCCCATCGGTCGCTGTCGCAGTTGTACTGGCAGCACCCCGAATCGCGGGGCGAGCTGCGGCAACGGATCGACGCTCTTTCGCAGCGCATCTATTTTCAGCCGCAGCCGCACTACATGCCGGCCTACGAGATTCAGCCAGGCGACACGCTGCAGGCCATTGGAAAGAAGTACGACGTCCCCTGGCAGTATTTCGCCAAGCTCAACCGCCTCGACCCGCAACGGATTCGTGCCGGCCAGCGGATCAAAGTAATCAAAGGGCCGTTCTCAGCCATCATCGACCTCAGCGACTTTGAGTTGACCGTCCACGCCCACGGTTACTACGTCACCCGTTATGCAGTCGGCATCGGCAAGGACGGCTCCACACCGATTGGCACGTTTGCAGTCCAGAACAAGCAGGTCGATCCCACGTACTACGGCCCCGACGGCGTGATCGAGCACGACGATCCGACGAACCCGCTCGGCGAGCGATGGATCGACATCGGCGACAGCTACGGCATCCACGGCACCATCGACCCCGGCTCCATCGGCCGTAGTGAGTCCCGCGGCTGCATCCGCATGCACAACGACGACGTCGCCGCCCTCTTCGACCTGTTGGGAATCGGCTCCGAAGTCACGATCCGCGAGTGAGCCGCCGGGCTCGTCGGGGATGACGACGCGCAATCGTGTTTCGCCGCACATTTCAAATGTGCGGCGAAACGGGTGAGTGAGGCAAAGCGGATCCCAATTCGCGATACCACGCGAATAGCGACCGAAATGGGGGCGTGAACTGGTCCGGACTGCGATCGATCATCGCGGCGATCTCGTTGACGGTCCGCCATTCGATGCGATCGATCTCTCCAGGGTCGGGCGTCACCGCCGCATCGGTCTCGCAGCGATAGAGCACCGTGTGCTCGTTGGCCGTCTCCGTGCCTGCGGGAAGCTGAACGAGCCACTTGAGCGGGGCGGCGATTCCCAGTTCTTCACCCAGTTCGCGAGCCGCCGCCGCGTCGTACGTTTCCCCGGCATCGACATGTCCGGACGCCGACGACGTGTAACAGCCGGGGAACTCGTCCTTCGTCGCCGACCGCAGATGAATGAGCAATCGGCCGTCGGACCGAAACACCCAGATGTGCACCGCCCGATGCAGCAACCCGCGAGCGTGTACGTCGGAGCGTGTGGCCTGTCCGATAACATGATCCTGTGCGTCGCAGACGTCGAAGATTTCTTCGTGAGGCATCAGAAGAGTCCTTGGAGTGGTCCACCGGCTGCGGCGAGCCGGTCGACGCGCTGGGTGACCGCCGGGTCTTCGATGAGTGGCGGTGCGTAATGCGGCTTGAGCCGCGCATCAATGACCAGGGGCCCCCGGCAGCCCCAGTGTTTGTTCTCAACGAACGAGCCGAAACCATGAACATCGGCCGCCGGATTCGACCGTGTGAACGTGACCCACAGAAAGTTGTTGAGCGATGCCGCTGCGAACTCGCTGTCGTCGACAACGACAATGAGGGGGAACGAATGGAGCATTGAGAGCGAAGAGATGAGCGTTGGGAGGGAAGAGATGAGAGATGAGAGTTGAGCGTTGAGCGTTGTTTGAGATTTGAGGTTCGACGCCCGGGAGCCAAGCTCCACGGCGAGAATGCCGGGCAGGCACAGCCGGGGATTGCGCCATCCGTCGGGGAGCGTGAGGTCGCCGGGGATTTCGGTCGGCAGGTCGCGACGTTTGGGACCGCAGGCGGCGATGACGACTTTGGACCCCGCATTGAGTCCGTCACCGGAGTAGTCCAACGTGTCGATCGTGGTGCGTGTCTGAAAGTGCAGGTCGCGGGTCCAGTCGGCCCGTTCCAGAAGATGTCGCAGGAATGCTGATATGTCGTGGATGCCGAGCGACGGGTCGTCGGCTTCGTTGACGATGAGCAGATACTTGGCGAGCGACAACTGCCCCTGTCCGAGGATGGCGTTTGCCTGGGTGAGCAACTCTTGCGGACGACCGGCGTCGGCATAGGGCGTGTATCGCTCGCTGCCGATGGTGAGCAGCAGCGGATGCACGCCCGCCGCATCGACAGCGTGAACTGCCTTCACTCCCGGCAGCACCTGCGGGATGGCGGAACCGGTGATCTCGTGGATCAGTTGTCCGAACGTCGTATCCTCCTGCGGCGGACGTCCGACGACGGTGAACGGCCAAATGGCTCCCGCACGGTGGGTTACCTTTTCAACATTGAGGACCGGGAAATCGTGCGCGAGGCTGTAGTAGCCCAGATGGTCGCCGAAGGGACCTTCCGGCAGCACGAGCGTGGGGTCGACCGTGCCGGTGATGCAGAAGTCGGCGTCGGCGGCGATTGGCAGCGCCCCCGGTTGTCGGATCATCCGGACACGTCGTCCGCCGAGGGCCCCGGCAAACGTCAGTTCCGAGAGTCCTTCCGGCAACGGCATCACAGCGGCGAGCGGCAGCGCGGGCGGTCCGCCGACAAAGATATTCACCCGAAAAGGCTTGCCGTTTCGCAGCGCCTGCGTGTGATGAACCCCGATCCCCCGATGAAGTTGATAGTGCAGGCCAACCTGCCGGTCCGGTTGATATTGTCCGCCGGAGAGTTGGATGCGGTACATGCCCAGATTGGAGGACCGCCAACCGGGGCGGGTGACATCTTCCGTATAGACCGCCGGCAGCGTGACGAACGCGCCGCCGTCATCGGGCCAGCAGACGAGTTGCGGGAGTTGGCTGACGGACGTCTCGTGAGCGAGGACCGGCCCGCTGCGGACGAGCTTCGGCTGCATGGCCCAAGCAGCGGGAATCGTGCGGGCCGCTTGCAAGGGGTGCTGCAGCGCCCGCAGGGGGTCGAGCTTGAGGTCGACGAGCCGCTGCACGAGAAGGAGCGTATCGCGGAACAGATACCGAGCCCGGTCGATCGTCCCGAATAGGTTGGAGACCATCGGGAAACGACAGCCCTTCACGCGTGCAAAGAATAGAGCGGGCCCCCCAGCCGCATAGACCCGCCGCTGAATCTCAGCCGCTTCGAGGTGCGGGTCGATCTCCGCCTCGATGCGGACCAGTTGCCCGGTCCGTTCCAGGTCATCGACACATTCCCGGAGACTGCGGTCACCCATTTTGCGAGGAC
This sequence comes from Planctomycetaceae bacterium, assembly GCA_029259845.1. GTDB lineage: Bacteria > Planctomycetota > Planctomycetia > Planctomycetales > Planctomycetaceae > JAHBXU01. The sequence continues at coordinate 4,742 of JAJDEI010000252.1, read as the reverse complement.
GTCGATTGAACGGTTTGTGGTGCTTGCGGATTCTCTGTGGGGGGATTATGGCCGGTTCGCTAGAATTCGACACCCCTGCGGGCACATGATCGGTTGGGAAAGACACCCGGTTTCTCACTTGGCCCTTGATGTTCGGGACGCTGTTTCACGCTGGACTTGTCCCTGACAGTGCTTCCGCCGCTGAGACACCGGGCGTCTGAGTGATTTCGATGGAAAATGGTCGGCCAATGAACTGGTGGAATCTCTGCTTGCTGCTGGTGCTCTCTGCGGGGCACGCGGAAATGTGGGTGGCGTTGATCAATCGCCTGCATGCGTTTCCGGTTGCGCATGGCCGGTTGCGCCAAGTCCGGCATATTCACGACGCGGCTCTGCTGTTGTTTCCGCCGGCATTGTTCTGGTTTGTCGGCCTGCACGGACCGCGGCTGTTGACATACGGCCAGTGGAGTGACCTTTCGCCCGCGTGGACTGCGGTGCTGGCAGTGTGCTCCGTGGGGGTCGTCAGCCTCGTGGTCTCAGCCGCGCGGCATCAGTGGGCGACTTCGCCGTCAGCCGTGCTTGCGGAACGTTCTGAGGTGATCGACATCGCCCGGGAACTGGGTGCCCCTCCCATCGCCGAAGGGCCGTATCTGTGGATGGCCAAGCTTCCCGGAAACGAGCAGTTCACGGTCGAACTGACGGAGAAGCGAATCGCCCTGCCCCGTCTGCCGGCTGCTTGGAGCGGTCTCCGCATCCTGCAGCTTTCCGACTGGCATCTAATGCCCACGCTGGACCGGACGTACTTTGAAGCGGTCACCGAACAAGTCCTCGCCAAGCCGGCGGACCTGATCGTCTTCACGGGTGATCTGGTCGATGACCTCCGTTGTCTCGACTGGCTGCCGGAGACCATTGGCCGATTCGACGCGCGGCTGGGCCGCTATTTCATTCTGGGGAATCACGACCGGGCCCTGGATGAGGACGCGATTCGCCGCGCGATGGGCGGCCTCGGATGGAAGGACGTGGGGGGACGGACGTTCACGATTGAGTTTGAGGGGCATCGCCTGGTGATGGGGGGAGACGAAACGCCGTGGATTGGTCGTAGGCCGGACTTTTCCGTTTCGCTGCCGGATGACATCCGGTTGCTGCTGTCTCATACGCCGGATCATTTCGCGCGGGCCCAACAGGCGGACGTTGACCTGATGCTGGCCGGGCACAATCATGGCGGGCAGGTCGTGCTGCCGGGCATCGGCCCGGTGTATGCGCCCAGCCGTTATGGCGTGAGATACACGGACGGCACATTCTCCAAACCGCCGACGCTGATGCACGTGTCGCGGGGATTGTCGGGATGTCATCCGTTTCGCTGGCGATGCCGCCCGGAGGTCACATGGCTCGTGCTGGAGCAGGAGTCGGCCTGATGTCTCAACGCAGTTCGCTGTGGCGGAGCTTTGCCTGTGCGGGAGCCGGAGTGGCCCACGGATTGCGGACGGAGCGAAACGTCCGCATTCACGCAGCAGCAACACTGCTGGCGGTGGCTCTGGCGGCGCTGTTGAGGCTCGATGCTGGTGAATGGGCCGTGCTCCTGCTGACGGTGGGACTCGTGTGGGCGACGGAGCTGATCAACACGGCGATCGAAGCGGTCGTCGACCTGGTCTCACCGGATCAACACGAACTGGCCCGCATCGCAAAGGACGTGGCATCCGGAGCCGTGCTGGTGGCGGCGGTGATTGCGGTTTTCGTCGGAGTGCTCCTGTTCGGTCCGCGGCTGTGGGCGTTGTGGCCTTGAGTCATTCGGAGACTTTCGTCGGCCATGTTTCCGACAAGCAACATCGATAGACGGGCCCTGCAGGGATTGGTGGTCGCGGTCTTTGCGACGGTCGCACTCTGCGGTAGCGGCGCGGCTGGTGACTCCGCGGGCGTTCAAATCGAAGCGCCGGCGTTTGCGTTGGACGGCGTGCCGGTCTCAGCCGTGCGAATCGAAGTCCGAGATGCCGACGGAAACCGCGTGTCTGCGTCGCCCGGCGACGTTCGGATCGACGGGGTCGACGTTGTTACCGCTGAGATCGTCACCTCCGAGGAAGATGTCGACGACGCGGCGACCGGTCCGTCGTGGGAACAGGGAGTGCTGCGCTTGGAGACGAACCTTTCGATTGGCCGCAAAGTGTTCATCACGGCTGACCGAATCCGGGTCACGTTGCCCGATGGGCGGACCGCCGAACGGGCCGTGCGGCGGTTGCCCGGATGGCTCAGTTTGGTCCCCGCGCTCGTTGCCGTCGGACTGGCAGTTGCTTTGCGGGAGACGCTGGTGGCGTTGTTCGTTGCCGTTTGGAGCGGCGTGTCCATGTTACAAGGAGCCGACGGCGGATGGTGGTCCCGATTTTCCGGCAGCTTCGTCGAGACGGTCGACACGACGCTGGTCGGACAACTGGTCCCGGCGGACGGCAGTACGACGCACGTGCAGATCATTCTGTTTACGCTGTTTCTCGGATGCTTGATCGGGGTGATGTCTGCCAGTGGGGGTACTGAGGCTTTGGTCGAAAAGCTCACGCCGGTCACCCGCACCCGCCGCGGCGGACAGGTGACGACGTGGTTTCTGGGGCTGGTCGTGTTTTTCGACGACTATGCCAATTCGCTGTTGCTCGGCAGCACCATGCGGCCGGTCACCGATCGGCTGCAGATTTCCCGCGAGAAGCTCGCCTTTCTGGTCGACGCGACGGCGGCACCGATCGCCGGACTGGCGCTCGTCTCGACGTGGGTCGGGTTTGAAGTCGGACTGATCGGCGACTCGTTCGTGCGGCTGGCGGAGACGAACCCCACGGCCGCGTTTTCCGGCGACGCCTATGGGACTTTTCTGGCGACGCTGCCGTATCGTTTTTATCCGCTGTTGCTGCTGGCGTTCGTGCTGATGATCGCGTGGACCGGACGGGACTTCGGGCCGATGTGGCGGGCGGAGCGGCAGGCGTTGGGGAGCGAGCGACCGCCGGAGAGCCCTGCGAAACCGCAAGCGTTGATCGGTGGCGACCGAGAGGCGAACGCCGAGACGCGGAGGGCCGAGACGGGGAGGGCCGAGACGGGGAGGGCTGAGACGGGGAGGGCTGAGACGGGGGGGCACGAGAGGCCGGCGGGAACATGGAGGGTGGCGAACGCCGTGGTGCCGTTGGGGGTCTTGCTGGGGGGGATTGTGGTCGGATTTTGGGTCACGGGGCGGGCGGGGACCGACGACGCTTCTCCCTCGTTGTGGCAGATCATCAGCCATGCGGAGTCGAATCGTGTGCTGTTGGTGGCGTCATTTCTGGCATCGATGACCGCTGTGATGACGTCAATCGTCACCCGCAGCCTGTCGCTCGGAGCGGCTGTCGCCGCGTGGCTTGACGGAGCGAGAAGCATGCTGCTGGGGACGGCCGTTCTCGTGCTGGCATGGTCCGTGGCGATGGTCTGCGACGCCGACCATCTCAACACGGCCGGTTACCTCGTGGAGATGACCACCGGGCGGTTGGACATCGCCTGGATGCCGGCGGTCGCCTTTCTGCTCTCCGCCGCCGTCTCGTTTGCGACCGGCAGTTCGTGGGCGACGATGGGACTGCTGATTCCGCTCGTCATCAGCGTGACCTACGGATTGATCGCCGGCGACTCCTCTCTACTCGCCGGCATCGACGCCGACCGTCACCCGCTTATGTTGGCGTCAATCGGCGGCGTGCTGGCCGGGGCGATCTTCGGCGACCATTGCTCCCCCATCTCAGACACAACCGTCCTGTCGTCGGTCGCGGCGGACTGCGATCACCTGGCCCACGTGATGACGCAACTCCCCTACGCGGTTTGTGTCGGACTAGTCGCGTTGGCCATCGGCTGCGTGCCGGCCGGCTTCGGCATGTCGTGGATCGTCTCCCTCCCCCTCGGCATGGTCGGCTTGTGGGGGCTCGTACGACTGGTTGGACGCCCGATCGATGGCTGACCGTTTCGCCATGACTGGCCCACGACTGGTTTTACATCGGGAGGCGGTCGGAGAATAATGATCGTGTTGAGAGTCGAGCCTTGAGAGTGACCAAACCCACGGCCTACGCCCCGTGGGTACGAACAATCGCCGATGAGGAGTGCAGTAATGGCCATAAATCTCGACCACGTCGAGTTGCTGACCGACGAGCAAGTCGCGCATCTCCGAACGAAGACACCTGAAGAGAAAATGCGCATGGGCTCCGAGATTCACCGCCGGATGAAGGCAAAGATGTTCGACGTCGTGCGCAGGGAAGCTCCGTACTTCAACAAGGAACGAGTCCACACCGCCGTCACCGCGATGCTACTGACGAAGGCAACCCCAGCGGCATTGTCGTGTCCGTGGATCGTCGAACGTGGTGTACATCGGGCAGGCTGGAGGAGGCCGTCAAAAGGGAAAACAAGGGATCTTCGGTCGGGTTTTCAACACTCGCTCGCCCGCAGAGTCGTGGGTCCGTAACGCGATTGAGGAGTTGTATGAAGGCAAGGCGTTCGTATTCGAATGCTCCCTCACTGACGAGCACGAAGATCCAAAGGAGATCGAGGCGAACCTCATTTGCGCCTATCGCGAAACTCACCTTGAACTGCCCCCAGCCAACCACCGCACTCCAAGGTGCATTCAGTAACTGGTTGACGACCTTCGACGATGCGTGGTTGAAGACGGTCGGGTATGACGGTGAGGTTGAGTCACTGTTAGCCGCGGGGCGACGCCGCGCGCCGGGGGGGGCGGGGGGGGTGGGACCCGGGGGCGGAGGGGGGTGGTAGTGGTTGGGAGGGGG